>NZ_JBFUAW010000034.1:0-41738 GCF_056406095.1 Caulobacter sp. P1_D6 | reverse complement strand
GTCCCCGTTCGACGCCGACGGCGGGCGGGCTCCCCAACGACAGGAGTCCCCGGACACGCTGAAGTAACCCCCTCCAGCCCAGTCCCGCTCGATCGCCCCCCGCCGCCGCATCGGTCGCTGGCCATGCGCCCTTTCCCTGCAACGAGGTGAGTCAAGGATACAGGCGGTTTGGAGGATGAGGATAAACTCGGGTCGAGAAAGTTCAGGGCGTTGAAATCGCTGGGCTTCATCCGCTGAACGCCGAGCGTTGGCGCTTCTTGAACCCTCTCCCTCTGGGAGAGGGTTCGAAGACAGGCGCTCAGGCCTTCATCAACAACTCGGCGGGAGCCTCGTGGCGTCTCCCTTTGGGGCTGGGAGCATGCGACGCCGTGAGCGCTCTGAGGGATGAAACGGCCAGGCAAGGGCATGCCCGGCGCTCCCGCCACCTCCCCGGAGGGAGGATCTCGTGATCAGCCGCCGACCGCGCGCAGGGCCCTGGCCTGGTCGTCCGACAGCTTGGAGTGGACCTCGTCGCGGATATCCAGGCGGCAGGCCCTGGCCGAAAAGCGGTCGAGCCGCTCGGCGCGGGTGCGGGCCTTGCAGACCACCGCGGTGGCGGTGTCGATGCGGGCCTTCAGCAGGCGGGCGTCCTCGGGGCGGGACAGGTCCAGGTCGCCGACCGCGATCTTGGCCAGCACCACGGGTTTGCCAGACTTGAATTGGGCAGGCGCAGCCTGGGCGGCCTGGGCCAGGCCCAGCGCCGGCAGGGCCGCCAGGCCCAACACCGCGATCGTCGAAATCTTGGCGATGAGCCCGCTCATATCGATATCCCCTGTCCTGGTGACGCCGTCCGCGTCGCCTTCGAGGGGTAGAATGGCCAGACTTCTCTGCGAATACTCGTTACGTCTGCTTCATGACGCCGTATTCATAGAGTGAACGACTTGTAATATTTCGACGCCTAAATCAGCGTGCAGTAGAATTGAGCCGCGCTTCCTTGACCGGGGGCTTTTCAAGCGCCTGGTAGACGACCGTGCGGGTGGTGGCGTCCAGGCCCGAGCCCACGCCGCCCAGCCGCTGGATCATGCCGATGAAGAACAGGTCGTTGGCCGGGTCGATCCAGAACCAGGTGCCGGCGCTGCCGCCCCAGCTGATCGTCCCTGGACCCACCGGGGCCCCGGACAGGTGCGGGTCGACCGCCACGGCCACGTCCAGCCCGTAACCCATGCCCGCCCCGAACGGGAACGGCTTCTGGTCGGGCCGCAGCACGCCGGCCGTGCCGTTGGTGGTGACCTGGAAACTGGGCGGCAGGTGGTTCGAGCGCATCAGGGCCACGCTCTCGGGCGTCAGGACCCGCACCCCGTCCAGTTGGCCGCCGTTCAGGATCATCTGCGCGAAGCGTGCGAAGTCGCCGGCGGTGGACAGCAGCCCTCCCCCGCCCGACGGCGCGGCCGGCGGCTTGGACACGTCGCGCCACGGCCCCTCGACGGCCGGGATCAGCTTGCCGGTGGCCGGATCGCCGTCATAGAGGGCGGCCAGGCGCGGCAGCTTCTCGGGCGGCGCCCAGAAGGCGGTGTCGTTCATGCCCAGGGGCCGGAAGATCCGCTCTTCCATGAACACCGGCAGGGTCTTGCCCGAGAGGCGCTCGACGATCAGGCCCTGCAGGTCGGCGGCGACGCTGTAGCGCCACATCACGCCGGGCTGGGCGTACATCGGCAGCATGGCCACCTTGCGCACCAGATGGTCCAGGCTGTCGGACTGCAACACCCCGGCCCGGTAATAGGCCTGGTCGGCCAGGCTGGCCGGATCGTCGGCCAGGCCGTAGGCGAAGCCGGCCGTGTGGGTCATCAGCTCGCGCATGGTCGGCGGCCGGCTGAGCGGGGTCAGGATCGGCCGCCCTTCAGCGTCGACGCCAGAGGCCACCCGCAGATCGGCCAGTTCCGGCAGATATTCGGTGACCGGGTCGTCCAGCCGCCACCGGCCCTCCTGGTAGAGGATCAGCATCGCCACCCCGGTGACCGCCTTGGTCTCGGAGCGGATGCGGAAGATGGCGTCGGCGGGCATGGCCTCGCCGGTCTCCAGGCTGCGCTTGCCGAAGCTCTTCAGCGACACCACGCGGCCGTGGCGGCCCAGCAGGGTGACGCCGCCGGCGATCTGACCCTGGTCGACCAGGGTCTGCATCGTGTCGTCCAGCTTCTTGAGCCGCTCGACCGAAAAGCCAGTTGTCTCGGGTTTGGCCGCCGGCAACGGGGGCGCGGCCGCGACCGCGCCCGCCACCGTCAGGCCGAGCAGCGCCGCCAGGGCGCCCGCGGTCTTGCGCAGCAGGAGTCGGACCTGGATCACCCTATTTCGGCCGGAACCGCTTGGACGTCGGGAATCCCTTGGGCGACAGCTTGCCGGCCCCGGCCCGACGACCGATCCACTCCTTCCACTCGACCCAGTCGCGGCGACGGCCGGCCGTGTCGATCCAGAAGGCGCCGCCCTCGGTGTTGAACGAGATCGCGTCGCGCAGGCCGCCCTCGCGGTAGGCCTGCAGCTTGACGCCCTTGCCGCGCGGCATTTCCGGCAGCTCCTCCAGCGGGAAGATCAGGATCTTGCCGTTGTCGCCGATCACCGCGATCTGGTCGCCCGTCGCCTCCAGGCAGAAGGCCGCGCCGGCCGCGTCGACCGTCAGCACCTGCTTGCCCGCCTTGCGGTTGGCGATGGCCTCTTCTTCCGGCATCAGGAAGCCGTAGCCCTGTTTCGAGGCCAGGAAGCGTTTGCGACCGGCCTTGAACGGGAACATGTCGATGATCTTCACCTTGTCGTCGAGCTCGATCATCATCCGCACGGGCTCGCCATGACCACGCGCCGACGGCAGGTTGTTGCAGCTGATCGTGAAGAACCGGCCGTCGCTGGTGAACAGCAGCAGCTTGTCGGTGGTCTCGGCGGCGGCCAGGAAGCCCAGCTTGTCGCCTTCCTTGAACTTCAGCTCGGACGGGTCGTCGATCTTGCCCTTGGCGGCGCGGATCCAGCCGCGGTCCGACAGGATGACGGTGATCGGCTCGCGCACGATCATCGCCTCCAGGGCGGCCTCGGCGTCGACCACGGGGGCGTCCTCGAACACCGAGCGGCCGATCACGCCCGTCGGGCGCGGCTTGTCGTGCGGGTGCTTGATCTTGATCAGGGTGGCGCGCACCTGGCGCAGGCCCGTGCCGACCAGGTCCCACTGCTTCTTGTCGCTGGCCAGCATGGCCATGATGCCGTCGCGCTCTTCCACCAGTTCGGCGTGCTCGCGGCGGATCTCCATCTCCTCCAGCTTGGCCAGTTGGCGCAGGCGGGTGTTGAGGATGGCGTCGGCTTGGATGTCCGATAGCGCGAAGGCGGCCATCAGCTTCTGCTTGGGCTCGTCCTCATAACGGACGATGCGGATCACCTCGTCCAGATTGAGGTAGGCGATCAGCAGGCCGTCCAGGATGTGCAGGCGGGCTTCGATCTTGGCCAGGCGGTGGCGGGCCCGGCGGGTCAGCACGTCGCGGCGGTGGGCCAGGAAGGCGATCAGGCACTGCTTGATGCCCATCACGCCAGGCGTGCCGCGCGCGTCCAGCACGTTGATGTTGACCGGGAAGCGGCTTTCCAGCGCCGAGAGCTTGAACAGGCTCTCCATCAGCACTTCGGGCTCGACGTTCTTGGACTTGGGCTCGAGGACCAGACGGATGTCCTCGGCGCTCTCGTCGCGCACGTCGCCCAGCAGGGCGGCCTTCTTGCTGTCGATCAGGTCGGCCAGCTGCTCGACCAGATCGGACTTCTTCACCTGATACGGGATCTCGGTGACGACGATCTGGTAGGTGCCGCGACCGGTGTCTTCCTTCTCCCACTTGGCGCGGGTGCGCACGCCGCCGCGACCGGTCTCGTAGGTCTCCAGCAGGCTCTCGCGGGACTCGACGATCACGCCGCCGGTCGGGAAGTCCGGCCCCGGCACGCGCTCCAGGATCTCGGCCGTGGTCGCCTCGGGCTTGGACAGCAGCAGCAGGCAGGCGTCGATCAGTTCTGCCGGGTTGTGCGGCGGGATCGAGGTGGCCATGCCCACGGCGATGCCCGACGAGCCGTTGGCCAGCAGGTTCGGGAAGCCCGACGGCAGGACCACCGGCTCCTCGTCCTGGCCGTCGTAGGACGGCTTGAAGTCGACCGCGTCCTCGTCGATGCCGTCCAGCAGCAGCATGGCCGCGGCGGTCATCTTGCACTCGGTGTAGCGCATGGCGGCGGGGTTATCGCCGTCGATGTTGCCGAAGTTGCCCTGGCCGTCGACCAGCGGCACCCGCTGGGCGAAGTCCTGGGCCAGGCGGACCAGGGCGTCGTAGATCGACTGGTCGCCGTGCGGGTGGAAGTTACCCATCACCTCGCCGACCACCTTGGCGCACTTGCGCGCGGCGCCTTCGGGGTTGAGGCGCATGTTGTTCATCGCGTGCAGCACGCGACGGTGCACCGGCTTGAGGCCGTCGCGCACGTCGGGCAGCGCCCGCGAGCCGATCGTCGACAGCGCATAGGCCAGGTAACGCTTGGAAAGCGCCTCGCTCAGCGGCTCGTCGAGAATGCGATCGCCGTCGCCGGGACCGCCAGGGGGAAGGACTGGTTTGTTCATCTGGGAGATTCGTTACGCGTGAACGGCGACATTAGCCAATCCCGCGCGGCAAATCCTCCCTTCGATGCGACAAAAGGAGAACGCTGAGCGCGGCCGCAGTTTCGCATCTTTTAGAGGCCTCCCCCCTCACCGCCGCCTTCCCGGCGAAGGCCGGGACCCAGATTCAGCCTGAGCGGCTCGTGGGCTTCACCTGGACCCCGGCCTTCGCCGGGGAGAAGGAAGAGGTTCGCGTTCGATGACGCTCTACGCTTCCACCAACCTCGGATCGCCGGCTTCGATCGCCAGTTTCTTGCGCGTGGTCAGCACGCCGTCGCGGCGGGTGATGGCGTCCAGCACCTTGAACTCGGTGATCCAGCGCTTGTCGGTCACGTCGCAGATCGTGTAGCCGCGCTGGCTGTTGTTGAACTTCAGCTGCGGGTTGGCGGCCTGGATCGCGGCGAAGGCCGGGGTCTGGTCCACGCCGTCGCCGCCCGACGAGATCGAGGTGGTGACGAACTCGGTGGCGATCGGCCGAGCGTCCGGATGGGCGCCGTCCAGGAAGAGCTCGCCGGCGAAGTTCTGGTGCTCGTCGCCGGTCAGGACGACGGCGTTGGCGATCCTGCGGTCGCGGATCTGCCTGAGCAGGCGGTTGCGCGGCGTGCGATAGCCGGCCCAGCTGTCGGGATTGACCACCACGTCCGGACCGGGCGCGCGGTCCAGGTCCATCATCATCACCTGCTGGGCCAGGACGTTCCAGGTGGCCTTGGACGCGGTCAGGCCGTCGACCAGCCACTTCTCCTGGCGGAGCCCCATCACCTCGGCGTCGGGACGGTCGAGGGTGGAGCATACCACCTGCTTGTCGCCGCACGGCTGGTCGGTGCGGAACTGGCGGGTGTCCAGCAGGTTCAGCTCCAGCAGCCGGCCCCAGGCGGCGCGGCGATAGATCTGGATCGAGGTCCCGGCCGGGAACGACGAGGCCCGCAGCGGCATGTTCTCGTAATAGGCCTGGACCGCGGCTTCGCGGCGCAGGTTGAAGATCTTGGGATCGGTGCCGTCCTGGTCCAGGTCGCCGACCCAGTTGTTGTCGGTCTCGTGGTCGTCCCAGACCACGAACCACGGGGCGGCGGCGTGGGCGGCCTGCAGGTCGGTGTCCATCTTGTACTGGGCGTAGCGGCGGCGGTAGTCGTCCAGGGCGTAGATTTCGCCGCCGAAGTGCTGGCGGACGTTCTCGCGCGGGCCGTCGGGGCCGTTCGAGGTCCGATTGCCCCGCCCTTCGTAGATGTAGTCGCCGTAGTGGAAGACGAAGTCCGGCGCGTCCTGGGCCATCTTGCGATAGGCGGTGTAGTAGCCGGCCTCGTAGTGCTGGCAGCCGACGACGGCGAAGCGGGCGCGGTCCAGGGCGGCGCCGGTCGCCGGCGCCGTGCGGGCCCGGCCGGTCAGGCTGCGCTCCTTGCCGGCCATGAAGCGGTACCAATAGTCGCGGCCGGCCTCCAGGCCCGCGACCTCGACGTGGACGCTGTGGCCCAGCTCGGGCGTCGCCACGGCGGTCCCCTTGGCGACCACGGTCTTGAAGCCGCGATCGGCGGCCACTTCCCAGTCGACCGCGACCGGGGCAGTCGGCATGCCGTAGCCGATCTCGAACGGCTCGGGCGCCAGGCGGGTCCAGATCACGAAGCCGTCCGGCCACGGGTCGCCCGAAGCCACGCCCAGCTGGAACGGATACTGGGTGAACACCGCCTGGGCGAAGGCCTGGCCGGTGACCAACGGGATCGACAGGGCGGTGACGGCCGAAGCGCCGAAGGTCTTGAGCAGACGGCGGCGGTTCAGGGCGTAGCGATCGAGGACGACGGACATGGGCGGGACTCCAGACTTTGAGTCCCGATAGCCACGCTTTGTGACGGTTCGTCCGGCCTGCCCGCTAAAGCCGCCCCGCCTCGCCCAACCGGTCCAGCAGCCAGACACGGGCCGGCGGCAAGGGGCGGTTCAGCGGGCCGAACACGAACTGCTCGAGGAAGTGGCCGGTGATGTCCAGGCCTGCCCCCACGTCGCCCTCGGCCAGCCCGCCCTGGGCCGACAGCATGAAGGGCGGCAGGGGCAGCAGTTTGTCGTGATACGGCGCGCCCGCCTCGCGGCTGACCGCCCGACCGGTGCGGGGGCTGACATAGATCAGGTCGTCCAGCGAGCCGGTGGCGGCGCATTTCGACAGGTCAAGGCCGAAGCCCAGGTCCTGCAGCAGCCCGGCCTCGAACCGCACATAGACCGCCGGCCAGATCTCGGGGATGGCCAGGGCGGCGATCAGGGCTTCCAGGGCGTGGAAAGCGCCGGGATGGGCCTCGCGCTCCGGCAGGGCCCCGGCGGCGACGGCGGCGGCCGCCGACAGGCCCGAGAGCGCCAACGGCTCGTCGAACAGCGACGAAGGCCCCTCGCCCATCGGCTCCAGGGTCGCCGCGCCCAGTTGGTCGCTCATCCGGGCACGATAGCGGGCGATGACCTTGGCCCCGGCCTGCAGGAACGGCTTCATCCGCCGCGAGGCCGCGCCCGACACATGGGCGGCGAACTTGCCCCGGTCCTGGGTCAGCAGCTCGACGATCGCCCCGGTCTCGCCATGGACGCGCGCCGACAGCACGAAGGCCTCGTCTTCCCACTCCATCAGGCGGTCTTGGTCGCGGAACAAAACATGCACCTCCATACGACGTCGCGATCCCGGCGCCGAGCCGAAAGTCCGCGCCATCTCCGGATGCGCGAAGCCTGTTGCCTGCGCTGAGGTTGATCGCTAGCCAAGGACTCGCACAATCGGGGAGTGCATATCGTGAGCGAAGAGTCGCTGATCGCGTCGCGCGTCTACGGCCGCAAACTGGATAAGCCGCCGACCACCTGGCCGGCTCTCGTCGTGACCGTGCTGATCGGCATGGGCCTGGCCACCGCCTACAGCATCGGCCTGCAGGGCGTGGACGGCACGCGGTTCGACCTGTCGAACCTGATCAACACCCGCTTCCTGTTCAGCCTGGTGCCGTGCGGCCTGATCAGCCTGTTCCTGTGGACGCTGCTCTATTTCGGCTTCGTCCGCTGGCGCGACCCGACCATGGGCCCGATCTATTTCAACATCCTGGCGCCGTGCGTGTTCGCCGCCTCGCTGCTGTCGCCGGTCGTGCTGTACGGCGTGCACTCCGTCGAGCATCAGATCGACCTGCACAAGGCGCGCGAAGCCTGGGCCACCGTGCCGGGCCTGAAGACCGAGCTGGCGGCGATCGCGGCCAAGGACCGGGCCGGCGACGCCGCCGCCCTCGCCGTCCTGAACCCCCGGCTGAAAGACACCGACCGACACCTGGTGATCTCGCCGGTGACCGTCAGCTCGCCCGCCGACGTCCGCGCCCTGACCGCGCGCCTCAACGGGACCCTGGACGCGGTCGCCCAGTTCGAGACCGAGGACGCCGCCCGCTGGAAACAGACCCGAGCCGACATCGACGCGGCGTTGAAGCGTGCCAATCCGCCGCCCCTGGTCCGCGATTATGTCCTGGCCCAGCTGGACCAGGACACCAAGGTCGCCATCGCCCGCCACGGCGCCGAGGCCGACCTGCGGGACCGCACCTATGCCGAGACCCTGGCCGCCCTGGAGGTGTTCAGGAAGGCTGACGGCCTGTGGCGCTCGGACGGCGACAACCTGATGTTCGCCCGCCAGTCCGACGTCGACGCCATCCAGGAGCATCTGAACAACGCCGAGCGGCTGCGGCGGGGCCTGTTCGACTTCTCGCCGGAGCCCCTGCCCCGCCAGACCTGGTCGCGGCCGCCTCCCGGGGTCTAGGGCGCGGCCGCGCGCCCAGGCTCCACGAATTGGAATCCCTGAACCTTGACTTGAGCCTCGCTGCTGCGAGGGCGGCCGCGCGCCTGACCATCCAGAAATGCTGTGCGCGCCCCGGGGAAATTTGGAGTCCCGGCGGCCGGGCGGGCGGCTCGGCGCGCCCCTATGTCTGCGGCCCACAGTAGCTTTAGCCGCCCGAACGGGCGGCCGCCGGAGATCGCCATGGACGGCTCGACAATCGCCCGACCCGCGCAGGATGCTTCGAGCCCGATCGGCGAACCCGAGACACCGGCGGCCTGGACCGCGATCGGGGCCCTGGCCTTGGGCGTCTTCGCCCTGGTGACCTCCGAATTCCTGCCGGCCAGCGTGCTGACGCCCCTGGCGGCCGATCTCGGCGTCAGCGTCGGCGCGGCGGGGCAAGCGGTCACCGCCACGGCCGTGGTCGGAGCGATCGCCGCGCCGCTGACGCCGGTGCTGACCGGGCGCCTGGACCGGCGGCTGGTGATGCTGGGCCTGATGGCGCTGCTCTGCGCCTCGAACCTGCTGACGGTCTTCGCCGCCAATCTGCCGACCCTCCTGGTCGCCCGCATCCTGCTGGGCGCCAGCCTGGGGGGCTTCTGGTCGATGGCCGCGGCCCTGGCCATGCGCCTGGCGCCGGCCCGAGCACTCCCCAGGGCGATGTCGATCGTCTTCACGGGCGTGTCGGTGGCGACGGTCTCGGCCGCGCCGGTCGGCGCCTATGTCAGCGACACCCTGGGCTGGCGGGCGGCCTTCGTGATCGCCGGCGTGGTCGGGGGACTGGCGCTGCTGGCCCAGGCGCTGACCCTGCCGCGCCTGGCCCCGACCGCTCCGCCGCGCCTGCGCGGCCTGCTGGAGGTGGCGCGCCGGCCCAGCGTCGCGGTGGCGCTGATCGGCGTGCTGCTGGTGATTTCCGGCCACTTCGCGGGCTTCACCTATGTGCGGCCGGTGCTGGAGCAGGTCACGCACCTGGATGTCGGGGCGATCTCGCTGGTGCTGCTGGCCTTCGGCGTCGCCGGCTTCTTCGGCAACTTCGCCGGCGCCTTCCTGGCCGAGCGCGATCCTCGCCTGGCGGTGCTGGGCGGGGCCAGTCTGGTCGCCGTCTCGGCCCTCGCCGTCGTCACCCTGGGCGCCTGGCCGCTGGTCGTGGCGGCGGCCCTGACGGCCTGGGGCTTCGCCTTCGCCATGCTGCCCGTCGGCTTCCAGTCGTGGGCCACCTCGGAAGCCGCCGACCAGGCCGAGCTCGCGGGAGGCCTGCTGACCTCGACCTTCCAGGTGGCGATCGCCATGGGCGCGGTGTTCGGCGGCGTGTTGGTGGACGGACTGGGACCGGTCAGCGCCTCGGCCTATGCGGCCCTGACGGCCGCCTTGGGCGTGGGTCTGGTCCTGGCCGCGCGGCGCGAGCGCAAGGCTCCGATCGCCGCGCCGTGCGAGGCCTGTTCCTAGCCCGGCGTTCCCCAGGCCACGATCTTCTCGATCAGCGGCCGCCATTGCGGCTCGACCGGCAGACCGATCACGTCGCGCAGAGTGGTCTCCAGCTCGTCGGCCGACAGGTCGCGCTGCTCGACCAGGGCGCCGTCGGCGGCCCGATGGGTGAGGCGGTTGTTCTTCAGGGCGTAGCGGGCGTCGAGCGTCACGCGCCCCACCGTCAGGCTCCAGGTGAAGTGCGAGCTGGGGTGGGCGTAGGTGTAGAAGTTGGCCTGCTCGTAGTCCTGGTCGGCCCAGGCGCCCATCGCCACCTGATAGGTCGCCGCCCACTTGCCCGAGAGATTGGCCTGCACGCGGCGTTCGCCGCCCAGCTCGTCGATCGGCAGGATGCGGAAATCGCCGTTGGGTGTGGCCTGCGCCTCGTCGGAGAACAATCGCAGCGGCGCGGTCAGCACGCAGCCGCCGAAGCCGACGTCGGCCAGCCACACCGTGTCGTCGCCGGGGATGCGCACCCCCAGCACCATGTGCGACCGCGGACGCGGCGGCAGGTCGTCCGGGACCATCCACAGCACGCGCGCCATCAGGCCCGTGACCTCGAAGCCCAGCGCCGTCAGCACCCGCTTGAACAGGCCGTTCTGCTCGTAGCAATAGCCCCCTCGCCCGGCCGTGATCAGCTTGGCGTCGATGTCGGCCGGATCCAGGCTGATCGCCTTGCCCAGCAGCACGTCGACGTTTTCGAAGGCGATGGCGGCGGGGTGTTTCTGGTGGAGGGCCCGCAGCGCGTCGAGCGTCGGCTCGCGCGGGCCGTCATAGCCGATGCGGGCGAAATAGGCGTCAAGGTCGACCGAGGGGGAAGCCGCCTTTGCGGGCGCGATGTCGAGCTTGGTCATTCTCTACCTATCTTCCGTCTCCCCGGCGAAGACCGGGGCCCAGGTGAAGCCCACGAGCGGCTCCGGGTGAATCTGGGTCCCGGCCTTCGCCGGGAAAACGGGAGATAGGGATTGGCTTCCTTCGAAGCCAGTTCATTTCGTCCTAGACGTCGAAGTCCAGGCCCATGTCGTTGAACAGGCCGCGCTCCTCGGCCCAGTTCTCTTTCACCTTCACGTGCAGGAACAGGTGGATCTTGCGGTCCAGGATGTCTTCCAGCTCCTCGCGCGAGGACTTGCCGATCCACTTGATCACCTCGCCGCCCTTGCCCAGCACGATGGCGCGCTGGCCGTCGCGTTCGACATAGATGGTCTGCTCGATGCGGGCGCTGCCGTCCGGGCGTTCCTCGAAGGCGGTGGTCTCGACGGAGGCCGCGTAGGGCAGTTCCTCGTGGACGCGCAGGTAGATCTTCTCGCGGGTGATCTCGGCGGCCAGCAGGCGGGCCGGCAGGTCGGCGGTCTGGTCTTCCGGATACAGCCACGGGCCTTCCGGCATCAGCGAGGCCAGCTTGGCGGTCAGGTCGTCGACGCCCGCGCCGGTGCCGGCGCTGATCATGAAGACCTCGGAATAGACGCCGGTCTCAAACAGGTCGTGGGCGACGGCCAGCAGGGTCTCGCGCTTGACGCCGTCGATCTTGTTCAGCGCCAGGATCACCTGGCGATTGGCGGCCTTCAGGCCTTCGATGATGGTCTGGACGTCCTGCACCGAGCGGTGCTCGCCGGGCGAGGCGCGGCGCTCGCGCGAGGCCAGTTCGGCCTGGACGTCGACCAGGTGGACGACGACTTCACTGTCCTCGGCGCCGCTCCAGGCCGAGCGGACCATGGCGCGGTCCAGGCGACGGCGCGGGGTGAAGATGCCGGGGGTGTCGACGAGCACGATCTGGGTCTGGCCGATCATGGCCACGCCGCGCACGGGGAAGCGCGTCGTCTGGACCTTCTGGGTGACGATCGAGACCTTGGCCCCGACCATGCGGTTGACCAGGGTGGACTTGCCGGCGTTCGGGGCGCCGATGATGGCGGCGAAGCCGGCGCGGGTGTTTGGGGAGGTGTTTTCAGTCATTGCGGGTGCGTGTAGCACCGATGGGTCGAAAAAGCGTCCCCTTTGGGCAGCCCCAGAGTCGCTTGCTGATCGATCAAATCGACCTTTGTGCGGGGCGGCACAGATCTTCGTGCATTTTCAGGATCACGGTATGCCAGGCGCCGTCTGGGAAGCGCGCGTTTTGCTGCTTGAGCCGCACTTGCAGGGCGCTGTCGCCGCACATGTCGTAGTCTTCGTTCCATCGCATGGCCCGAAGGACCACCAAGGCGTCTCGATAGTCTAGCTCTCGCTCCGAACCCTCAACTTGGCTGACGACATAATCGGCCATGGGCTTGCCGCCACGGGCGAGAACCGCCGCCAGACCCGTTGTCGGCGGATGTATGCGCTGATTGCCGTACCGGAAGATTTCCCACTGCTGTGCCATGGGATATGTCGCCAGACGGTCGTTTCTGGTTGCGATCTCCCCACGGAAAAACAGCTCGCCTGGCCCTAACGTCGTGCATGCCGCTAGGCTTGCGAGGCTGAAAATCGCGGCCACACGCACCGCCAACGGTCGCCTCATCAACCCCCCGCCCCTTCCCGATCCAGCAGCGCCTTGGCCGCGGCCTTCTCGGCTTCCTGCCGCGAGCGGCCCTCGGCATACACCGGATCCAGGCCCACCACCGTCACCTGCACCGTGAACACCGGCGCGTGGTCGGGGCCCTTGCGGTCCTTGACGGCGTAGGTCGGAAGCGGCTTGCCCTTGCCTTGCGCCCATTCCTGCAGCGCGGTCTTGGGATCGCGCGGCTTGCCCTCGCCGGCCCGGTCGAACTCGTCGGCCCACAGGTCCAGGAACACCCGGCGCGCCGTTTCCAGCCCGCCGTCGCGGTAGAGGGCCGCCATCAGCGCCTCGGCGGCGCCGGCCAGGATCGAGTCGGTCTCGCGGCCGCCGATCTTGCTGGACGAGGCAGACAGGCGCAGGGCCGGGCCGACATTGGCGGCGCGGGAGACGCGGGCGCAGGTCTCGCGGCTGACCAGGGCGTTCAGGCGCGGGGCCAGCTCGCCTTCCTTGGCCTTGGGGAAGCGCTCGGCCAGGGCCTCGGCGGCCAGCAGGCCCAGCACGCGGTCGCCGATGAACTCCAGCACCTCGTTGTCGCCGGCCTTCTTGGCCCCGTCCCCGACGCTGGCGTGCGTCAGGGCCAGCTCCAGCAGCTGGCGATCCTGGAACGTGTGACCGATCCGGCGCTCCAGGTCGCCGACGGCGACGGCGCGCCTATCTGTAGTCATTTGGCCATTACTTGAGGACGCGGAAGAAGCGGCTGGGACGGGCGTCCAGGAACCAGGTCCACGGCTTGAACAGGTGGGCGTCTGCGTTCCAGGACAGCAGGATCAGCTGGGCGCGGCCCACCAGGTTCTCGGCCGGCACGAAGCCGACGCCTTCCTGCATGCCGATGTACTGGTCGTTGTTGTAGTCCCACTTGCACGAGCCCGAACCCGAGCCGGGCTTGAACGCCATGCCGGGGTCGAAGCGGCTGTCCAGCGAGTTGTCGCGGTTGTCGCCCATGAAGAAGTAGCAACCGGTCGGCACCACATAGACGCCGGTGTTGTCGGCCTCGCTGTCGGGGCCGTAGTCCTGGGTGGCGTACTTGCGGCCTTCGGGATTGGTCTCTTCGAAGCGGCCGGCGCGGATGGTGCCGTAGCCGGTGTCGACCAGGGCCGAGGGCATTTCCTGGCGGTCCAAGGCCTTGCCGTTGATGTAGACCACGCCGCCGCGCACCTGGACCTTGTCGCCGGGCAGGCCGATCAGGCGCTTGATGTAGTCGACGTTGGGGTCGCGCGGCAGCTTGAAGACGATGATGTCGCCGCGCTTGGGCGCGTGGCCCAGGATGCGGCCGTTGAACAGCGGCGGGCTGAACGGGATCGAGTGCTTGGACCAGCCGTAGCTGTACTTCGAAACGATGATGTAGTCGCCCTGGTAGAGATTGGGCTCCATCGAGGCCGACGGGATCGTGAACGGCTGGAACAGCAGCACCCGCAGCACCAGGGCGATGCCCAGGGCGTAGGCGACCGTCTTGACGATCTCGATGAACTCCTTGACCGCCCCGGCCTTGTCGTCGGGGGTTTCGGTGTCGGCGGCTTCGGTCATGCGCGGTTGGGCTCTCGACGGAATGGGCTGCGGGCGAACCCGACGCGCCTAGCTAGACGGGGTTTACGACGGGGGCAAGCGTGGCGCCCGTTAACTCGCCTTCATGGGGTGCGCCTGATCATGCCCACCCCCGCGCTAGCTTGACCGCGACATGCGGGCCTAAATTGTGGCGAAGATCACCAGCAACACCAGCGCGAAGAAGCTCCAGCCGACCAGCAGCCACGCGAACGGCTTCTGTTGCCAAGGCATCAGCTGACGCGCGCCCCGCGCCTTGGGCGCCGGTCTCGTCTCGATATCGCTCCAGATGGCCATGTTGTCCCCCGTCCCAGAACGGCGCCGTTCCGGGCGCTCTGGGATCAGAGGTGCAAGGCGGGGGCCGTGCTCTTAAGCCTTTCCCCTGTGGGGGAGGCGGCCGAAGGCCGGTGGGGGATATTGCTGACCGGGCGGATCACTCCCCCTCCGTCGGCTTCGCCGACACCTCCCCCACAGGGGGAGGATTAGACCGCCTCGATGATCACGAAGGCCTGGGCGTAGGGGTGGTCGTCGGTCAGGGACAGGTGGATGACCGGCGTCATGCCCTCGGGGACCATCCGGGCCAGGCGCTCAGCCGCGCCGCCGGTCAGGGCCATGGTCGGCTTGCCGGACGGCAGGTTCACGACCCCCATGCCAGAGAGATGCACGCCGCCCTTCAGCCCGGTGCCCAGGGCCTTGGAGCAGGCCTCCTTGGCGGCGAAGCGCTTGGCGTAGCTGGAGGCGCGGTCGGGCTTGCGCTCGGACCGCTTGCGCTCGATCTCGGTGAAGACCTTGTTGGTGAACCGCTCGCCGAAGCGCTCGAGGGACTTCTCGATCCGGCGGATGTCGCACAGGTCTGAGCCGATCCCGATGATCACGAGACTGTCTCCAGGCGCGCGGCGTCCATCAGGGCCCGCATGCGCTGCATGGCCTGAGGCAGGCCCACGAAGATCGCCTCGCCGATCAGGAAGTGGCCGATGTTGAGCTCGGCGACCTGCGGGATGGCGGCGATCGGCTTGACCGTGGCGTAGTCGATGCCGTGGCCGGCGTGGACCTCCAGGCCCAGGCCGGCGGCGAACGCCGCGCCGGTCTTCAGCCGCTCCAGGATGGCGGCGGCGCGGTCGGCGTGGCCCTCGCGGAAGGCGTCGCAATAGGCGCCGGTGTGCAGTTCCACCACCTGGGCGCCGGCGTCGACCGAAGCCTGGATCTGGGCGGGGTCGGCCTCGATGAACAACGAGACCCGCGCCCCGACCGTGCGCAGGCGGGCGACAGCCTCGGCGATACGGACCCTGCCGCGCACCACGTCCAGGCCGCCCTCGGTGGTGACCTCCTCGCGGCGCTCAGGCACCAGGCAGGCGGCGTGCGGCCGGGCCTGCAGGGCGATGCCGACCATCTCGTCGGTGACCGCCATCTCGAAGTTCAGCGGCTTGCCGCGCTTCAGGCACAGGTCGGTCAGCAGGGCGATGTCGGCGTCGCTGATGTGACGGCGGTCCTCGCGCAGGTGGGCGGTGATGCCGTCGGCGCCGGCCGCCAGGGCCAGCTCGGCGGCCCGCACCGGCTCCGGATAGCTGGACCCGCGCGCGTTGCGGATCGTGGCCACGTGGTCGATGTTGACGCCGAGCCGCAACATGCCGGTCAGCCCTTCAGACGCCGGCTGCCCGGATCCTCGATCGGGATCGCGGCCAGTTCGGGCGGCAGGGCGTCGGCTGGATAGGCCGGGACTTCCAGGCTGCACAGCGACACCAGCGGCACGCCGACATCGACCTTGCCGCCGGAGCGGTCGACGATGCAGGCCGCCGCGATCACGTCGCCGCCGGCCGCCTGGATCGCGGCGATGCATTCGCGCGACGACAGGCCGGTGGTGACGATGTCTTCCACCATCACGACCTTCTGGCCGGGCTCCAGGTGGAAGCCGCGACGGAACTTGAAGCCGCCGCCCTCGCGCTCGACATAGATCGAGGCGACGTTGAGGTGACGGGCGGTCTCGTAGCCCGGGATGATCCCGCCGACGGCGGGCGACACCGCCACGTCGGGCTGGCCGACGGTGGCGACGATCTTCTCGGCCAGGGCCTTGCAGAGTCGTTCGCAGCGCTCGGGCCGCATGAACACCAGGTTCTTCTGCAGGAAGACGGGGCTGTGCAGGCCGGAGGACAGCACGAAGTGGCCTTCGCGCAGGGCGCCGGCGGCGCGGAATTCGTCGAGGACGTCGTCGTTGGTCATGAGGGTTGGATATAGCGAACCCGCGCGAGTCTACAAACCGCCCAACAAACCGCGACGCGCCGGTTCACCCCAGAAGGGAACAACGGCGAAGCTCGCACGCTCTGACCTGGTCCCCGTGTGAGTGAGGCGGACACGAGCCGTCCCGGACCCAGGTCCGTGAGTCGCGGCGGCCACCGTCCAGAAAGGGCGCGTGCGCGAGCGCCGATGAAGAGCGGTCCGTATCCGGACACGACCCCAAGGGGCTCCCCATGACCCAGTACACCATCTCCACCTCGGCCAACCTCCTCCACAAGGCCGCCGAACTCGACCTGCTGGCCCTGGGCACGGACGATTCCGTCCACGCCGACGTCTATCAACGGGTCGCCGACATGAACCGCGTCGCGGCCGCCTTCGCCAAAATCACCGAGACCCTGGACTGGCGCGACGCGCAGGCCGGTGTAGGGAAGGGTCCATGGCCGATGAATCATCCCTTCCCCTCCGCCCCCGCATAGGCTGCGGCGCCGCCGTCCTCGACGATCAGGGCCGCATCCTGCTGGTCCAGCGCCGGCGCCAGCCCGAGGCCGGCTATTGGGGCCAGCCCGGCGGCAAGCTGGACTGGGGTGAGAGCGGCCGGACCTGCGCCGAGCGCGAGATTCTCGAGGAACTGGGCATCACCATCGTCGCCGGCCCGGTGCTGTGCGTCACCGACATGATCGCCGAAGACAGCCACTGGGTGGCGGTGACCTATCGCGCCGACGGCTGCGTGGGCGAACCGGCGATCCAGGAGCCGCAGGCCCTGGCCGACTGGGGGTGGTTCGCCCTGGACGCCCTGCCCTCGCCGCTGACCGCCGCCACCCTCGACGCGGTCGCCGCGCTTAGGGCATAAGCTCGCCACTGATTGCACCCGGCGCTCAACGCCGGCGACCGAGGAGCCCGCCGATGCCCGTCGTCAC
Organism: Caulobacter sp. P1_D6; assembly: GCF_056406095.1. Lineage (NCBI taxonomy): Bacteria > Pseudomonadati > Pseudomonadota > Alphaproteobacteria > Caulobacterales > Caulobacteraceae > Caulobacter > Caulobacter sp. P1_D6. The sequence continues at coordinate 24,663 of NZ_JBFUAW010000034.1, read as the reverse complement.
CCTGAAGCGCTGGAACCTGTCGATGGGCGCCGGCCAGCCGCTGGCCGTGATCGCCGGCCTGAACGTGCTGGAGAACCTCGACCTGGCCCTTGAGGTCGGGCGCGAGCTGAAGGCGATCACCGCCGAACTGGACCTGCCCTATGTGTTCAAGGCCAGCTTCGACAAGGCCAACCGCTCGTCGATCACCAGCTATCGCGGTCCGGGCCTGAAGGACGGCCTGGCCATGCTGGCCGAGATCAAGGCCAAGCTGGACGTGCCGATCGCCACCGACATCCACGAGGTCGACCAGGCCGAGCCGGTGGCCGCCGTCGCCGACCTGGTGCAGATCCCCGCCTTCCTGTGCCGCCAGACCGACCTGATCGTGGCGGCCTCGCGCGCCACGGTGGCCGCCGGCGGCTGGCTGCACGTCAAGAAGGCCCAGTTCATCGCCCCCTGGGACTGCAAGAACATCGTCCACAAGGCCCGCGAAGCCGCCCCCGACCTGCAGATCGTGCTGTGCGAGCGCGGGGCGTCGTTCGGCTACAACAACCTGGTGGTCGACATGCTGGGCATCCAGCAGATGCAGAGCCTGGGCGTGCCGGTGACCATCGACGCCACCCACGCCGTCCAGCTGCCGGGCGCCGACCCGCGCACGGCCGGCGGCTCGACCGGCGGTCGCCGCGAGGGCGTGCCGATCATCGCCAAGGCCGCCGTCGCCGCCGGCGCGGACGGGGTGTTCCTGGAGTTCCACCCCGAACCCGACAAGGCCCTGTGCGACGGCCCAAGCTGCCTGCCGCTCACCGACGCTGCGGGGCTGCTCAAGACCCTCAAGACCCTGCACGCGGCCGTGCGGGCCTAGGCCCGGGAGCCTTTTCAAAGAGGCTGCGTTCTAGCTGGGCTGTTCGTCTCGCCGCCGCTGGAAAATTCGTGAACGCCATGCCGCTCGACATGAGCCAGACGCTTGTCCAGGTCTTCCCGGGCGACAGCGATATGGCGCGCCGCATGCGGGAGACCGACTGGGCCGCGACGCCGCTGGGTCCGCCCGAGACCTGGCCGACCGGTCTGACGACGCCGCTGGCCATGATGCTGACCTCGCGCTTCGAGATGTGGCTCGGCTGGGGCCAGGATCTCCGCTTCTTCTACAACGACGCCTACGTTCCCACGCTGGGGATCAAGAACGCGACGGCCCTGGGCCGCCCGGTCCGCGAGGTCTGGCCCGAGATCTATGACGACGTCGAGCCGCTGTTCCGGTCGGTCATGCTGGAGGGGCCGTCCGACCTGGAACAAGGCCCTGCTGCTGCTGCTGGAACGCAACGGCTATCCCGAGGAGACCTACCACACCTTCTCCTATAGCCCGCTGCGCGATCAGGGCGATATCAAGGGCCTGATGTGCGTGGTCACCGAGGAGACCGAGCGGGTCATCAGCGAGCGGCGGCTGGAGACGGTGCGCCGGCTGGGCGAGTGCCTGATCGGCGCCGTGACCCAGGACGCCGTGCTGCAGGGCGTGTGCGACGCCCTGGCGGCCAACACCGAGGACTTCCCCTTCTCGCTGGCCTATGTCAGCGACCCCCTCGGCGGGCGGGTGGGCTGTTCGGCGACCGAGGAAGGCCGCGAGCTTCTGCAGCGGTCCTGGCCGCTGGACGCCGCGCACGCCGGGCTTCGCAAGCACGCCCTGCCGCGAGGAACCTATCCGACCGGGGCCTGGGCGATCCCGCCGACGGAGGGCCTGGTCATTCCCATTCCCGGGTTGCACGGCGATCCGGCGGCGATCCTGGTGCTGGGCCTCAATCCGCATCGACGCGACGACGAGGGATTGCTGGACCTGGCGACCCTGGTCGCCGACCGGGCGGCCGGCGCCTTCGCCCAGGCCCGCAGCGTGGAGGAGGAACGCCGCCGGTCGGACCGGATCTGGACCAACGCCCGCGACCTGATGGTGGTGGTCGACGCCGCCGGCGTCTTCCAGTCGGTGAGCCCGGCCTGGACCCGGATCCTTGGTCATCGTGTCGATGACGTGATCGGCCGCCGGATCGCGGATTTCGTCGTGCCCGAAGACGCGGCCGCCACCGACCGTGCGCTAGACGAGGTTTTCCCCGGCCCGCAGGTCACCGGCTTCGAGAACCGCTATCGGACGCTGGAGGGCGGCGCGCGCTGGATCTCGTGGAACACCGCCTTCGAGGACGGCCTGGTCTACGGCTACGGGCGCGACATCACCGAGGAAAAGCAGCAGGCGGAAGCCTTGAAACAGGCCGAGGAGGCTCTGCGCCAGGCCCAGAAGATGGAGGCCATCGGCCAGCTGACCGGCGGCGTGGCCCATGACTTCAACAACCTGCTGACGGTCATCCGCTCGTCGGCCGACCTGTTGCGCACCCGCGACCTGCCGGCCGACCGGCGGCGCCGCTATATCGACGCCATTTCCGACACGGCCGACCGCGCCGCCAAGCTGACCAGCCAGCTTCTGGCCTTCTCGCGCCGCCAGGCCCTGAAGCCCGAGCATTTCAACGTCGCCACCAAGGTCGAGACCCTGGGCGACATGCTGCGCTCGATCCTGGGCGCCCGCATCTGGCTGGACGTCTCGATCGCGTGCGAGGACTGCTTCGTCGAGTCCGACATCAACCAGTTCGAGACGGCCCTGATCAATCTGGCCGTCAACGCGCGCGACGCCATGGGCGGCGAAGGCGCGCTGACGGTCCGCATCGGCGCGGCCGACGCGATCCCGGCCATTCGCGGCCACGCCGCCAGCCAGGGCGACTTCGTCACCGTCGCCGTGGCCGACGACGGCGGCGGCATTTCGCAGGACGATCTGGCGCGGATCTTCGAGCCGTTCTTCACGACCAAGGAGGTCGGTCGCGGCACGGGTCTCGGTCTCAGCCAGGTCTACGGGTTCGCCAAGCAGTCCGGCGGCGACGTGGCGGTGGAAAGCCGGCTCGGCCACGGCTCGACCTTCACCCTCTACCTGCCCCGGACGCGGCGGATCGAGACCCAGGTCAAGCTTTCCCCCGCGCCCGCCCGCACCCGCCACGAAGGGCGCGTCCTGGTCGTCGAGGACAACGCGGCGATCGGCGAATTCGCCACCCAGCTGCTGCAGGACCTGGGTTACCGCACCGAGCTGGCGACCAACGCGGTCGAGGCCCTGGCGCGGCTCGAGACCACGACGCCGTTCGACATCGTGTTCAGCGACGTGGTCATGCCGGGGATCGGCGGCGTCGAGCTGGCCCGCATCATCAACGGGCGCTGGCCCGGCGTGCAGGTGGTGCTGACCAGCGGCTACAGCCACGTGCTGGCCACCGACGCCCACCACGGCTTCCCGCTGCTGCACAAGCCCTACTCGGTCGAGGAGCTGTCGCACATCCTGCGCCAGGCGGCGGTGGGCGAACCGGTTGAGGTCGGGGGACAGCTCTAAACCAGCACCCTCTCGATCCGCTCATCCCGGCGAAGGCCGGGACCCAGATGGAATGGCTTTGAGGCTGACGCCACGAGCGCTGAACGTTTCCAACCCACCACACCGCCATGGGATCTGGGTCCCGGCCTTCGCCGGGATGAGCGGAGTGGAAAGACCCCTAGCCCCGCGTCCGGTCCACGGTCTCGACGGTCGGGCAGGTGCGCAGCGCCGCCGAGATGTTGGTCAGGTGCTTGGCGTCGCGGACCTCCACGTCGATGTCGACGTCGAAGAAGTCGCTCTGCCGGTGGTGCATGCGCAGGTTGACGATGTTGCCGCCGGCCTCGCCGATGATCGTGCAGACCTGGCCCAGCACGCCCGGGGCGTTGCCGATGGTGGCGTGCAGGCGGGCCAGCGAGACGGTCTCGCGCTCGGCCTCGGGCGTCCAGTTCAGGTCGCGCCAGAGGTCTTCGCGATCCTCGTATTCGGCCAGCTTGGGGCAGTCGATGGTGTGGACGTCCAGGCCCCCATCTTCGTTTTTGGCCCCGTCCTCGCGCAGGATGCCGACGATGCGGTCGCCCGGCACCGGGCTGCAGCAGTGGGCGAAATGCAGCGACACGCCCGGGGTCAGGCCGCCGCCGCGCACATAGAGCCGCGCAGCCGTGCCGCCCTCGATCTTGCGTCGCGCCGKGGCCACGGCGACGTCGATGTCCTTCATGCCCGGAAAGGCCGTCTCCAGCACCTGGCTGGGCGAGACGCGGCCACGGCCGACGGCGTCGAACAGCGACTCCTCGGTCTCCAGGGCGTAGCGTTCCAAGATCGGCCGCAGCGAGACGTCCTTCAGCTTCTTGCCGGCCCGCTCGAACACCTGCTCCACCGAGGCCCGGCCCAGGCGCAGGAACTCTTCCTTCTCGGTCTGGCGGATGTGGCGGCGGATGGCCGAGCGCGCGCGGCCGGTCACCGTCAGCGAGCGCCAGTCCGGCGGCACCACGGGCTTGGAGCCCCGGACCACCTCGACCACGTCGCCGTTGTTGAGCAGGGTGCGCAGCGGCTTGAGCTCGCCGTTGATCTTCACGCCGATGCAGGTGTCGCCGACGCTGGTGTGGACCGCATAGGCGAAGTCCAGCGGCATCGCGCCCCGCGGCAGGCTGACCAGCTTGCCCTTGGGGGTGAACACGAACACCTGGTCCAGGAACATCTCGAGCTTGGCGTGCTCGACCAGTTCCTCGGCGTCGCCGCCGTGTTCCAGCACCTGGACCAGCTGGCGCAGGTTGGCCAGCGGATCGCGGCCGCCGGCCGCCTCCATGCCTTCCAGGTCCAGGCCGTACGAGGCGTCCTTGTAGCGGAAGTGGGCGGCCACGCCGTCCTCGTTGACCCGGTCCATGGCTTCGGTGCGGATCTGCATCTCGATGCGCATGCCGCGCGGCCCCACCACCGTGGTGTGCAGCGAGCGGTAGTTGTTGCGCTTGGGGGTCGAGATGAAGTCCTTGAAGCGGTCGGGCACGCTGGACCAGGCGCGATGCACGACGCCGAGGGCGCGGTAGCAGTCCTCCTCGCTGTCGACGATCACCCGGAAGGCATAGATGTCGGACATCTGCGAGAAGCCGATCGACTTGCGCTGCAGCTTGCGCCAGATCGAATAGGGCGACTTCTCGCGGCCGAAGACCCGGGCCGGCAGGCCGGAGTTCTCGAGGCGGGCCGAGATCTCCTGGCTGACCAGGGCCACCGCCCCGCCCTGCTCGGCGCGCAGGGTGTCGAGCCGGCGGATGATCGCGGTGCGGGCCACCGGATTGGTGTGCTCGAAGCTGAGCTCCTCCAGCTCCGTGCAGATGCGGTGGCAGCCGATGTTGCGGGCCAGGGGCGCGTAGATGTCGCGCGTCTCGCGGGCGATGCGCTCGCGCTTGGCCTGGCTCTTGATGAAATGCAGCGTCCGCATGTTGTGCAGACGGTCGGCCAGCTTGACCAGCAGGACGCGGACGTCCTTGGAGATGGCCAGGATGAACTTGCGCAGGTTCTCGGCCTGGCGGGCGTGCTCGGCCTGCAGCTCCAGCTTCGAGAGCTTTGTGACGCCCTCGACCAGCTCGGCGATCTCCTCGCCGAACAGCTTGGAGATCTCCTCCTTGGTGACCGGGGTGTCCTCGATCACGTCGTGCAGCAGCGCCGTGACGATGGTCGCGGTGTCCAGCCGGTATTCGGTCAGGATGCCAGCCACCTCGATCGGGTGGGCGTAGTAGGGGTCGCCGCTGGCCCGGGTCTGCGAGCCGTGCATGCGCATGGCGTAGACATAGGCCCGGTTCAGCAGGGCCTCGTCCGCCGTCGGATCGTAGGCGTGGACGCGCTCGATCAGCTCGTACTGGCGGAGGAACTTCTGGCGAGGTTTCGCGGCGGCGGCGGGGGCCGGAGCCGGCGCGGGATCGTTGGCCGGAGCCACAGACGAAGACGCGCCCGATTCTGCATCGGGCGCGCGTTCGGAAAGAGCGGCGGCGGGCGCCGCTTCGAGAATGAGAGGGTCTGCGCCGTCGGGGCTCAGTACCGCTCCTCCTGACCGCCGTCGCGGTCGCTCTGCAGGGCGCGAACCAGTTCGAGTTCGCTCATCTGCATGTGGGTGGGATCGGCCAGCAGGGCGAGGGTTTCGGCCTCTTCCTCGGCTTCGGTGTGCTCATCGACGCGTTGCAGCGTGGTGATCAGCTGTTCCTTAAGGCCCTCGTGATCGACCACGTCGTCGGCGATCTCGCGCAGGGCGACGACGGGGTTCTTGTCGTTGTCGCGATCGACGAGCAGCGAGGCGCCGGCCGAGATGCCGCGCGCCCGATGGGCGGACAGCAGGACCAGAGCGAAGCGGTTGGGAACCTTCTCGACGCAATCTTCGACGGTGACGCGGGCCATGAATTCCTCGGGCTAAGAGCCGTAGTTATCGCAAAATAGGGTCTTAGGCGGCGTTACACAACGCCGCATCGGTAGAGTCCCGGCTTTCGCGAGGGGGCGCTTATGCCGTGTCCGTTCGGAGAAGTCCAGCGGGACGGCGTCCAGACCGCCCTCTCCTACTTGTTCTTTTGCGGATGGACCGTCTCGCCGCGCTCCAGCATGGCCACGAAGGTCTCGATCTTCTTCTTCCGCCCGGCCTCGGTCTTCATGTTGTGGGTGCGGAAGGCCAGGGCGAAGCGGTTCTGGGCGGACAGCTTGGCCAGCATCGCCTTGGCCTTGGGGCTGGCGTCGATCGCCGCCTGCAGGTCGTCGGGGATCTTCATGCCCTTGCCGCTGCCATAGGCCTTGTCCCAGCGCCCGTCGGCCTTGGCCGCCTCGACCTCGCGCAGGCCGTGCTGGGTCATCCGCTTCTCGGCGATCAGGCGGGCGACGTTGTCGACGTTGATCTGGCTCCAGATGCTCTTCTTGCCGCGCGGCGTGTAGCGCTGCAGGAAGCTCTTGTCGTCGAAGCCCTTGCGCACCGCGTCGATCCAGCCCCAGCACAGCACCACATCGATCGCCTGCTTGGCGGTGATCGAGGGCAGGCCGGAGTCGACCTTGTGGATCTTGATCCAGACCTCGCTCTGCTTGTCGTGATGGCGCGACAGCCAGTCATGGAACGCGTCGGCGTCGACGAATTCGTGGACGTGGGCGGGATTGACCTCGATGGCGGCCATCAGCGGTTCTCGGGCAAGGGGTGTCCCGGGCGCGAGGCCCGGGACGAGGAAGACCTGCCTACCAGACCTTCACGCGCTTTTCTGGCGGCAGGTACAGCGCGTCGCCCGGCTTGATGCCGAACGCGTCGTACCAGGCGTCGAGGTTGCGCACGGTCAGGGCGCGGTAGCGGGCCGGGGCGTGGCCGTCGGTGATCAGCGCCTGGCGCAGCGAGGCGTCCCGCGCATAGCTCAGCCAGCTCTGGGCGTAGGCCAGGAAGAACCGCTGGTCGCCGGTCAGGCCGTCGATCACCGGGGCCGGCTTGCCGCCCAGCGAGGCGTGGTAGGCGTCCAGCGCCGCGGCCAGGCCGGCGACGTCGGCGATATTCTCGCTGAGGGTCTGCTTGCCGTTCACGCCCAGGTCGGGGAACGGCTTGTAGCCGTCGAACTGCAACGCCAGGGCCGAGCCCGCCTTCTGGAAGTGGTCGAAGTCGGTGGGGGTCCACCAGTTGCGCAGGCGCCCCTGGCTGTCGAACTGCGCGCCCTGGTCGTCGAAGCTGTGGCTGATCTCGTGGCCGATGGTGGCCCCGATCGCCCCGTAGTTGGCGGCGGCGTCATAGCTGGAGTCGAAGTTGGGGGCCTGGAGGATGGCGGCCGGGAAGTTCAGGCCATTCAGCATCGGCAGGTTCACGGCGTTGACGGTCTGGGGCGTCATCACCCACTCGCCGCGATCCACCGCCTTGCCCAGCTTGGCCTTGGCGGTCGCGTAGTCGAAGGCCTCGGAGCGCTGGAGATTGCCCAGGGCGTCGCCGCGCACGATCGTCAGGCCCGAATAGTCGCGCCAGGTGTCGGGATAGCCGACGCCGACCTTCAGCACCTCGACCTTGCGGTGGGCCTCGGCCTTGGTCGCCGGGGCCATCCAGTCGAGGCTGTCGATGCGCTTTTCGAAGGCGGCCTTCATGGTGTCGACCATGGCCGAGACCTCGGCCTTGGACTGGGCCGGGAAATACTTGTCGACATAGGCCTGGCCGACCGCCTCGCCGAGCACGGCGTTGGTCGAGTTGACGCCGCGCTTCCAGCGGACGGCCAGTTGCGGCGTGCCCTGCAGGCCCGCGCCGTAGAAGGCGAAGCGCTCGTCGACGAAGGCCTTGGGCAGCAGGTTCGAATAGTGATCCAGCAGGTGGAAGGTCAGGTAGTCCTTCCAGGTGTCCAGGCCCTCGTCGGCCGTCACCTGGCCCAGGCCCGTGACCATGGTCGGGTGCCAGACGATGAAGCGCGGCTGGTCGGCCAGGCCGGCGGCGGTGAAGAAGGTCTTCCAGTCCAGGCCCGGGGCCTTGGCCGCGAAGTCGGCCTGGGTCCAGCTGTTGTTGGCCTTCTGGACGTCGGCGCTGTCGGCGCGGCTGCCGGAGGCCTGGGCGAGCTTGGTCTCCAGGGCCATGATCCGGGCGGCCTTGGCGTCGGCGTCGGCGACGCCGCCCAGGGTCAGGATCTTGGCGATGTGGGCCACGTACTTGCCGCGCGCGTCCTTCATCGCGGCGCTGTCGCCGACATAATACTGGCGGTCGGGCATGCCCAGGCCGCCCTGCAGCAGGAACGGCGCGTACTTGCTGGTGTCGTCGAACGACGGCGAGACCCACAGGCCCAGCACGTTGTCGGTGTAGAAGTCGGTGGCGTTCAGGGCGTCGACGTCGGCGCGGACATTGCCGCCCAGCACCGCCGCCAGGGCCGTCTTGTCCTTGATCGCGGCGATGCGGGCCAGGTCGGCCTTCAGGGGCGTGATCCCCTTGGCCTCGATCGCCGCCTCGTCCATGTAGCTGGCGTAGTAGTCGCCGACCTTCTGGCCGTTGCCCGCGCCGCCCTGCTTGGCGGCTTCCTGGATCAGGTCGACGGTCCGCTTGGCGGCCTCCTCGACCATGATCGCGCTCTTGCCGTAGGTGCTGCGGTCGGCCGGGATCGGATGAGACTTGACCCACTCGCCGTTGGCGTAGGCCCAGAAGTCGCCGCCCGGGGTGACCGACTTGTCGAAGCTGGTCTGGTCTATCCCGCTCTTGTCACCGGCGAAGGCGCTGGAGGTGAAGACCGGCGCGGCGGACAGAAGCGCACAGGCGGCGGCGCAGGCGAGCAGCGAGCGAGTGAAGGTCATGCAGGAGGGTCCCCAAGAGGGCGCGAGCGCGACGGCGCTCAGCACGATTTGGCGCGGACTATCGAACCGGCTTGGCCAGGCGACGAATTAAAGTTTAGCAATGTGGGAGAGCGGCGTCGCGTCCGTCCCCACGCTCGCGCTCGCCGCCAGGTCCCGCGCCGTCCGTCCGCTCACCGGATGACGCCAGTCCGGCGCGATCCGCGCCAGCGGTCCCATCACGAACAGCCGCTCGTGGGCCCGGGGATGGGGCACGATCACCGCGCCGCCCAGCACGGCGCGGCCGTGGGCGATCAGGTCCAGGTCCAGGGTGCGCGGCGCGTTGGCCTCGGCCCTGACACGGCCGAAGCGAGCCTCGATGCGATGCAGGGCGGCCAGAACCTCGTCGGCCGACAGCCCCGTCTCGACCAGCGCGACGCCGTTGAGATAGGCTGGCGCGGCCGGGTCGGGCCAGGCGGCCGAGGTCCACCAGGAGGAACGCTCCGTCACCGCCAGACCTTCCGACGCCAGAGCCTCGAGCGCCGCGTCCAGCAACGCCTCGCGACTCGGGTATAATCCCGGCAGGCTGCAGCCCAAGGCGACCACCACCGCCTGATCCAGCCAATTTTGATCGTGCTGATTTTTCAAGGATTTCCGATCACGTGACCTTCTACCCGACCGAGCGCCTGGCGCTGTTCATCGACGGGGCCAATTTCTTTTCCGCGGCCAAGGCCCTGGGCTTCGACATCGACTATCGCAAGCTGCTGGACGAGTTCCGCAAGCGCGGCGTGCTGGTGCGCGCCTATTACTACACCGCCATCGCCGAGAACGAGGAGTATTCCCCGATCCGGCCGCTGGTCGACTGGCTCGACTACAACGGCTTCACCCTGGTGACCAAGCCGGCGCGCGAGTTCACCGACAGCCAGGGCCGCAAGCGGTGGCGCGGCGACATGGACATCGAGATCGCCGTCGACATGCTGGAGATGGCCGCCACGGTCGACCACCTGGTGCTGTTCTCGGGCGACGGCGACTTCCGCGCCCTGGTCGAGGCCGTGCAGCGCAAGGGCCGCCGGGTCACCGTGGTCTCGACGATGAAGAGCCAGCCTCCGATGACCAGCGACGACCTGCGCCGCCAGGCCGACAACTTCGTGGACCTGGCCGACCTGGGCAACATCATCGGCCGCCCGCAACGCGGCAATCCCCTGCCCCGCTTCGTCACCGATCCGGTGCGCGGCGCGGCCCCGGATGAGACCCGCGACGAGGACGACGAGGACTAGTCATGGGCCAGCATTCCAACATCCCCGGCGAGGTCGTGCCCTCGCCCGCCGAGCCGCCGCGCGACTGCCCGCTGTGCCCGCGCCTAGTGGCGTATCGCCGCGAGAACCAGGAGCTCTATCCGGACTGGTTCAACGGCCCGGCCCCGTCGTTCGGCGATCACCAGGCCCGCCTGCTGGTCGTGGGCCTGGCCCCGGGCCGCAAGGGCGCCAACCGCACCGGCCGGCCGTTCACCGGCGACTTTGCCGGGACCCTGCTCTACGACACCCTGATCAAGTACGGCTTCGCGACCGGCAAGTTCGAGGCCCGGCCCAACGACAGTCTGAAGCTGATCGGCGCCGCGGTGACCAACGCCGTGCGCTGCGCCCCGCCCGGCAACAAGCCCGAGACCTCTGAGGAGAACAACTGCCGGCCGTTCCTGACCGCGCGGCTGGAGATGTTCCCCAACCTCAAGGCCATCGTGACGCTGGGCGACGTCTCGCGCCGCAATCTGCTGAAGGCCCTGGGCCTGAAGGCCTCGGCGGGCCTGCCTGGCCACGGCACGGAGTTCCAGGCCGGGCCCTATCGGGTGTTCAACAGCTACCACTGCTCGCGGCTGAACACGAACACCGGGCGGCTGACGACGCCGATGTTCGAAGAGTTGTTCGCGCGGGTGAAGGCGTATCTGGACGTCAATCCGTAGCGCTGTGCGTCCTTCGAGGCCCGCTGCGCGGGCGCCTCAGGATGAGGAGCTTTGTTGCTCTGAATTCCTCATCCTGAGGTGCGAGCCGTAGGCGAGCCTCGAAGGACGCAAGGCATCACCACACCAACCCCGTCGTCTTCAGCCGCACCCGCGCCAGGGTGTGGTTCGAGGCCAGGAACAGGGTGCTCCCGTCCTCGCCGAACGCGCAGTTGGCGATGGCCGTGCCGGTCTCGATCACGCCGAGCAGTTCGGCGTCGGGCGTCAACACCAGCACCCCGCCTGGACCGGTGGCGTAGAGCCGCCCCTCGGTGTCCAGGCACATGCCGTCCGGCAGGCCCTGGCCGCCCGCCTGGCGTAGCGACATGGCGTCGAAGAACAGCGCCTTTGACGTCGGCAGGCCGTCCGGACCCAGGTCGTAGACCACCAGCTTGGGACCGTCAGGGTCCGAGACCGAGACGTAGAGCCGACGCTGGTCGGGCGACAGGGCGATCCCGTTCGGAAAGGTCAGGTCGGCGTCCAGCAGGTCCAGCGTCCCGTCCGGCCGCAGGCGGTAGACGCCGTTGAAGTCCAGCTCGCGCAACGGCGAGGCGTTGCGGCCCTTCAGGCCGTAGGTGGGGTCGGTGAAATAGATCGCGCCGGTCTTCGACACCGCCAGGTCGTTGGGGCTGTTGAACCGTTTGCCCTGATACCGGTCGAGGAAGAACGTCTTCTTGCGCGTCTTCAGGTCGATCCTGGCCAGGGCGCGGTTGCCGTGGTCGCAGGCCAGCAGGTCGCCGGCGGCGTCCAGCGCCATGCCGTTCTGGCCCGGCTCGGTGAAGGCGTCGGTCGGCGGGCCGGCATAGCCCGACGGATTCATGAACTCGCTGACCCCGTCCGCCTCGCTCCAGCGGTACATGACGTTGCCCGGCACGTCCGAGAACACCAGGTAGCCGCCGTCACGCACCCACACCGGCCCCTCGGCCCAGACGAAGCCCTCGGCCAGTTGCTGGATTCGGGCGTCGGGGGCGACGACGGCGTCGAGGGCGGGCGAATGGCGGTGGATCTGTCCGACGATGGGATAGGTCATGACGGACGCCTCGCTCACGAACGCACTCTCGGCAACGCATCCAGCCACCGCGCATAGGCCGCCTCGCGGGTCACCGTATCGAAGGTCGGCGTCAGCATCTCCGCCTCCGGCCGCGACTTCACCGCCTCTTCGACCGAGCCGTAGACCCCGGCCCCCACTCCGGCGAACAGGGCCGCGCCCAGGGCCGTGGTCTCCTGGTAGCTGGCGCGGTGCACGGGGATGCCGGTCAGGTCGGCCAGGCGCTGGCTGAACCAGGCGCTCTTGGCCATGCCGCCGTCGATGCGCAGGGCGGCGTCCTCGAAGGCCGAGGGGGCGTCGGCCCGCATGGCCTCGATCAGGTCGCGCCCCTGGAAGACGCAGGAGTCGAAGGTGGCCTGGGCGATCTCGGCCAGGCCGGCGTCGCGGGTCAGGCCGAAGATCCCGCCGCGCGCCTCGGCGTCCCACCAGGGCGCGCCCAGACCGGTGAAGGCCGGCACCACGACCACGCCGTGGCCGTCGCGCGCCGAGCGGGCCAGGGCCTCGGCCCCGCGCGGCCCGCCGGTCACGCCCATGCCCTCGTTCAGCCACTGGATCGCCGCCCCGGCCACGAAGATCGAGCCCTCCAGGGCGTAGGTCGTCCGACCGCCCACCCGCGCCGCCACCGTGGTCAGCAGGCGCGAGGCCGAATGCGGCCGGTCCTCGCCGGTGTTGACCAGCATGAAGCCGCCGGTGCCGTAGGTGACCTTCATCTCGCCGGGGTTGATGCAGCCCTGCCCCATCAGCGCCGCCTGCTGGTCGCCGGCCACGCCGCGGATCGGCAGCGGGCGGCCCAGGATGTCCGGCGTCACCTGCCCATAGTCGGCCGCGCAGTCCAGCACCGTCGGCAGCAGGGCGCGCGGCACGTCGAACAGGGCCAGCATTGGGTCCGACCAGGCCTGGGCCTGGATGTCGAACAGCAGGGTGCGCGAGGCGTTGGTGGCGTCGGTGACGTGGGCGCCCTTGCCGGTCAGCCGCCAGATGACCCAGGTGTCGATCGTGCCGCACAGCAGCTCACCCGCCTCGGCCCGCCGCCGGGCGCCGGGCACCTTGTCCAGGATCCAGGCGATCTTGGTGCCCGAGAAATAGGGGTCCAGCAGCAGGCCGGTGGCGGCGGTGACGGCCGGCTCGTGGCCCGCGTCGCGCAGTCGGTCGCAGACGTCGGCGGTGCGGCGATCCTGCCAGACGATGGCCGGATGGATCGGCCGGCCGGTGGCCTTGTCCCAGACCACCACCGTCTCGCGCTGGTTGGTGATCCCCAGGGCGACGATGTCGGCGCTGTCGCGATCGCATTTCTCGACCGTGTCGCGCAGCACGCCCACGCAGGCGGCGTAGATCTCGTCGGCGTCGTGCTCGACCCAGCCGTCGCGCGGATAGCTCTGGCGCAGCGGCCGGCCGGCGTCGCAGACCGGTTTGCCGTCGACCTGGAACAGGATCGCCCGGGTGCTGGTCGTGCCCTGATCGAGCGCGAGGATCAGAGGTTGGCCCATGCGTCTTGCGTCTCCCTGGCGACTTTTATGACGATCGTTTCCTGCGACATCGCGCCGCTTGTCTCATCGTTCCGTGGCTTGTCCTGTTTAAGCATGTTTTCATCTGACGCAGCCAAGGTCCGTCTTGGTTAAGCTTGGATTTCGAGGAGACCTGGTGAACCAGGCCGCCCAGACCGCGCAGCTGTTGTCCCTGGCCCGCAGCCGCGAGCCGGCCGATCGCGAACGCCTGCTCAACGGCATCGTCGAGATGTGCGACGCCAGCCAGGCCGCCGGCGGCCAGACCGCGCCCGAAGTCCAGATCCTGCTCGACTCGATCTTCATGACCCTGGTGGTCGAGGCCGAGCGCGACATCCGCGCCCGCCTGGCCCAGAGCCTGGCCGACGCAGCCTGGGCGCCGCCCGCCCTGGTCAACATCCTGGCCCTCGACGAGATCGAGATCGCCCGCCCGATCATCGCCCGCAGCCCGATCCTGCAGGACCACGACCTGATCCGCCTGCTGGTCCAGGCCACGCTGGAGCATCAGATCGAGATCGCCCGCCGGCCGCGACTGTCGCCCGCCGTGGTCGACGCCATCCTGGCCAAGGACGAGTCGGCGGTGCTGACCGCCCTGGCCTCCAACCCCACCGCCCAGATCTCGCCCGAGGGCCTGCGCCGGCTGGTCGAAAAGGCCCGTGACGTGGTCGCCCTGCGCTCGCCCCTGGCCCGACACCCCAACCTCTCCAGCGACCTGGCCAAGCAGCTGTACCTGTGGGTGGGCCGCGCCCTGCGCGATTCGCTGACCGGCCGCTTCCAGCTGGATCCCGACAAGATGGCCAAGGCCGTCGACGCCTCGCTGCGCGCCGCCCACGCCGGCGCGGCGATCGCCGACAAGCCCACCGTCGAACAGGCCGAGGATCGCGAGGAGATGGAAGCGGCCCTGGTCGAGAAGCTGGACGCCGCCGGCCAGCTGCGCCCCGGCTACCTGCTGCGGGTGCTGCGCGAGCGCCGCCTGCCGCTGTTCCTGTTCGCCCTGGCGCGCCTGGGCGGCTTCGACATCCGCCAGGTGCGGCGAGCGGTCGACAGCAACCGTCCTGAACTTCTGGCCCTGGCCTGCTCGGCCGTCGGCATCGACCGCAGCGTCTTCCCGACCATCCTGGCCCACGTGCGCGAGCTGAACGGCGGCCGCCCCGGCGGCGGCGCTGAAGCGGCCCGCAAGGCCAGCGGCGCCTTCGGCCCGTTCGCGCCCGACATCGCGGCCATGGCGTTCCGCCAGGCCGTCAGCGCGGCCTAGGCTCCGGCCTGTTCTTCGCGGCTGTGTCGACGATCGTCCGTGGCCGTCCATTTGTCAGGGTTATACCCCGCGAACCGAGCCGATCTTGCCGGCGACCTGGACGACCCGACCAACGCCTGAGCGCCGCGCGACCGGGCGTCGAGCGCCACATCGGTTTGACAACCCGACACCGATCCAGCCACTTGGCCGCATGTTCCAGCCCCTGCCCTTCGTGACCCGTCTGACCTTCAAGGCCAGTGACCGCCCCGAGGCCATCGAGGCCAGGGAACGGCTCATCGCCCGCTACGGCGACGTCGGCGACGAGAACGCCCAGGTGATCGTGGCGCTGGGCGGCGACGGCTTCATGCTGGAGACCCTGCACGACACGCTTCAGCGCCAGACGCCGATCTACGGGATGAACCGCGGCTCGGTCGGCTTCCTGATGAACGAGTACAGCGAGGACGACCTGCTGGCCCGGATCAACGCCGCCGAGCGGGCCGTGATCCACCCGCTGGCCATGGTCGCCATCGACGCCAACCGCAAGCAGCACCGGGCCTTGGCCATCAACGAGGTGTCGCTGCTGCGCCAGACCCGCCAGACCGCCAAGCTGCGCATCAGCATCGACGGCAAGGTGCGGATGGGCGAGCTGGTCTGCGACGGCGCCTTGCTGGCCACCCCGGCCGGCTCCACCGCCTACAACCTGTCCGCCCACGGTCCGATCATCCCGATCGGCGCCCAGGTGCTGGCCCTCACCCCGATCAGCGCCTTCCGTCCCCGGCGCTGGCGTGGCGCGCTTTTGCCGCAGACGGCCAGGGTGACGTTCGAGATCCTGGAATGCGATAAGAGGCCGGTAAGCGCCGTGGCCGACAACTTCGAGGTTCGCGACGTCGTCGAAGTCCATATCGCCGAGGACAGCAGCGCCAGCCTCTCCATGCTCTTCGACGCAGGTCGAAGCCTTGAGGAGCGGGTTCTGACAGAGCAGTTCTCGGCCTGACAACGTTGGACTTATTGGTCAGGGCGATCCTTGCCCATTGGTCAGGGTAGAAACGGGCGTCTCATCTAATGTTAACGCCTTGATCCTACATTCCAGACCAATGCCTAGGGGGAAGCGTCCGTGACCAACAAGTCCGCCGCGGAAGTGATTCAGGTGCCGAACATGCTCAAGCTCAAGGTAGGCGGTCGTGGCGGGATCGACATGGCGGCCATCGCCAAGGCCGAAGCCGCGCTGAAAAGCCTGTCGGGCAACTTCGCCCAATGGCTCAACGACGAGATCGTCAAGCTCGAGGCCGCCCGCCAGGACGTCCGCGCCCAGGGCCTGACCGCCGAGACGGTCGAGACCCTCTATCTGCGCGCCCACGACCTGAAGGGCCTGGGCGCCACCTACGAATTCCCGCTGATCACCCGCCTGGCCGCTTCGCTGTGCCGGCTGATCGACGAGCCGGCCACGCGCCTGTCGGCGCCGATGTTCCTGGTCGACGCCCACATCGACGCGATCAAGGCCTGCGTGCGCGACGACATCAAGGTTGACACCCACCCGGTCGGCAAGGTTCTGGCCGCCGAACTGGAAGGCCGCGTGGCCGAGTATCTGGCCGGCTGATCGGCTGGTGCACGGAGGCTGATCCGGCGCCACGTCCGGAACCTATGTCGTCAATGAGTGGTTTCCAGCAAGGCGGCGGCCATCCAAGGCCAAGCTCAATCTTGACGACACGAGTACTGCGCTCCTATATTCGAAGCCAACAGATGGAGATTTCCATGCGCGCTGAAGATATCCCGGGCGGTTAGCCGCGCTATCCCTCCGAAGACCAAACAGCCCCGTGAGGGGCTGTTTTGCTATATGGCGCACAGATTTGATCTCCCGATCCCCCGAAACCCGTCGCGCCATTCTCCGCGCAATCCACAACGGAGAAAATAGCGACGCGCTCGCGCGGTTCGAACTCTCGACGGTCGAGGAAGAACGATTTCGGCGTGCGGCAAGCGCGGCGGAAGGCAGGGCGGTTCGCCAGACAGCCAGTGTCTCAAGATACAGCAACCTGCGGATTTCGAGCCCCTTCACGCCCGTTCCGCTCCTGGTCATCGTCATCGCGCTGGGCTGCGCCACTGCCGTCGCCGCCTTGCTCGGCAAGGCGGATTTACAGGAGCCGAGCACCTATCCCCTATTCGCCGCCACGGCGACGATCGCGGCGATCGCCGTGGCGGCGATCGGATGGGGCGTCGCCGGCTGGGTGGCGCATCGCAACGCCCGGGTGCAACACACCATCAACATCGTGGCTACGAGGTTCGCCCAACCCGCCTTCGTCAACCACCTGAAGACTTTCAACATCCAGTTTGGCGACGGCCCCCACCCCCAAGTGACCAAGGCTGAAATCGACCGCCTGGTCAGATCGACCGATCCAAAGGACCACGATCCCGTCCAGGCTCTTCGCTACATCCTGAACTACTTCGAGTTCATATCGGCCGGCGTCGAACGCGGAGATCTGGACCTGGAGCTGATCGAGAAGAACCTGAAGGGAAACATGAGCTTCTATTACGACAAATGCTCACCCTACATTGCCTCTCTGAAACGGGATCGCCCGCTCGTGCTAGAGGCCTACACGCGCTTGCGCGACTACTTCCGCGACGTGTGAGCGACATCATCGACTTGGCCGAACCGCACGGATCAGGCGTCAAATCCCGAACAGGCCCTTCAGGTACGGGTTGAGCATCCGGCCGTCGGGATCCAGCGTCGCCCGCACCTTCAGGAAGTCGTTCCAGCGCGGATAGAGCCCGGCCAGCTGGTCGCCCGTCACGCTGTGCAGCTTGCCCCAGTGCGGCCGGCCGTCGTAGCGGCGGAAGATCGGCTCGATCAGGGTGTAGAGGAAGGCGAACTCGTCCTTGTAGTGGGCGTGCACCGCGATGGAGCCCCTGGGCTCGCCCTGAAAAGGCGACAACCAGGCGTCGTCAGGGGCGATGCGGCGACATTCGATCGGGAAGAACACGTCGGGACGCGCCTTCTCGATGGTCGCCACGACCTCGGCCAGGGCCTTCAGCTGCACGTTGACCGGCAGGTGGAACTCCATCTCGTTGAAGCGCACCGGGCGTTCGGTGGACAGCAGCTTCCAGCCTTCGTCGATCGCCTTCTCGGGCTTTGTCCCGCCCAGCAGGGCCTTGGCGGCGGCCTTGCGCAGCGGGGCCGAAAAGCCCAGCAGATTGCGCAGGCCCTTCAGGGCGTCGAGGAAGACGGTGTCCTGGTCGGGACCGCGCGGGATGGCCGGCGCGTCGGTCTCGTCGTGGCTGATGCAGGCGGCCAGGCCCGTGAACGGCACGGCGTAGAACTCGAAATTGCGGTGCCTGGCCCAGCGTTCCTCGGCCTTGGCCAGGGCGTCCTCGAACGGCTCCAGCCAGACGTTGCGTTCCAGCCGGCGGTTTGCCGTGGTCTTCAGCCGGACCTGGGTGATCACGCCCAGCGCGCCCAGCGAGACCTTGGCCGCCTGGAAGACGTCGGCGTTGCGGCGCTCGCCGCAGTCGATGACCTCGCCCTTGGGCGTGATCAGGCGCAGGGCCGTGACGTCGCCGTGCAGGGCCGTGATCGTCGCGCCCGTGCCGTGGGTGCCGGTGGCCAGGGCGCCGGCCAGGGCCTGCTTGTTGATGTCGGGCAGATTGGCCATGGCCCGGCCGTTGGCGGCCAGGGCCGGCCCCAGCGCGCCCAGCCGCGTGCCCGCCGCGACGATCGCCTCGTCGCCCTCCCAGGCGATGATCCCCGACAGCGAGTCCAGCGACACCAAGGTCCCGCCGGTCGGGACCAGGGCGGTGAACGAGTGGCCCGCGCCCACGGGCCGGATCGGCGCCAGGGCTGTCTTCAGAGCTTGGGCGACCTCATCCTCGGTCTTGGGCGCGACGCGGGCGGCGGGATAGGCGTGCTGCACGCCCGACCAGTTGCGCCACAGCAGATGGCCCTTCGCGTCGGTGGTCGGCGGGGACGGCGGTTCGGGCTTGTCGTGCGTGGCGACCGCATAGCCGCCGCCGACCGCCGCCGCGCCCAATCCGGCGCCCACGAGGAGCGCGCCTCGTCTCGATACCGTCATCCGTTCCGCCCCCGGCCTATGTCGCGGGATCTTCGCGCCCCGCCATGAAGCGTATCAGAGCGTTGAAATCGCTCGGGGTGCAAGCGGCGCATTGCCCGCCGGCCGGCATGGCCTGGAAGCCCTGGACGGCGTGGTCGAGCAGCACCGCCTCGCCCTGCTTCCAGCGCGGATCCCAGGCCTTGCGGTCGTGGACCAGCGGCGCGCCCGTGCCGGGGACGGCGTGGCAGGCCTTGCAGGACTCGCCGTACAGCGCGGCCAGATGGACATCGGCCGGAGCCAGCGCCAGAGCCTGCTCGGCCGTCGGGGCGGGCGGGACGGGCTTGGAACAGGCCGCCAGTGCCGCGAACGACACCAACGCGATTAGGCGTCTCTTCACTGACGACCGCCGGATTGGAGCGCCTTTATCTGGGCTTGCATCGCCGCGCGTTCAGCGGGCCAGGCGGCCTGGCGTTTCACCGCGCCCCCGCAGAACTCCTTCAGGTGCTCGGTCGGGTAATCGTAGACGGCGTTGTCCAAGGCTAGGGCCATGATCTCGTCGCTCTGCACGAAGACCTGGGCGGCGGTCAGGGCGTCCCCGGCCGACATGCGGATCGCGGCCATGGCCGACGAGGTCGGACCGTCGATTGGACCGGCACACCGCTGGTAGTCGTATTGCATCCTCACCTTGGCGAGACCGAAGAACTGCTTGGCCCGACCGGGATCGGTCGCGACTGTGCCGGATGCGGCGACATACAGGCAGACGGGCTGCAGCGCGGCCTTTTGCTTCCAGAGGTCGTCCCGCACCGCCTGGGATGCCCTGACCTCGTCGATCGACGGACATTGGGCAAGGCGCGCGGCCGGCTCGCCAGGTCGCGAAACCTGGGCCTCGGCCGCGCCGTCCTCCCCGCAACCGATCAGCAGAATGCAGCATAGCGCGCCCGCGAACATCGTCGCGGCGGCCCGGATTCTGGTCTTGAACATTGGCGTTCCCCCAAACGCTTGCACGACTTCTAGGCGATCCCGTTCAGGCGCTTGGCGGCGCTGACGGTGTTGGCCAGCAGCATGGCGATGGTCATTGGCCCCACCCCGCCCGGCACCGGGGTGATGGCCCCGGCGACTTCCTTGGCCTCGTCGAAGGCCACGTCGCCGACCAGCCGGGTCTTGCCGGCCGCCGCGGCGACCGGGTCGCGTGACGGGAAGCGGGTGATGCCGACGTCGATAACCGTGGCGCCCGGCTTGATCCAGTCGCCCCGGACCATCTCGGGCCGACCGACCGCCGCGACCAGGATGTCGGCCTCGCGGCAGATGCCCGGCAGGTCCTTGGAGCGCGAGTGGGCGATGGTCACCGTGCAGTCGGCGGCCAGCAGCAGCTGGGCCATCGGCTTGCCCATCAGGTTGGAGCGGCCGATCACCACCGCCCGCTTGCCGCTCAGGTCGCCGACCACGTCCTTGAGCAGCACCATGCAGCCGGCCGGGGTGCACGAGGTCAGGGCCGGCAGGCCGCTGGCCAGGCGCCCGGCGTTGGTCACGGTCAGGCCGTCGACATCCTTGTCGGGCGAGATCGCCGCGACGATGGCCGCCTGGCTCATGTGGTCGGGCACCGGGAACTGCACCAGGATGCCGTGGATGGCCGGATCGTCGTTCAGGCGCTCGACCAGCGACAGCAGCTCGGACTGAGACGTCTCCGCCGGCAGGCGGTGGGTCTCGGAATGCATGCCGGCGGCGGTGGTCTGCTCGCCCTTGCTGCGCACATAGACCTGGCTGGCGGGGTCCTCGCCGACCAGCACCACGGCCAGGCCCGGCGTCAGGCCGTGCTCGGCCTTCAGGACGGCGACCTCGGCGGCGACCTGTTCGCGAAGCTGGGCCGCGAAGGCCTTGCCGTCGATGATTCTGGCTTGCGACATCGCCGTCTCCTGTTTGCGCGTGCCTACCGTCTCCCCTGGTCGCGCGCAATATGCGCGGAGGCTCATCAGAAGTCGCTTGAGCGTCGCCCAATCATGCTAGAGCCGAAGCAATGGCATCCGCGTCCCCGACCCAGCGCGCCGACGTCGTCCTGGTGGGCGGCGGCCTGGCCAACGGCCTGATCGCCCTGCGGCTGAAGAGCCTGCGGCCCCGCCTGCGCGTGATCCTGCTGGAACAGGGCTCGACCATCGGCGGCGAACACACTTGGTGCCACTTCGCCACCGACGTCGACGCGGTCGAGGCCGGCTGGTTGCGGCCGCTGATCGTCCATCGCTGGTCGGGCTACGAGGTCCGCTTTCCGGGACACAGCCGCCAGCTGTCGACTGACTACCTGGCCATCACCTCCGAGCGCCTGCACAAGCTGCTGAGCGCCATCCTCGGCCAAGACGCCTGGCTGGGCGCCACGGTGTCCGACGTCAATCCGCACCAGGTGACCCTGGCCGACGGCCGGACCATCGCGGCGGGGGCGGTGATCGACGGTCGCGGCGCCCGCAAGAGCCGCAGCCTGGCCCTGGGCTACCAGAAGTTCGTCGGCCAAGGCGTGCGCCTGACCGCCCCCCACGGCCTGACCCGGCCGATCATCATGGACGCCACGGTCTCGCAGGAGGACGGCTACCGCTTCGTCTACGTCCTGCCGCTGGACGCCACGCGGCTGCTGATCGAGGACACCCGCTACAGCGACGGCCCGGCCCTGGACCGCCCCGCCCTGCGCGGCGCCATCGCCGCCTACGCCAAGGCCCAGGGCTGGACCATCGCCAAGGTCGAGCGCGAGGAGGAAGGCGTCCTGCCCATCGCCCTGGGCGGCGACATCGACGCCTACTGGCGCGAGGCGCGGCCGCACATCGCCGAGGTGGGCCTGCGCGCCGCCCTGTTCCAGCCGACCACCGGCTACTCCCTGCCCGACGCCGCGCGCCTGGCCGAGGCCGTGGCCGCCCTGCCCCGCATCACCAGCGCCAGCGTCCGCGCCTGCGTCGAGGCCCAGTCCAAGACCGTCTGGCGGAAGCGGCGCTTCCTGCGGCTGCTGAACCGCATGCTGTTCCGCGCCTGCGCGCCGGGGGATCGCTACAAGGTGCTGGAGCGCTTCTACCGGCTGTCGCCCGGCCTGATCCAACGCTTCTACGCCGCGCGCCTGACCAAGTGGGACAAGGCCCGGATCCTGATCGGCAAGCCGCCCGTGCCGATCTCGGCGGCCATCAAGTGCATCGGCGAAAGCTCGGTGTTCGGAGGACAAGACGCATGACGACTTCGAAGCCGCTGACCAAGCCCAAGGCCGCCGTGATCGGCGCGGGATTCGGGGGCCTGGCCCTGRCGATCCGCCTGCAGTCCTCGGGCTTCGACGTCACCGTCTTCGAGGGCCGCGAGAAGCCCGGCGGCCGGGCCTATGTCTGGCATGACGAGGGCTTCACCTTCGACGCCGGCCCGACGGTGATCACCGATCCCGACTGCCTGAAAGAGTTGTTCGAGCTCAGCGGCCGCAGGATCGAGGACTATGTCGAGCTGCTGCCGGTCGATCCGTTCTACCGGCTGGTCTGGGAGGACGGCGACGTCTTCGACTACGCCAACGACCAGGAAAAGCTCGACGCCCAGATCGCCGCCCGCAACCCGGCTGACGTCGAGGGCTATCGCCGCTTCCACGCCTATTCCGAAGAGCTGTACCAGAAGGGCTATGTCGAGCTGGGCGCGGTGCCGTTCCTCGACTTCGGCAGCATGATCGCCAGCGCCCCGGCCCTGATGAAGTTGCAGGCCTGGCGCAGCGTCTATGACAAGGTCGCCGGCTTCGTGAAGGACGAGCACGTACGCCAGGCGCTGTCGTTCCACAGCCTGCTGGTCGGCGGCAGCCCGTTCGCCACCTCGTCGATCTACGCCCTGATCCACGCGCTGGAGCGGCGCGGCGGCGTCTGGTTCCCGCGCGGCGGCACCCACGCCCTGATCCGGGCGCTGGTGAAGCTGTTCGAGGACCTGGGCGGGACGATCCACCTGGGCGCGCCGATCCGGAAGATCACCACCAAGGCCGGCCGCGTCACCGGCGTGATGCGCGCCGACGGCCAGTTCGAGGCCTTCGACACCGTCGCCTCCAACGCCGACGTCATGCACACCTATCGCCATCTGTTGGCGGACGACCCCAGGGGCAAGAAGGTCGGCAAGGCCCTGGAGGCCAAGCGCTGGAGCCCGTCGCTGTTCGTGGTCTATTTCGGGCTGAAGACCACCCACCCCGAGATCCGCCACCACACCATCTGCTTCGGCAACCGCTATCGCGAGCTGATCGGCGAGATCTACGGCAAGGACGGCCTGGCCGACGACTTCTCGCTGTATCTGCACCATCCCACCGCCAGCGACCCGGCCATGGCGCCGGAGGGCTGCTCGGCCTTCTACGCCCTGTCGCCGGTGCCCAACCTGAAGACGGCCAACATCGACTGGTCGGTCGAGGGGCCGAAGTATCGCGACAAGATCCTGGCCTATCTGGAAAAGCACTACATTCCGGGCCTGACCGCCGATCTGGTCACCAGCCGCTTCATCACCCCAGACGACTTCGTCAGCGACCTCAACGCCTGGAAGGGCGCGGCCTTCTCGCTGGAGCCGATCCTGACCCAGAGCGCCTTCTTCCGCACGCACAACCGCGACGACGTCATCCCCAACCTCTATTTCGTCGGGGCCGGGACGCATCCGGGCGCGGGCATTCCGGGCGTGGTCGGCTCGGCCAAGGCGACGGCCGGGCTGATGATCGACGACTGCGTTCCGGCGGACGCATGAGCGACCTGGAGGCGCAGAGCCGCGAGGCGATCCAGAAGGGCAGCAAGAGCTTCGCCGCCGCCGCCGCCCTGTTCGACGCCCAGACCCGGGCCGACGCCGAGATGCTGTACGCCTGGTGCCGCCACTGCGACGACGTGATCGACGGCCAGACCCTGGGCCACGGCATGAGCCCGGTCGCCGACGCGCCAGCCCGGCTCGAGGCCCTCTACGCCCAGACCCGCGCCGCCATGGCCGGCGAGACCCCGACCGACCCGGTGTTCGCCGCCTTCCAGACCGTGGCCCTGCGCCGGGGCATCCCCGAACGCTACGCCCTGGACATGATCGACGGCTTCGCCATGGACGTGGCCGGCCGGCGCTACAGGACGCTCGACGAATTGCTGGAGTACTGCTGGGGCGTGGCGGGCGTCGTGGGCACGATGATGGCCCTGGTCATGGGCGTGAAGCCGGACGCCCTGCCCACCCTGCGCCGCGCCCAGGACCTGGGCCTGGCCTTCCAACTGACCAACATCGCCCGCGACATCGTCGAGGACGCCAGGAACGACCGGGTCTACGTCCCCGGCGACTGGTTGGCCGAGCTGGGCGTGCCGCAGGACGCGGTCGCCGATCCGGCCCATCGCGCCGCCGTGGCGGTCCTGGCCAAGCGTCTAGTCGACGCCGCCGAGCCCTATTACGCCTCGGCCCGCTGGGGTCTGCGCGACCTGCCGCTGCGCTGCGCCTGGGCGATCGGCGCCGCGCGCGGGGTCTATCGCCAGATCGGGCTGGACGTTGTCAAGGCGGGCGACCAAGCCTGGGATGAACGGGTGGTCGTCAGTGGACGGATGAAGGTCTGGCGAGCGCTGGAAGGCGGCGTGTTGGCGCTGAGGTCAGCGACGCTGGATCGGCTGGGCGCGGCGCCGGAGCGGCCGGCGATGTGGTCGAGGATTTAGAGCCCCTCCCCCTATGGGGGAGGCGATCGCGAAGCGATCGGTGGGGGGAGTTTGCTGAGCGGGCCGATCACTCCCCCTCCGTCGGCTACGCCGACACCTCCCCCACAGGGGGAGGA
>NZ_JBFUAW010000033.1:0-84859 GCF_056406095.1 Caulobacter sp. P1_D6 | reverse complement strand
GGCCCCTCCTGCTCGCGGTTGCGCCAGTAGCTCAGGCCCACCAGGCCGGCGATGGCCGCCGCCAGGACCGCCAGCAGCATGACGCCGCCGCAGGCGACCGCCACGGCTCCCCCGAGGGCGGCGATGGAGAAGGTGCGCACGCCCGCGTCGGTCGGAGCGCCCGGGTGGCCCGAGGCGTGCTCGCGGCCCGTCCCGATCAGCAGGCCCACGCCCAGCGCGACCAGCAGGTTCAGCAGAAGCGGGTCCAAGGGGGCTGGCAAGGCGTCTGGCTCCCGAGCGCGTCCGGCCGGGGGCCGAGGTCTCACGATCGAATCCTATGATCCGTGGCCTGACCGAACAACCCGACAAAACCTCGAACCGCGCCGTTTCTCGACTGCCGTCGGGGCGAGCGGCTCTCCCGAACCGATCCAATTGCGAGAGCTTGGCTGCAATCTCTCATCAAAGTTGTGGAATCGATGTTTGTGTGTCAACGTCCCACGACAACAAGGAATGGGGCGTTTCATGCGTATCTTCCTGTACATCCTAGGTTTTCTCGTCGCGGCGGCCGTGGCCGTCCTTCCCTGGATCCTGATCTCGCCGATCACCTTCATCACCGTCCTGGTCTCCTTGGCCGGGGTCGCGATGATCGTCCTGCTGATCGTCGGGCTGGTGAAAGGCTGGGGCATCGGCCTGCAGATCGGCGGCACCTGAGCAGGCTTCTCCGCGACGGCGGGGAGGCCGGCGGCCGCCGGTGGCGGCCGCTTCGCCGTGAGCGCCGCCCGTTCACGGAAATGTTGTCCGCGGGCTTCAAGCCAGACCATTGACGGCGGCGCGCGCGGGCCCACTCTGGGGGCGGATCAACCCTAGCCCGCGGCCACCCCCACACCATGATTTCCCTGGCCGCCGCGACGTCGTCGCGTTGTCGAGCGACGCCGCCCAAGCTGGCGAAAGCAGCCGTCGTGACGCCTCTTCGAGGGGCGGCGCGATGAGCGAACCGACGATCTTCTTTTCCGAGGTCAACGAGCGGCAGGGGGTGTTCCACCGCCGCGCGTTCCTGATGGGCGGCCTGGCCGGCGTCGGGCTGCTGACCCTGGGCGGACGCCTGGCGCAGCTGCAGCTGGTCCAGGCCCGGCGCTACCAGAAGCTTTCGGCCGGCAACCAGTTCAACTACCGCCTGGTCTCGCCGCCGCGCGGGGCGATCTACGACCGCAACGGCGTGGCCCTGGCCTCCAACCGCCCCAACTTCCGCCTGATGGTCAGCAAGGAGTCCAAGGACTTCGACGCCGGGGCCGTCCTGGACGAGCTGGCCCTGCTGGTCCCGATCGACGGCACGCGCCGCGCCCGCCTGATCAAGGACCTGGCCCACGCGCCGAAGAAAGCCCCCGTGGCGGTGATGGAGGACATGACCTGGGAGGAGTTCTCGCGGGTCAATATCCGCGCGCCCGAGCTGCCGGGCGTCACGGCGGACATGGGCGAGGTGCGGGTCTATCCGTTCGGCGGGGCGTTCGCCCACGTGATCGGCTACGTGGCCAAGGTCTCGGACCGCGACCTGGACAAGGCCAAGGACGACCCGAACCAGGACCAGGCCCTGCTGCACCATCCGGGCTTCCGGATCGGCAAGCTGGGGGTCGAGAAGGCCTTCGACCGGCCCCTGCGCGGTCAGGCCGGGGCCAACAAGGCCGAGGTCGACGCCCAGGGCCGCACCGTGCGCCTGGACCCCGAGGGCGACATCCCGGCCAAGGCCGGCGCCGACATCCGCCTGACGCTCGACGCCGACATCCAGAACCGCGCCCTGGAGGTGATGGGCGACGAGAGCGGGGCGATCGTGGTCATGGACTGCCGCAACGGCGACCTGCTGGCCATGGCCTCGGCCCCCAGCTTCGACGCCAACCGCTTCGTGAAGGGCCTGTCGGGTCCGGAATACCGGGCGCTGGCCGAATACGAGCGCAAGCCGCTGCTGGACAAGGTGATGACCGGCACCTATCCGCCCGGCTCGACCTTCAAGCCGACAGTGGCCATGGCGGCCCTGACGGCCGGGGTGGACCCGACCGAGCGGGTGCTGTGCACCGGCGGCTGGTCGTTCGGCGGCCGGGTCTGGCACTGCCACAAGAAGGGCGGCCACGGCGTGCAGAACATGCACGACGCCATCAAGAACAGCTGCGACGTCTATTTCTACCAGATGGCCCTGCGCATCGGGCCCGACCCGATCGCCGCCGCGGCCAAGGCCTTCGGCTACGGCGGGACCTTCGACATCGGCATTCCCGGTCAGAAGAAGGGCCTGGTCGGCACGCGCGACTGGAAGAAGAAGGCCTTCAAGCGCGACCCGGTCTGGCATCCGGGCGACAGCGTGCCGTACGGGATCGGCCAGGGCTACATCAACGTCAACGCCCTGCAGCTGGCGGTGATGACCGCGCGGCTGGCCAATGGGAGCAAGGCGCTCAATCCGCGCCTGGTGAAGTCGGTGGGCGGGGTCGAGCAGCCGCAGGGCGACGCCGTGCCGGACCTGCCGTTCAGCCAGGAGCACCTGGAGATCGTGCGGGCCGGCATGGCGGCCGTGGCCAACGACCCGACCGGCGGGGCCTTCAAGCAGAGCCAACTGGGCCTGGGCGACGTGAAGATGGCCGGCAAGACCGGCACCGCCCAGGTGCGCCAGTACGCGGCCGGGGCCTCGCGCAGCAACCAGGGCATCGCCTGGCGGCTGAAGGACCACAACCTGTTCATCGCCTTCGCGCCCTACGACAATCCCCGCTACGCCCTGTCGGTGATCATCGAGCACGGCGGCCAGTTCGGCTCCAGCGCCGCGGCACCGCGGGCGCGAGAGGTGATGCGGGTGGCCCTGCTGAAGGACCCGGAGATCCGGGCGCGGATCGAGCGGCCGATGCCGTTGCCGGATGCGCCGGAGACGGAGGAGGGGGATGTCGGAGCGGGCGATGCGCCGGTGGTGACCTGAGAACCTGCTGGGGGTTAGACGCCACCCTTTGAACCGCTCTTTCCGGCGAAGGCCGGGACCCAGATCCCATAGCGGTGTGGTGGATTGGAAAGGCTCAACGCTTATGGCGTCAGCCTCAAAGCCCTTCCATCTGGGTCCCGGCCTTCGCCGGGAAGAGCGGTTTTATTGAAGTGCTGGATTGCTCTGAAGCACCCGCTCCAGGACCTCAACCACCAGCGCATGGTCCTCGACCTGCGGCAGGCCCGAGACGGTGATCGCGCCGATGCAGCCCAGACCTTCCAGGGTCAGCGGGAAGCCGCCGCCGTGGGCCGCGTGGTCGCGGGGCGGCAGGCCGTAGCGCTGCTCCAGGGTCTCGCCCGAGGCCTTCAGCTTCAGGGCCACGGCCAGGGTGCTGGTGGCCAGGGTCAGGACCACGTTGCGCTTGCGGCGCACCCACTCGGCGTTGTCGGGGCCCGCGCCCGGCAGGGCGGCGTGGAACAGCGGGCGCTCGCGCAGGCTGATGTCGATGGCCACCGGCGCGCCGCGGGCCAGGGCGGCGTCGCGCAGGGCGGTCCCCAGGGTCCAGGCGGTTTCCAGGGTGAAGCGCTGGAAGACCAGGGCCTTTTCCTGGGCGGCGATGGCGGCCAGCAGGTCCGTGTCGTTCACAGCGACAGCTCGCGGCCTTCGGCGGCGCTGCGGGCGGCCAGGTCGATCAGCTCCATCACCGCCAGGGCCTCCTCGGGCGGGGCGGGATTGGCGCCGTGGCCCGACAGGGCGTCGCGGATCGCGGCGTAATAGGCCAGGTAGTCGCCGGGCACGCCCTCGACCACGCGGCTGGCGGTTCCCTCGCCGTCGGGAACCGTCAGGGTCCCGGGGCGCGGATCGGCGCCCCAGCCTTCCGAGCCGGGGACGACGCCGGCCTTCAGGGCGTTCTCCTGGTCGTCCAGGCCTTCCTTGTGGAAGCTGGCCTTGGTCCCGTGCACCGCCATGCGCAGGCGGGAATCGATCGTCATCTGGCTGGCGTGCAGCAGCACCCGCAGGCGCGGATAGCGCAGGACCACGTGGAAATAGTCCGGGGCCTGGCCGCCGTCCTTCTGGGCCGCGAGGTCGGCGTAGACCGCCTGGGGCGGGCCGAACAGCTGCAGGGCCTGGTCGATCAGGTGCGGTCCCAGGTCCAGCAGGGCGCCGGCCCCGGGCTTCTCGCGCCAGCGGTCGCGGACCTGCGGGCGGAAGCGGTCGAAATGGCTCTCGTACTGCACGATCTCGCCTAGCGACCCGTCGGCGATCAGGGCCTTCAGCGTGAGGAAGTCGCTGTCCCAGCGGCGGTTGTGGAAGATGCTCAGCAGCTTGCCGGCCCGCTGGGCGTGGTCGGCGACGGCCCGCGCCTCGTCCAGGGTGACCGCGAAGGGCTTGTCGATGACCACCGCCTTGCCGGCGTCCAGGGCCGCGTGGGCCTGGGCCGCGTGCAGCGGGTCGGGGGTGGCGATGACCACCAGGTCGATCTCGGGATCAGCCAGGGCGGCGTCGAGGTCGGGCGCGACCTTCACGCCCGGATGGTCGGCCAGGACCTTGGCGGGGTCGCTGGAGACGACGGTGTGCAGCAGCAGGCCGGGCGTGGCGGCGATCAGCGGCGCGTGGAAGGCCTTGCCGACGAAGCCGTAGCCGACCAGGGCGACCTTGAAGGGGAGGGGGGAGGACATGAGTTCTTATAGCCTCTCTTGGGGGGCAAAGAAAAAGCCCCCGACCTTTCGATCGGGGGCTCGTTCTTCGGACGCTCGGAAAAGACCTAGATCTTCACCGGCTCCATCTTCGGGGTCAGCAGGTGGATGACCAGCAGGGCGACCAGATAGGCGCTGCCGGCGACCAGGAAGATCGGGGTGTAGGTGCCGATCTTGTCCAGCACCTGGCCGATGTACTTGGAGAACACCATGCCGCCGAAGGCGCCCAGCATGCCGCCGATGCCGACGACCGAGCCCACCGCGCCGCGCGGGAACACGTCCGAGGGCAGGGTGTAGAGGTTGGCCGAGAAGCCCTGGTGGGCGGCCGTGGCCACGCCGATGATCAGGACGGCGACCCACAGGTTGTCGACATTGGCCGCGAAGACCACCGGCATGGCCAGCAGGGCGCAGATCAGCATGGTGATCTTGCGGGCCTTGTTGATGCTCCAGCCCATCTTCATGAAGTTGGACGACAGCCAACCGCCGCCGACGCTGCCGACGTCGCTCAGCAGGTAGATGGCGATCAGCGGCGGGCCGAACGACTTTAGGTCCAGGCCGTAGCGCTTGCCCAGGAAGTCGGGCAACCAGAACAGGAACATCCACCAGATCGGGTCGATCAGGAACTTGCCCAGGGCGAAGGCCCAGGTTTCCTTCTTGGTCAGCAGCTTGGCCCAGCCGATCTTCTCGACCGGGTCGGCCGGGTCCTGCTCGATGTGGGCCAGTTCGGCGGCCGACAGGTTCTTTTGCTCGCGCGGGCGGCGATAGACGATCAGCCACAGCGGCAGCCACACCAGGCCGGCGATGCCGGTGACGATGAAGGCCATCTGCCAGCCGAAGGCCAGGACGATGCCCGGCACGACCAACGGGGTGACGATGGCGCCGATGTTGGTGCCGGCGTTGAAGATGCCGGTGGCCAGGGCGCGCTCGTTCTTGGGGAACCACTCGGCCACGGCCTTGATGCCGCCCGGGAAGCCGCCGGCCTCACCGACGCCCAGGCCCATGCGGGCGATGGCGAAGCCGCCGAAGCCGCGCGCCAGGGCGTGGCCGATGTGGGCGACCTGCCAGATCAGGAACGCGATGCCGAAGCCCCAGCGGGCCCCGATCTTGTCCATGATCTTGCCCCACGCCAGGTAGGCGATGGCGTAGGCCAGCTGGAAATAGAACACCAGGTCGGCGTAGTGGGTCTCGTCCCAGCCGAATTCCTTCGACAGGTCGGCCTTCAGCAGGCCGATGGTCTGGCGATCGACGTAGTTGATCACCATCGCCAGGAACAGCAGGCCGACAATGACCCACCTGTACCGCCCGATCTTCGCAGACGGAGCCGGCATCGTTGGAGCGTCCATGGACGTCACATCCTCACCCTTAGGCTTGTAGTTATTCCGACGCCCCCGCCGGTTTTCCGATCGTTAGAGCGTTTTCAAGCGAAGAGGAAACCTGTTCGCTTGAAGAGACGCGGTAGAACAAGACACGCCTTGCGCGCGACCCGGCCCTTAGGCCGGGACCGCCACGCAGGCGACGCTCCCGAGCGGGCCGAAGTCTACGCGGGACGTGTCCCCGGCCGCAATGTCGTGAATGCCCGTGCTGGCGCCGGTGGTGACCAGCATGCCCTTCTTCAGCGGGCGGCCGCGCGAGGCGACGTGACCCAGCAGAAAGGCCAGGGCGGCCAGCGGCGATCCGGGGATCGAGGACGCGCCGCCCTTGCCCACCGACACGCCGTTGATGAAGGTTTCGGCCGGCATGTCTTCCCAGGCGATGCCGCGCCAGTTCTCGACCACCGGGCCCAGGATCTGGCCGTCGTTGTTGCCGAAGTCCGAGGCGACGATGGGCGGGCCGAGCTGGTTGATTGTGGCCAGCGGGCTGCCGGCGATCTCGATGCCGACGATCAGCTCGCCCACGTATTCGGCGGCTTCCTCGGCGGTCCATTCGGTCTTGTCGGCCGGGGCGTCCTTGCCCAGGCGGATGATGAATTCGGCCTCGACGGCGGTGAAGCCGCCGGCGATGGCGCGGAACGGCGTGGGCTCTTGGCCGGCGTCCCAGACCTTGGTCTTGAAGATGCAGCCGGCCAGGCGCTCGGCGCCCAGGCGTTCGCGGTGCTGCGGGGGAACCAGGCCCACTTTCCAGCCCACGAGTTCGTCAGGCCAAAGGTCGATGGCCAGGTCCTGGACGGCATAGCCGTCGGCCATGGATTGGGGCAGCACGCCGCCCGGATATCCGGGAACCGACACGCCCTTCAGGCGCGCTTCGACGAATTGTGGGGCGATGGATGCCGGTGCGAACACCTCGCTCTCGGCCTCGGAAACGGTCACGCCGCGAATCCTCCCTCGCGTTACACACTACAGTCCCGTTAAACGGGCTTTGGTCACGCATAATGGAAACCGGTGTCATTGACAATCGGCTCCGAGACACCGGTGGCAATGGATTGTCATGCCCCTGTCGTCGGGATTTCATGCGGTCTCATGATCGATCATCCCAAAATCCGCCGCGAGATCCTGGCCTTACCCGAGGTCGAGGCGGGCCAATCCGACGATTCGCTGGCCTTCTCGGTGCGCGGAAAGGGCCTGTCCTGGCCGTACCTGGCGCGCGCCGCGCCCAAGGGGCGGCGGGAGGTCGTGCCGGGCGTCCTGGCCGTGCGCTGCCGCATGGAAAAGAAGGAGCTGCTGCTCGAGGCCGCGCCCGACGTCTTCTTCGAGGACGACCACTATCGCGGCTATCCGGCGGTGCTGGTGCGCCTGGAGGCGGTCGAGGCGGCGGAATTGAGCGCGCTGCTTCAAGACGCCTGGCGCCTGCTGGCCCCAAAGAGCCTGGTCAAGCGCTTCGACGCCGCGGGATAGGGAACCGCTCGTCGTCGCGCGCCTTCATCCAGGCACGATGAGGAGCCTCGCCATGGCCCACGAACAGCTCGCCGAATACCGTCGCAAGCGCGATTTCCAGCAGACCGCCGAGCCCAGCGGCGACAACGCCGTGGCGCCCGCCCCGCACGCGCGGTTCGTGATCCAGAAGCACGACGCCACCCGGCTGCACTACGACTTCCGGCTGGAGGTCGACGGGGTGCTGAAGTCGTGGGCGGTGACCAAGGGCCCGTCCCTGGATCCGGCCGACAAGCGGCTGTCGGTCGAGGTCGAGGACCATCCGCTGGACTATGGCGACTTCGAGGGCACGATCCCCCAGGGCCAGTACGGCGGCGGCACGGTCCAGCTGTGGGATCGCGGCTACTGGAGCCCCGAGCCCGGCTTCGAGGACGTGGGAAAGGCGCTGAAGAAGGGCGAGCTGAAGTTCGTGCTGGAAGGCGAGCGCCTGCACGGTTCGTGGGTGCTGGTGCGGATGAACTGGGACCGCAACGCCAAGGACGGCCCCAAGCGACAAGAAGGGGGCAAGCGGTCGAACTGGCTGCTGATCAAGCACAAGGACGACGCCGCGCGGCCGGGCGAGGGGGCGGCGGTGCTGGAAGAAGACGCCTCGATCGCCTCGGGCCGGACCATGGCCGACATCGCCGCGGGCAAGGGCAAGGGGCCTTCGCCGTTCATCCTGAAGTTGAAGGGCAAGGGCGACGCGGTGTGGACCTCGCGCACCAAGGCCGAGCGCGAGGCGTTGGCCAGGGAGGCCGAAGAAACGCGAACCTTCGCTCCATCCCCCTCGGTGTCATCCCGGACAAGCGCGAAGCGCGCCGATCCGGGACCGACGCCTGAGCGCCGCGCTTCTCGCGGTCCCGGGTCTCCGCTTCGCTCCGCCCGGGATGACAAGAAGGGGGGGAAGAAGCCCGCCGTCCTGCCCGAGTTCATCGAACCCCAGCTGTGCAAGTCCCTGGACCGCCCGCCGGCAGGTCCCGGCTGGGCGCACGAGATCAAGTTCGACGGCTACCGCGTGCAGTTGCGCGTCGAGGACGGCCGGGCGGTGTTGCGCACCCGCAAGGGCCTGGACTGGACCGAGAAGTTCGCCGCCATCGCCGAGGCCGCCGCCGACCTGCCCGACGCCATCCTCGATGGGGAGGTCGTGGCCCTGGACGCGACCGGCCAGCCCGACTTCGCCGGCCTGCAGGCGGCGCTGTCGGACGGCGGCACCGGCGACCTGATCTTCTTCGCCTTCGACCTGCTGGCGGAAAACGGCGAGGACCTGCGCGACCTGCCGCTGCGCGAGCGCAAGGCGCGGCTGAAGGCGCTGATGGGCGAGGACGAGCCGCGCCTGCGCTTCGTCGACCATTTCGAGACCGCCGGCGACGCGGTGCTGCTGTCGGCCTGCAAGCTGGAGCTGGAGGGCATCATCTCCAAGCGGCTGGACGCGCCCTACCGCTCGGGCCGCAGCGAGACCTGGACCAAGGCCAAGTGCCGGGCGGGGCACGAGGTGGTGATCGGCGGCTACACCACGACGGGCAGCGCCTTCCGCTCGCTGATCGCCGGGGTCTATCGCGACGGCAAGCTGGCCCATGTGGGGCGGATCGGCACGGGCTTCGGGCGCGACAAGGTCGCCAAGCTGCTGCCCAGGCTGAAAGCGCTGGAGACCAAGACCTCGCCGTTCGAGGGCAAGGGGGCGCCGCGCAAGGCCGAGAACATGCACTGGGTGAAGCCCGAGCTGGTGGCCGAGATCGAATATGCCGGCTTCACCGGCGACGGCTCGATCCGCCAGGCGGCGTTCAAGGGCCTGCGCGAGGACAAGCCCGCCGCCGAGGTCGAGGCCGAGGTCCCGGCGTCGGCCGAAAGCGCCGAGCTGGCCGAGCCGACGCCCAAGGCGGCTGCAAAGCCCGCGCCCAAGTCCCAGACGATCGTCACCGCCAAGGAAGACAGCGTCGTGCTGGGCGTGACGATCTCCAAGCCCGACAAGCCGCTGTGGCCCGACGTCGACGGCGCGCCCGGGACCAAGATCGATCTCGCCCGCTACGTGGCCGCGGTCGGAGAATGGATGCTGCCGCACGTGAAGGGCCGGCCGGCCTCGATCATCCGGGTCCCGGACGGCATCACGGGCGAGACCTTCTTCCAGCGCCACGCCATGCGCGGGATGTCGTCGCTGATCGAGCAGGTCAGCGTGAAGGGCGACAAGCAGCCCTACATCCTGTTCAACCGCATCGAGGCCCTGGTCGCCGCCGCCCAGATCGGCGGCGTCGAGATCCATCCCTGGAACTGCCAGCCGAACGATCCGGAGGTGGCCGGCCGGCTGGTCTTCGACCTGGATCCCGCGCCCGGGATCACCTTCGAGGACGTGATCGCCGGGGCCCGCGAGATCCGCGATCGGCTGGAGGAGCTGGGCCTGGCCAGCTTCTGCAAGACCACCGGCGGCAAAGGGCTGCACGTCGTCACGCCGCTGTCCGACAAGGTGCCGTGGGACGCGGCCAAGACCTTTGCCCGCGAGGTCTGCGCCCGGATGGCCGCCGACGCGCCGGACAAGTACCTGATCACCATGAGCAAGAAGGCGCGGGAAGGGCGGATCTTCCTGGATTACCTGCGCAACGACCGCACCTCGACCGCCGTGGCGCCCCTTTCGGCCCGGGCCCGGCCCGGCGGCACGGTGTCGATGCCGCTGAACTGGACCCAGGTGAAGGCGGGGCTGGACCCGACGAAATACACGATCCGCACCGCCCCCGACCTGATCGCCAGGAGCACGGCCTGGGAAGACTATTTCGACGCCGCCAAGCCGTTGAAGGCGGCGATCAAGCGCCTGGGGTGAGGCGCCTCGTCTAGGTCGGCTTGCGGGCGTCGGCCGCCAGCCGGTCGGCCTGGCGGTCCAGGTCGTCGGCCTGGGACGGCAGGCGGTCGGCGAGGGCGCGCAGTTCGGCGTCGGTGACGACATTGCCCCGGGCGCGGTTGTCCTCGATCTGCTTGGCGCGGTAGGCGGGGTCGCGCAGGCGGGCGGCTTCCTGGCGCATCTGCTGGGCGCCGTTGCGCATCTGCACGGCGCCCTGGGCCATCTGAACGCGGGCCTGGACCATCTGGCGCGCGGCTTCCTCGCGGGCCTTCTCGCCGATCTGGCGGGCCCATTCGCCGTCGGCCCTGGCGCGTTCGGCCTCGACCCTGGCCCGTTCGCCTTCGACCCGGGCCCGCTCGGCGGCGTGGCGAGCGATGTGGGCTTGCGCCCGGCTCTCGGCGGCTTGGCGGCGGGCTTCGGCGGCGCGGGCGCGCGCCTCGGTCGCGGCCTGCCGCTCTTCGGGCGTGGCGGACCGGTAGTAGTAGCTGTAGCCGAGGGCTTCCGGCGGCGGAGGGGGAGGCGGCGGAGGTTCGGGCGGCGGCGGCGGGGCCGGCGGCTCGGGCGGCGGCGGAGGAGGGGGCGGGGGAACGGGCGACAGCGGGGCGAGCTCGGCCAGGGCGATCATCGGGGCCGGCGGCGCGGGCGGCAGAGGGGGAAGCGGCGGCAGGGGCGGCGCGGGCGGAGCGGCGACCAGGGGAACCGGCGGCGGGGCGGGCGGCTCCGGCGGCGCGACCCAGTCCTGGCGGGTGACGGCCAGCGCGGCCAGCGGCGTCGCGACGGCGGCCAGGGCGGCGACGGTCAGGGCCACCGTGAAGGGCCGGCGGCGAGCGGAGGTGTTCGTCATGATGCAGGCGATCCTTGTCTTCAGCGTTCGGGCGTCGGCGGCCATGGCGGTCGCGGCGATGCGGAGGGGGATGGGCTGGGCGGCCAGGCTGATCAGGGCCTTGGCGTAGAGCGTGCGGTCGACGGTCTCGAGCGCGACGGCGTCGGCCGCTTCCTCGGAGCGTTCGGCCAGGACGGTGTGGAGCCGCCAGACCAGCGGATTGAACCAGAACATCGCCAGGGCCAGCCGCGACAGCACCAGGAAGATCCAGTCCTGACGGCGCAAGTGGGCCAGTTCGTGGGCCAGGATGGCGGGGGCGGCCCGGCGTTCGGCCAGGCTGGCCGGATCGACGATGATGAAGCCCGGCGCGACGCCCCAACTGAGCGGACTGGCGATCCGGTCGCTGGCCACCAGGCCGGGGCGGTCCTCCGGCGACAGGCGTTTCAGCGGCGCCAGCCAGTCGGGGCACTCCACCGCGCGACCCTGGCGGGTCCAGCGATTCAGTGTGTGCAGCCCCACCAGCAGCCGGCCGACGACGGCGGCGAAGCCCAGCAGCCACAGGCCGCCGATCAGGTCGGGCGTCGGATGGAACGAAGGCCAGGCCAGCGCGCCGGGCGTCGCCAGGCTCGCGACCGCGGCGGGCGCGTCCGGCGAAACCATGGCGAGCGGCGCGGCGGGCGGGGACGCCGGCAGCAGGGCCAGCTCCATCGTCGGCAGGGCGTTCATGATGACAGGCAGGGCCAGCAGCAGGCAGACCGTGGCGCGCAGGATGTCGACCCGCTCGACCGGGCGCCGGGTGAGGAACCGGGCGCAGGCCAGGCCGGCGCCGGCGACCAGGCTGGACTTGACCAGCAGGGACAGGAGGAGGGCCCACGTCATGGCTTGCGCTCCACGGCCTGATCGATGGCCTGCTCCAGGGCGGCGGCCTCCTCGGGGGTCAGCCGCTGGCCCAGGCCCAGCAGGGCGGTGGCGGCGCTGGCCGCCGAGCCGGCGAAGAAGGTGTCGATCATCCGCTTCAGGGCGCCGGCGGCGACCGCCTCGGTGCGCTGGACGGGGCTGTACAGGAAGCCGTCGGGGCCGGACGTGCGCTCGACCAGGCCCTTGGCCTCCAGGCGCGAGAGCATGGTGCGCACGGCGGAATCGCTGAGCGGATCGGACAGGGCGCCACGGACGCCGGCGGCCGTGCCGGTTTCCAGGCGGCACAGGGTCTCGAAGACCTCGCGTTCGCGTCGGGGCAGGGCTTCGATCACGGCGGCCTCCACGGGGCATGGTTCGCTACAGGTGTAGCGTTACATGTGTAGTGAGCCGGGTGAAGTGAATTCGCCGTAACCTGGAACGGGGCGTTTTGAGCGAGAGGGGAGCTTACGGCTTGGCGGCCAACAGGACGGGCGTCGTCTCGATCAACTTGCGCGAGGTGATCATCGTCTTGGTGGTCTCGTAGTATTTCCGGAAATGCGGCGACTGGATGTGCGCCTGGTAGGCGGCCTCGTCGGCGTAGATCTCGAAGAACCGGAGTTTCGAAGGATTGTCCTTCTCGGCGACGGAATAGATCCCCAGCACTCCCGGCTCGGTGCGGACCGAGGCTTCCATCTCTTCCTTCACGGCGGCCGTGTACTTGTCCAATTGGGCCGGATCGATCTCGAGTTCGGCGATCCGAACGACCTTCGCATCGGTGATCGTGGCGCGTGGCGCTTGAGCGGTCGCGCGGCTTGCCAGCGACAAGGCGCAGGCCACGACGGCGAAACTGGCGAGTAGGCGTCGGTTCATGATCGAGGCTCCTGTGGCGCGTGGATTTCAGTTAGGGCGTCGGGCGCGCGGCGGCAACGCGTGCGCCTCGACCTCGACCTCGCCCCGCCTTCGCCCCGCCAAAGCCAAGATCGGGCGCGATAACTGGACCATGAGCCCGCGCACGCGTCTGCTGACCCTCGTCGCCGTTCTCGGCCTGGCCTTCGCCGGGATCGCCGAGGCCTCGGTCGCGCCGCGCCTGATCGAGACGCCGGCCGCCGCGCCCGGCGACGCCCTGGCCGTGCTCTACTCCGGCGACGGCGGTTGGGGCGCGCTGGACCGCGGCGTGGCCAAGACGCTGGCGCGCGACGGGATCCCGGTGCTGGGCGTCAACTCGCTGCGCTATTTCCTGAACAAGCGACCGGCCCAGGCCGTGGCGGACGACCTGGCCGACCAACTGCGCCTGCGCCAGGCGCGATGGGGCCGCCAGAAGATCGTGCTGGTCGGCTATTCGTTCGGGGCCGACGCCCTGCCGGCCATCGTGCCGCTGCTGCCCGCCGACCTGCGCGGCCAGATCAGGAGCGTGGTGCTGATCGGCGTCGGCCCGCACGGCGACCTGACCTTCCACCCCGCCAGCTGGCTGAACCGGCCCACGCGGGACTCTTTCGCCGTGGCCCCGGCGGTCGAGGCGCTGAAGGGCCTGCCGATGACCTGCATCTATGGCGACAAGGAGCGGCTGGACATCTGTCCGACCCTGCCGGCGGCCACGATCCGCCAGGTCAGGCTGCACGGCGGCCACCATTTCGACGGCGACTATGCGGGCCTGGGCGAGGCCGTGCTGAAGGCCGCTAAGCTCTAGGTTCTCCGCTTTCGCGCGCTTCTTCACGCGAACCGGCTTCCATTTCGCTCRAAAGCGCTTTGGGTAACCGGCGCCCGCGCACATCCGCGTGAGCGTATCGTGACGCAGCTTCGCCGCATCGCGGGGATCGAAACCCCGCCAACGTGCGTTTCAAAGGCCTGTACACATCGGAGAGGGCCTTCTCGCCATGACCGCGTTCGGGTCAGTCGTTCGGCATGCGCCGAGTGATTTGCCGCCACCACCAGTCGCCTTGCCGCCCCGCGCGGCGTTGTTTCTCGATCTTGACGGAACCTTGGCCCCGATCATGCCCCGGCCCGAACAGGTCGGGCCCGACGCACGCCGCGCGGCGCTGCTCGACGAGCTGACGCGCGCCCTCGACGGGCGCGTGGCCGTCGTCAGCGGCCGCGGGCTGGAAGACCTCGACCGCATCCTGGAAGACCGGGTGAAGTACGTCGCCGCCGTCCACGGCCTGGTCCGGCGCGGCGCCCATGGCGTCGACCGCGTCCAGCCGCACCCCGACCTCGAACACGCCCGCGATGTGCTGCGGGACCTGGCGCGCAGCGACAGGGGCCTGCTGTTCGAGGACAAGGGCCTCAGCGTCGCCTTGCACTATCGCAACGTGCCCTCGGCCGCCGACGCGGTGATCGAGGCGGCCGAGCGGTTAGGTCAGTCGTCGCATCTGGTGGTCCAGCTGGGCGACATGGTCGCCGAACTGCGCACGCCGGGCCAGGACAAGGGCAAGTCGGTCGCCGCCTTCCTGCGCGAAGCGCCGTTCGACGGCGCGACCCCGGTGTTCGTCGGCGACGACCTGACCGACGAGGACGGCTTCGCCGCCGCCGCCCGCCTGGGCGGCTACGGCGTGCTGGTCGGTCCCGAACGCCCTACCCAGGCTGCCTACCGCCTGAACGACTGCGACGCCGTGCTGGGCTGGCTGGGCGCCTCAATAGGAAAGGCCGCCGCATGAGCCGTCTGATCGTCGTTTCCAACCGCGTGAACCCGCCGACGGGCAAGGGCGACGAGAGCGTCGGCGGCCTGGCCATGGCCCTGGCCGCGGCCCTGCGCGAATATTCCGGCATCTGGTTCGGCTGGAGCGGCAAGACCACCACCGAGTTCACCGGCCAACTGAACATGCAGAAGGCCGACGGCGTGACCGTGGCCACGGTCGACCTCGAGGAGGGCGACTACCAGGAATATTACAACGGCTACGCCAACAAGACGCTGTGGCCGCTGTTCCACTATCGCGTCGACCTGACCGCCTACGACCGCTCGTTCGGCGAGGGCTACGATCGGGTCAACAAGCGGTTCGCCGAGACCCTGCTGCCGCTGATCGAGCCCGACGACGTGATCTGGGTGCACGACTACCACCTGATCCCGATGGCGCGGGAGCTGCGGCGGCTGGGCGTGACCAACCGCATCGGCTTCTTCCTGCACATCCCCTGGCCGGCCCACCAATTGGTCGTGACCCTGCCGCGCCACCGGCCGCTGGTCGAGGCGATGTTCCACTACGACCTGATCGGCTTCCAGACCGAGGAAAGCGTCCAGGCCTTCGAGGGCTATGTGTTCAACGAAGTGGGCGGCGAGCGGACCGAGGACGGGCGGCTGACGGCCTTCGGCCAGACCACCCGGGCCGGCGCCTTCCCGATCGGCATCGACGCCGAGGACTTCGCCCGCATCAAGGACAGCCCGCGCGCCCTGCGGGTCTACGACCGGCTGATGGCCCACAGCGTGTTCCGCAAGATGGTCGTGGG
Source organism: Caulobacter sp. P1_D6 (assembly GCF_056406095.1). Classification (NCBI taxonomy): domain Bacteria; kingdom Pseudomonadati; phylum Pseudomonadota; class Alphaproteobacteria; order Caulobacterales; family Caulobacteraceae; genus Caulobacter; species Caulobacter sp. P1_D6. The sequence goes on along the minus strand of NZ_JBFUAW010000033.1, from coordinate 69,405 downwards.
CGTCGATCGCCTGGACTACTCCAAGGGGCTGGAGGAGCGGCTGATCGGCTTCGAGAAGTTCCTGCACGACAATCCCGAGGCGCGCCGCGAGGTGATGCTGCTGCAGATCGCGCCGCTGTCGCGCGACGAGGTCGAGGCCTACCAGGACCTGCGCTCGCGGCTGGACGGCCTGATCGGCCACATCAACGGCGCCTACGCCGACATGGACTACAACCCGATCCGCTACCTCAACCGCAGCTATCGTCGCGACGAGCTGGCCGGGGTCTACCGCGCCTCCAAGGCCGCCCTGGTCACGCCGCTGCGCGACGGCATGAACCTGGTGGCCAAGGAGTACATCGCTTCGCAGGCGCCGGAGGACCCCGGCGTGCTGATCCTGTCGCGCTTCGCCGGCGCCGCGCGGCAGTTGAAGGACGCGCTGATCATCAATCCCAACAGCCCAGAAGAGATCTCCGACGCCCTGACCCGGGCGCTGAACATGGACCTCGACGAGCGCAAGCGGCGCTTCGAGAGCCTGATCGACAACGTCACCCGCCAGGACGTCACCGCCTGGCGCGACGACTTCGTGGCCCAGCTGCGCGATCCGACGCCGGTCGCCGTCGCCAAGCCGACGATCAAGATCCCGCCCGCCCTGACCGTGCGGGCCGGGGGGAGGAGCTAGCATGGCCGCGCGACCCACCTGGCAAGGCCACCTGCGGCTGTCGCTCGTCACCTGTCCGGTGGCGATGTACACGGCCGTCTCGCCCGGCGGCGAGGTGCGGTTCAACCTGCTGCACCCCAAGACCCACAACCGCATCAAGATGGTCGCCACCGATCCGGACCTGGGTCCGGTCGACCGCGCCGACCTGGTCAAGGGCTACGAGTACGAGAAGGACCACTATGTGATCCTGACGCCGGAAGAGATCGAGAGCGTGCGGCTGGAAAGCACCCGCACCATCGACATCGAGCGCTTCGTCGACGCCGACGACATCGACCGGCTCTACTGGGACAACCCGTATTTCCTGGTGCCGGACGGCAAGCTGGCGGTCGACGCCTACACCGTGATCCGGGACGCCATGGCCGGGGCGGGCAAGATCGCCCTGGGCCGGGTGGTGATGCACACCCGCGAGCGGCTGCTGGCCATCGAGCCGCGCGACAACGGCCTGGTCTGCTACACCCTGCGCAGCCACGACGAGGTGCGCGACGCCGCCGAGCTGTTCGACGACATCCCCGACCGCAAGGCCGACCCGCAGATGGTGGCCATCGCCGAGAAGATCATCGAGCAGCAGGAAGGCCCGTTCGATCCCAGCCAGTTCAAGGACCGCTACGAGGACGYGCTGCGGGCCCTGATCAAGCAGAAGGAAAAGGGCGGCAAGGCCAAGGTGACGGTCGAGGAGCCGGAGAACACCAACGTCGTCGACCTGATGGAGGCCCTGCGCAAGAGCCTGGGCCACAAGCCGGGGGCGTCGGCGGCCCATTCTTCCACGACCAAGTCGGCGGCCAAGCCCAGGAAGGCCGCGGCAAAAGCGCCCGCCAAGCGCAAGAAGGCCTCCTAGAAGGCCTCGCGGCGTTTTTGCGCTTGTCATCCGCCGCGGCGCGCCGCTTCTGCGGGTGAGTGACACGCCGTTTTCCGAAATTCCTCCCGCGCGCCGTCGTGCTGGGCGTCATCGCCCTGGCGACGAGCAGTTGCGTCAGCCTCGATGCGTCGACCCCCAAGGTCAGCGGCGAGCTGGAATGCCTGGGCGCCAGGACCTCGCGGCCCACCGTGATCCTGGAGGCCGGCGCGTTCGGCGGGGCGGCCGACTGGTCGCTGGTGGCCGAGCGGCTGGCGCGGGGCGGGCAGGTCTGCGCCTACGACCGCGACGGCATGGGGCTGGCGGAACTCCACGACCTTGATCGCTCGCCCGTCGCCGTCGCCACGCGGCTGGAGGCCCTGGTGGCGCGCAAGGTCGGCGACGCGCCGGTGATCCTGGCGGGACATTCGAACGGCGGGCTCTATGTCGAGGCCTTCGCCCGCATGTGGCCCGAGCGCACGGCTGGTCTGGTGCTGGTCGACGCGGTGGGGACCGACGTCAAGGACCAGCCGCTGGCCCGGGTCGACCTGGAGCGCGAGGCGCGACTGGCCGCCTTCACCCCGACCGCCCGCGCCGTCGGCCTGACCCGCCTGGTGCCGCTGATGGACGACATCTCGCCGGCGGCCGAGGCGGCGGCCCGTCGGCGGTCGGCCTGGACGGGGCGGACCAGCATCCAGGCGGGGCTGCGGGAAGTGCGGGCCTTCCTGCCGGGCCTGGCGGCCGTCGACGCCCTGCCGCCGCTGCGGCCGACCATCCCCGTGGCCGTGATCGTCGCCAGCCGGACGCCCGACAAGCCGCTGGACCGCGCCTGGCGCGCCGCCCAGGTCGCTCCGGCCGATCGCGCCTGCCGGGCGGTGGTGATCGACGCCTTCGCCAGCCACACCTCGATCCTCGACGCCCAGCGCGACTACGTGGTCGACGCCGTGGGCTGGTTGGACGGCGCGCAACCGTGGGCGGGCCAGCGGCGCTGCTGAGCGGCGTTCAGCGCGCCCGCAGCCAGCGCCGCACCGGCGCGTCGTAGAACCGGAACGCGGCCCAGGCCACGGCCGGTGCGACGACCATAGCCAGGACCGGGAACCACAGTGGCAGCTCCGTTCGCCAGCCGTCTGAATAGAGCCGCAGCATCACCGCCCAAGTCGCCCAGTGCAGCGCATAGAGCGGGTACGAGACCTCGCCCGTCGTCCGGCACACCGCGCCGGCCGCGCCCTTGGGGTCGTGGGCGCCCATCAGCACCAGGATCGGGAACAGCAAGGTCACGCAGGCCAGGTCATAGGCGCCGTTCCAGTAGCCTCCCGGTATCAAGGGCGTCGCCAGCACCGCCAGCAGGATCGCGGCGGGCAGCCACAGGCGCGGGCGGGGCGCCAGGGCGCGATAGCGCCAGCTCAGCCAGCCCAGGCAGAAGCTGTACGTCGCCCGCGCCACGCCCAACCAGAAGGTCGCCTGGTCCCAGCCGGTCTCGATTCCGTTCATGCCCCAGACGCCCCAGATCATGAACGCGCCGCAGCCGAAGACGAGTGTGGCCACGAACAGGTCGGGGACGCGGCGCAGCGGGAACCACAGGGCGCTGACGATCACTTCCAGGCACAGCGACCAGGCCGGCGGATTGAAGGGGAAGAGGCTCGTGAAGGCATAGTCGGGCGGATGGCCCAGGCGCGGGATCAACAGCAGCCCGCGGGCCAGGTTCGGCCAGAACGGAGGACTGTGGTTGGAGGTCAGCACCGCGCCGACCAGTGTCGCCAGCACCAGCAGCGGCCAGATGCGCACGGCGCGGATCCACAGATAGGCAGGCCAGCCGATATCGCGCCGCTGGAAGGCGTGGGCCAGGACGAAGCCGCTGAGGCAGAAGAAGAAATCCACCGCCAGATAGCCATGGGCGAAGCCGCCCTGCCGGCCCGTCCAGCCGGCGACGTGGTACAGCAGCACCCCCAGCGCCGCCACCGCTCGCAGGCCGTCCAAGGCGGCGAGGCGTTGTGTCCTGTGTTCCGTCACCCGTCGGTTCTTGAGGATCGCGGCCGGTTTCGCAAGAGGCGCTAGGCGACCAGCGACGCGACGATCCGGGCGTGGAGGTGCTCGCGATAGGCCTGCGCCGTCCAGCCGCGTTGCGTGACCAGATCGTCCCAGGCGGCGACCGAGGTCATGGTCCACAGGACGTCGGCGGCGAGCGCCGGATCGAGGCCGGGACGCAGCCGCCCTTCCGCCGCCAGGCGCGCGACCACGGCCCGGCTGCCCTCCAGGCGGTGGTCCTGGCGGTCGCGCCAGGCGCTCTCGGCCGCCGGATCCTGGCGGCGCAACACCTCGAAGGCGTCGACGATGGGCTTGTAGCCGGGGTTCAGGCGGGCCTGCAGGTCGAGGACCATCGCCAGCGCCTCCAGGGCCGTCGGCGCCTCGCGGATGGCGGCCAGTTCCTGGACCAGGCCGCGCTTGCCGTCGACATAGCGCAGCAGGGCCACGAACAGGTCGGCCTTGTCGGCGAAGGTCAGGTACAGCGCCTGGCGCGACAGCCCGGCTTCCTTGGCGATGGCCCCCATGGCGATGGGGCCCCGGGCGCGCTGGATCAGCGCGAGCGTGGCCTCGAGGATGCGGACGCGGGTGGTCTTGGGTGGGCTTGACAGGGTGTAAAGTCCGGCGCTAGACGGGAGTGGCTTGACACAGTGTCAAGCGCGTCGGGCGCGACCGCAAGCCCTTTCGAAATCCGGAGACGACCCATGCTTGTCCACACGTTCCGAGGACCCGGCCGGATCTTCGGCTTCACGGCCCAGGCCGATGGCGCGAACCTGCCGGCGGCCTACGCGCCCTGGACCGCGTTCAAGACCATCGAGATCCACCCCGACGAACCCCACGCCGGGGTCGATCCGAACGCCTGCCTGGCCGATATCGAGGCCCACGGCTTCCACCTGACGGACGCCCACGCGCGGATCGCGCCGGAGAGCATCTAGCTCCAGGCCGCCGCCAGGAACATCACCGCGCCCACCTCGACGGCGTCGCTCAGGCCGTGGGCGACCATCGGGGCCAGCAGGCTGCGCGTGCGCTCCATCAGCCAGACATAGGTCAGGCCGAACGCGAAGGCGTAGAGCTGCTGGGCGATGGCCAGGTGCAGCGGCTGGTGCAGGAAGCTGTCGTAGTGGGCCAGGCCGAACATCACCGCGACGATGTAGGCCGCCACCGGCAGGTCCAGCTGTCCGATCCGCAGGCGGCCGGGGACCAGCACCGTCAGCATGCCGACCAGCAGGCCGCGGAAGATCGGCTCCTCGTTGACGCCGGCCAGCAGCATCATCGACAGCCAGCCGGCCGCCGAACCCGGATAGTTGGCCTCGGGCGCGGTGTGGCTCAGCAACTGCGGCCAATAGTCGGCGACCAGCATGATCAGCGCCATGGCGAGGCCGATCCCGATCGCGGGCAGCACGTAGGTCTTGCCCGGCGGCCAGCGCAGATGGCCGTCCGACTGGGGCAGGAGCCGCTGCATCACCAGGATGCCGATCACGCCCGATGACGCCTGCAGCAGCATGGCCAGGCCCATGAACACCCAGGCCTGGTGGTGGAAGAGGTCGATGTTGGACTTGTAGATCCAGCGCGCGGCCTCGCGGCAGGGCACGAGGATCCCCTGCATCAGCACCGCCGCCAGCACGATGGGCCAGAGGCGGAACTTGAAGTTGGTCAGTTCGACGAGGGGGCGGCGGGGCGAGGGCAGGGCGGTGTCGGTCATGCCGACCTTGTCCCAGCCTCAGGCCGCGTCGGTCTTGAACCGATGTTGCAGCCCAGCTTGCAAACGCCACTGACCCGGCGAGCGGCCGGTCAGGGCTTTGACGTCGCGGCTCATGTGGGCCTGGTCGGAAAAGCCGGCCTCGACAGCGATCTCGGCGAGCGGCGCGTCGCCCGTGACGATCGCCGTCCAGGCGCGTCGGGCCCGGGCCTCCACACGGAAGCGCGAGGGGGCAACGCCATAGCAGTCGCGGAACCACCGGAAGGCGGTCTCGCGGGCCACGCCCTGGTCGCGGGCCCAGGCCTGGATCCCCGGCGTGTCGTCGCCCGACAGCGCCTGGGCCATCAGGTCGGGCGCGTCGGTCAGAGGGGCCTCACCGGGCAGCAGGGTCTCCAGCAGGGCGGTGGTCGCCTCGCGCGGATCGCGCTGGGCCAGGCGGGCCAGCAGGTCTGGATCGGCAGCGCGGGCGATGCCGGGCAGGTCGTCGACCACGGCCGGCAGGGGCAGGCTGAGGATCAGGGCCTGGCCGGCGATCTGGTCGCAGTGGCTGGAAAAGGCCCCGTGGATCAGCACGTCGCCGGGCCGCACGCGCCAGCGGCCCCGCTCGCCGGCCTCCTCGTAGCCGCCGGCCAGCACCACGGCGGCATAGGCCTCGTCATGGATGTGGCGAGGGATGGTCTGGCCCGGCGGCAGGGCCTGGCGAAGGTCGGGGCGGGCGCGCGACATGCCGCCACCCTAGCAGGCTGGGCGGGCCAGGCAGCTTAAAGCGGTGTCATCTACCGCACCGAGGTCCACGGCCGGCTCAACAGCACCGCGCAGTTGATCAGTCCGACCAGGGAATAGGTCTGCGGATAGTTGCCCCACAGCTCGCCGTCCGCGAAGCCGATGTCCTCCGACAGCAGGCCGGCGGTGGTGCGGCGCTCCAGCATCTCCTCGAACAGGGCGCGGGCCTCCTCGATCCGGCCGGCCAGGTAGAGCGCCTCGACCAGCCAGAAGGTGCAGATGTTGAACGCCGTCTGCGGCGCGCCGAAGTCGTCGGGGATGGCGTAGCGCAGCAGATACGAGCCCTTGCGCAGGCCCGCCTCGATGGCCGCCACGGTGGCGGCGTTGCGCGGGTCGTTGGCCTCGATGAAGCGCAGGTCGACCAGCTGCAGCAGGCTGGCGTCCAGTTCGTCGCCCTCGAAGGTGGCGGCGTAGCGGCCCAGGGTCTCGTTCCAGGCCCGCTGGTCGATGGTGGCGCGCACCTTGGCGGCGCGGTCGTTCCAGAAGTCGGCGCGGTCGGCCAGGCCCAGGCGGGCGGCGGCGTTGCCCAGCCGGTCGCAGGCCGCCCAGCACATCACCGCCGAATAGGTGTGGACGTTGGCCCGGCCGCGGAACTCCCACAGGCTGGCGTCCGGCTGGTCGTGCAGCTGGAAGGCCCGCTCGCCCACCGGCTCCAGGTTCTGGAAGTCCTCCACCGTGCCCGGCCGCAGCAGGCGCTCGTCGAAGAAGGCCTGGACGGTGGACAGGATGATCTGGCCGTAGACGTCGTGCTGCTGGTGCTCGAAGGCCTGGTTGCCGATGCGCACCGGCCCCATGCCGCGATAGCCGGGCAGGGCGGGGGCGAAGCGCTCGGTCAGTTGCGGCTCGAAGCCCACGCCAAACAGCGGCTGGATATGGCCGCCGGCCGCCCGGTCGACGATGTTGCGCAGGTAGCCCAGATAATTCTCCAGGATGTCGACCGCGCCCAGCCGGTTCAGGGCCTGGACCACGTAGTAGGCGTCGCGCAGCCAGCAGTAGCGGTAGTCCCAGTTGCGGCCGCTGTCGGCGTGCTCGGGGATCGAGGTGGTCATGGCCGCCACGATCGCCCCGGTCTCCTCGTGCATGCAGAGCTTCAGGGTGATGGCCGAGCGGATCACCGCGCTCTGGTAGTCCAGCGGCACGGCCAGGCCGCGCACCCAGTCCATCCAGTATTCCTGGGTCTGCTGCAGCATGCGGTTGCAGGTGGCCCCGATGTCGGCGTTGAAGCCCTCGTCGGCGCCCAGGAACATGGCGACCGGCTTCTCCAGCCGGAAGGTGCGCTCCTCCAGCACGTGCGACACCGGCCCGTCGGTGGACAGGCGCAGGGTCATGTCCGAACACAGGTAGCGGATGTGGTTGGAACCGTGGGTGGTGTCGGCCGCGCGTGAGCCCCACTCGGCGGTCGGGCGAAGGCGGATGGTGATCCGCGCCACGCTGGTCAGGGGCCGGATCAGGCGGATGAAGGCCGTGGGCCGGAAGCTGCGGCCGAACTGCTGGTAGCGGGGGGAAAAGTCGATGATCTCGACGCTGGCCCCGTCGGCGTCGGTGATCACCGTGCGCAGGATCGGGGTGTTGCGCAGGTACTCCTGCTCGACCGTCTTGGCGCCGTCGACCGCCACCTCCCAGGTGCCCTTGGCGGTGGGATCGCCGGGCTCCAGCCCGCCCAGCAGCGAGCTGAACACCGGGTCGGAATCGATGCGCGGCGCGCAGGCCCACACGAAGCGTCCGCAGCGGTCGATCAGGGCGCTGACGGCGCAATTGCCGATCGGGAAGAGGTCTAGGTTTTGCGGCATGTCGTGGTTCCGCTCGCTTTCACGCTGCTATTTTTAATCCGCCCATCCCGGCGAAGGCCGGGACCCAGATCCCAAAGCGGAGAGGCTGATTGGAAGGGCGCTGGGCTTGTGGAGCCAACACCCAGCCTTGCCATCTGGGTCCCGGCCTTCGCCGGGATGAGCGGAACGAGAGAGGTCACCGCCTGATCAGGATGGGCACCGGCGACTGCTTGCTGGTGTGGGCCGCGACGTGAGCGCCGACATGTTCGAAGGTGATGTCGGTGACGGCCGTACCGATCCTGAGGCCGTCTACCTGCAGGTGGTCGATGCCGATCGGCAGGCGCGGATCGCTCAGGTGCACCTCGCCCTTCCAGCCGTCGATGGTGATGCCCAGGCACGCCTGCAGCATCATGAAGGCCGAGCCGGCCGCCCAGGCCTGGGGCAGGCAGGCGACCGGATAGGCCACCGGCGGCTCGCCCGGCTGGCGTGGGAAGCCGCAGAACAGTTCGGGCAAGCGCATCTCGTAGTGGGCGGCGGTCTCGAACAGGCCCGAGGTCATCTCGACCACCCCGTCGCGGTGGCCGTAGCGGGCCAGGCCCATGGCGCAGATGGCGGTGTCGTGCGGCCAGACCGAGCCGTTGTGGTAGCTCATCGGATTGAAGCGCGGCTCGCCCTGGGCCAGGGTCCGCACGCCGAAACCGTTGTGGAACGCCGCCGACAGCAGGGCGTCGGCCACCTTCTTGGCGCGCTCGGGCGAGGGCAGGCCGCAGAACAGCAGGTGGCCCGGGTTCGAACCCTTTACGCGACAGGGCTTGCCGTGGCCGTCGACGGCCATGGCGTAGAAACCCTTGTCCTCCATCCAGAACTTGGTCTCGACCTGCTGGCGCAGATGTTCGGCCTTGGCTCGCCAGCGTTCGGCGTTGTCGGGGTCGCCGCGCCGCTGGGCCAGGTCGGCCATGCCCTTGAAGGCGGCGAAGGCGTAGCCCTGGACCTCGACCACGGCGATCGGTCCGTCCGGGAACTTGCCGTCCTCGTGGAAGACACTGTCCTCGCTGTCCTTCCAGTTCTGGTTCGACAGGCCGGAGTCCAGGCCCCGGGCGTAGTCGATCAGGCCGTCGCCGTCGCTGTCGCCGAAATGCTCGATCCAGGCGATCGCCGCCAGCAGCGGCTCCCACAGGCCGTCGATGAACTCCAGATCCCCCGTGCGCTCGGCGTAGGCGCAGGCCAGGGCCACGAACAGCGGGGTGGTGTCGACTCCGCCGTAGTAGCGGCCGAACGGCAGCTCGCCGAGGGCGGTCATCTCGCCCTTGCGGGTCTCGTGCATGATCTTGCCGGGCGCGCTGTCGCGGAAGGCGCTGACCTCCTCGGCCTGGTGCTCGGCCAGATAGCCCAGCACGCCCTTGGCCAGGCCGGGCTCGATCCACAGCACCTGCCAGGCGGTGATGATCGCGTCGCGCCCGAACGGGGTAGAGAACCAGGGGATGCCGGCATAGGGGTAGGGGCCGGTGGCGAACTGGGTGGTCAGCAGGGCCAGGTCCGCCCGCGACTTCTCAAGCCAGTCGTTGAACAGCCGGCCCGAGCTGTGCAGCCGCGCCCCGTGACGCCGCCGCTTGCGCATGTCGATCCGGGCCCGCGCCGCCGCCGCCCGCCAGCGCTCGCGGGTGGGCGGATGGGCGTGATCGACCCCAACCTCGATATAGAGATCGAAATGGGTCTCCGGCGTCAGCATGAACATGAAGTCGGCCCGTTGCGGACCCAGGCGTCCCGGCGGCTCGGAGAACGAGATGATGCTGGTGCGCCGCACGCCGTCCAGCCCGTCATAGGCGTAGGTCACCGAGCGGCCGTTCATCTCGGCCGGCAGCACCCGGCCCCGCGCGGGGCGCTTGGAGCCGCGCACCTCGAACATGTCGTGGAAGTCGGCGTCGTATTCCAGGCTGACCGGCAGGATGACCATGTCGCGGCTGTAGTTGACGAAGCGCAGGCGTTCGTACAGCCGCTGGTCCCACAGGAACCGCTTGCGCTCGACATGGATCGCGCCGTGCGGCGCGGCCGCGCCGCCCAGGGCGGGCAGCGGTTCGTTGGTCGAGTGCGAGGTGAAGAACACGTTGTCCTGCGACACCGCCGCGCTCAGCAGGGCCGGCGAGCGGTTGCCCAGCAGCAGGCGCAGCTTGGACAGCAGGCGGGTGTCGTCGTGGAACAGGCCGTCGGCCGCGCCCAGCACGTCGCCAAAGGCGTCGGCCACCAGGAAGGTGTCCTTGTCCTTCAGCGCGAACAGCCGGTAGGGCACGCGCGGTTCGCCCGTCTCGCCCTGTTCGACGGCGCCGCTCGGCGTTGGGCCCGGTGTGAGATCGTCCATATCTTTTGGCCCCTTGCGCTGAGGTCCCTCGAAAACCCGCCGCGCCGCGTAGGTGCGGCGGGCGGGTTCCAGATTCCTAAAACCTGATCGTGTCTGCGACGCGGCGACCGCGCGAAGTCAGGGTCAGGCGCTTTGGGCCAGCGTCAGACGCGGCGGCGCGGACGCTTCTTCCAGGCGATCATAGAGGTCCAGGTACCGGCGGGCCATGGCGGTGGCCGAGAAGCGGGTCTCGAACCGGCGGCGGACCTCGAAGCGGTTGATCTCGCCCAGGCGATGGGCCGCCGCGACGGCGCTGTCCTCGTCGTGGACGATGAAGCCGGTCAGGCCGTCCTCGATCACCTCGGGCACCGAGCCGCAGTTGTAGGCGATCACCGGCGTGCCGCAGGCCATGGCCTCGATCATCACCAGCCCGAACGGCTCGGGCCAGGCGATGGGGAACAGCAGGGCCTCGGCGCCGCCCAGGAAGTCGGACTTCTGATGGTCGCCGATCTCGCCGACGAACTCGATCAGCGGATGGTCCATCAGGTGCTCGACCTCGTCGTGGAAATAGGCGCGGTCGGCGGCGTCGATCTTGGCGGCGATCTTCAGTTTCTTGCCCAGGCGCTTGGCGATGGCGATGGCGCGATCGGGGCCCTTCTCGGGCGAGATCCGGCCGAGGAAGGCCAGGTAACCCTCGGATTTCTCGCGGAAATCATAGATCTCCTCGGCCATGCCGTGCAGCACCGTGCCGGCCCAGTTGGCGAAGGGCAGGGGCTGGCGCTGGTCGTCCGAGATCGAGACCAGGGGATATTGCGGCCAGCGGCGATAGACGCCGGGCAGGTCCTTCAGGTCCAGCCGCCCGTGCAGGGTTGTCAGGGTCTTGGCCGCCATGTCCTCGAACATCGGGAAGTGGATCATGTCGGTGTGGAAGTGGATCACGTCGAAGCGGTGGGCCTGGCGGCGGACCTCGGACAGCATCGCCATGTGGGCGGCCAGGTCCGACTTCAGCAGGGCGGGATCCAGGCGGATCGCCTGGTCGCGCACGACGACCAGCTCGGCCTTCGTGCGGGCGTCGCCCGAGGCGAACAGGGTGACTTCGTGCCCCAGGTCGACCAGGGCGTCGGTAAGGTGGGCGACAACCCGTTCGGTCCCACCGTAAAAGCGTGGGGGGACAGCTTCGTACAGGGGCGGAACCTGGGCGATCCTCATCGACGAAAATCCTGACGCTGGAAGGGCGCGACGGCGCGTCCTGACCCCCGATCAAACCGCCAGTGTGGCGTTAAGGTTCCGCATCGGAAATAAAGAACCATAAGCGATCTGAACCGTTCGCCTTCCACGATACGAGCGTTGACGCGCATGGATCGCGACGGCCATTTGAGAGTGCGCGGACTGGCCGCGTGCGAGCGTACGGCGAGACCTTTCGACTGTGATCAAGTCCTGGACCAAACGTGACGCACTGCTTGGCGGCGCGCTTTCCCTGTTCTCGCTTTCTTCGGCCGTAGCGCAGATCCAAAATCCGCCCCTGGTGAAGGCCCCGCAGCGGGCGCCGCAGCAGCCGCTCCCGCCGCCGCCGACCAGCGTGGCGCTGCGGCCAGACCAGGTCGATCTGCTGATCAAGACCCTGGGTCAGGCCTACACCCACGGTTTCGAGCCGACCGCCTTCGCGCCGGACGCCTTCCTGCCGTTGCTCAGCGCCCGCGACGCCCTGACCCGCCAGGGCGCCCAGGCCCAGCTGATCGACCTGACCCTGCGCTACGCCCGGGCCGTGCGCACCGGACGCCTGGCGCCGGACGCCTTCCTCAACGACTGGGGCCTGCGCCCCTTGCCCTACGATCCGGGTCCCGACTTCGTGCAGGCGGCCGCCCAGGATCGCCTGGGCCCGTGGCTGGACAGCCTGCCGCCGCCCTATACCGGCTACCAGACGCTGCGGAAGGGCCTGGCGACCTATCGCGAGATCGCCGCGGCCGGCGGCTGGGAGTCCATCCCCGCGGGGACCGAGGCGCTGAAGCCCGGCGCGGCCGGCGATCCGCGCATCGCCGCGCTGGAGGTCCGTCTGGCGGTCGAGGACGCCACGGTGGCCGTCGACAAGGCCCCGGTGTTCGACGAGGCCCTGCAGCAGGCCCTGATGCGCGCCCAGAAGCGCTTCGGCCTCAATCCCGACGCCAGCCTGGGCCCGGCGACCCTGGCGGCCCTGAACGTGCCCGTCGAACGCCGGATCGATCAGATCCTGGCCAACATGGAGCGCTGGCGCTGGCTGCCCCAGCAGCTGCCGGCCGACCGCATCCAGGTCAACATCGCCGCCGCGGTGATGAGCGTCTTCCACGACGACGCCCCGAACCTGACCATGCGGGCGGTGACCGGCCGTCCGGGCGACGAGACGCCGATGCTGCAGTCGACGATCCACTCGATCGTGCTCAATCCGCCGTGGAACGTGCCGTCGTCCATCGCCTCCAAGGAGCTGTGGCCCAAGGAGCGGGCCAATCCCGGCTATCTGGCGCGCAACGACTTCATCGTCATCTCGACCGGCGAGGGGACCTCGCGCCTGCAGCAGAAGGCCGGACCCAAGGCCGCCCTGGGCCTGGTGAAGTTCGACTTCGACAATCCCTACGGGGTCTATCTGCACGACACCCCCAGCCGCTCGAAGTTCGCCAGCTTCAGCCGCCTGGCTAGCCACGGCTGCGTGCGCTTGGAAAAGCCGATCCCGCTGGCCAAGCAACTGCTGGCCTCCAGCCCCGACTGGCAGCCGGACGTGGTCGACGCGACCATCGCGGCGGGCAAGACGGTGCGGGCCCAGCTAGCTCAGCCAATCGCCGTATTTCTGCTCTACTGGACCGCCTACATGACCCCAGACGGGCAGATGAACTTCCGCGACGACCCTTATGGGTGGGACAAGGTGCTGGTGCAGCGTATCGCCGCAGGAGCCCCTGGCTCCGCTTGACCCCCGGGTCCACGTGAGGCCTCTTCCCGGCATGGGCCTTTCCAATTTGGAAAGACTCAAGCGTCTTTAGTGCTCGTGTGAGGGTCGCCAAGTGCGGCGGCCCAGCCTTCCGGCGTCTCGCGAGGTCAGTCCGGGGAAGCGTAAAATGATCGAACGACGCAAGCTGTTGGGGCTTGGCCTTGGCGTGCTCGGCGCGAGCGCGATCGGGCCGATGGCCGCCTTCGCCCAATCCAAGCTGGGGATCTCCGATCCCATCGCCGATCTGCTCCAGCGACAGTCGGAGCTGCCCGAGGGCATGGCCGACGACGCGCTTCCGGCCGTCGCCGCCGCCCCGATAGCAACGCCGGTCGCGGCGACCCGTTCCGCCTCGCACGCTCCCCGCTGGCTGAAGCTGCACAACATCCACACCCAGGAAAAACTGGAAGCGGTCTATTTCGACAAGGGCGAGTACGTGCCCGACGCCGTCCAGGCCCTGGACAAGGTGCTGCGCGACTACCGCACGGGCGACGTCTATTCGATGCATCCGGAGCTGTTCGACACCCTTTCGACCCTGTCCCAGAAGACCGGCTCCAAGTCGCACTTCCAGGTGATCTCCGGCTACCGCTCGCCCAAGACCAACGCCATGTTGCACGAACGCAGCGGTCAGGTCGCCAAACGCAGCCTGCACATGGACGGCAAGGCTATGGATGTCTATCTGGAGGATGTCGCTCTGGATCGATTGAGGGCCGCGGCCCTGGATCTCAAGCGCGGCGGCGTGGGTTATTACCCCGTCAGCAATTTCGTCCACCTCGACGTCGGACCCGTCCGGCGTTGGGTCGGCTCCTAAGAGGGCCGCAGATCAGAGGAAAGCCCGGATGGCCAAGGCCGAACGCAAGAGCAACCCGTTCGGATGGATCCTCCTGGGGGCTCTGGTTGGAGCCATCGCCACCGCCGGCGTGCTGCTGATGGCGTCCTCCATGAACTTCGACGGCGGCTACGAAGAAGGTCCGGCCGAGATCCGCACCGCCGCCGACGACGCGGCCGCCGTGGCGGCCAGGCCCACGCCCGTGGCCACCGCGCCCAAGCCCGAAACGCCGCCGCCGGTCGCCACCGTCCGGGCTCCCGCCGCCGCCCAGCCGGCCGTCGACGCCCAGATGGCCGATGACGCCGCCGCCGCCGGCATGACCTCGCGGGCGCCGTCCGAACAGCCGACGAACTGAGGACACCAAAATACTCCGCTCATCCCGACGAAAGTCGGGACCCAAGCGGGGTATCAGGAAGCGCCTTGACTGATCGATCCTCAACGGACGCATCCCCAAGCTCAGCTTGGGTCCCGACTTTCGTCGGGATGAGCGGATGTTGGGGGCGAATGAAAAACGGCCCCGGATCGCTCCGGGGCCGTTTCCATGTGCTCTGGCCGAAAGCCTTACGACTTCGGCGCGGCCATCGGCGTCAGCTTGCCGGCGGCGGCCTTCATGGACTCGTGCTGGGCCGGGGGCAGGGGGATCAGGCCGCGGCCCTGCAGGTAGCCGCCCCGGCCGGTGGCCGCGTCGGACACGAACTCGGCGACGAATTCCTTCAGGCCCGGGGTCACCCCGACTTGGTCCTTCTTGACGTAGATGTAGAGCGAGCGCGACAGCGGGTACTGGCCGCTGGCGATCGACTGGGCGTTGGGCTTCACGCCGTTGACGCTGGCGCCCTTGATGCGGTTGCCGTTCTCTTCGAGGAAGCTGTAGCCGAACACGCCCAGGGCGCCCGGGGTCTTCTCGATGGTGCCGATAATGGCGTTGTCGTTCTCGCCGGCGTCGACCCAGCCGCCGTCGGTGCGCAGCGGATCGACCTTGGCCTTGAAGGCCTTCTCGTCGCTTTCCGACAGCGACTTGGCGGTCGGGAACTTCTTGGCGCCGCCCTCGATGGCCAGCTCGACGAAGGCGTCGCGGGTGCCCGAGGTGGGCGGCGGGCCGTAGACCAGGATGCGGTTGGCCGGCAGGCCGGCGCCGACGTCCTTCCAGGTCTTGTACGGGTTGGCCACGAACTGGCCGCCGCGCAGCACGGTCTGGCCCAGGCCCAGGAACAGGTGCTCGACCTTGAAATTGTAGTCGGGCGCGGACTTGTCCATGGCCACGACGATGCCGTCGAAGCCGATCTTCAGCTCGACGATGTTGTTGACGCCCTTGGCCTTGCAGGCCTCGAACTCGGACTTCTTCATCGGGCGCGAGGCGTTGGCGATGTCGGGGAACTTCTCGCCCATGCCGCCGCAGAACATCTTGATGCCGCCGCCGGTGCCCAGGCTCTCGACCTTGGGGGCCTTCTTGCCGGTCTTCTTGGCGAAGTTCTCGGCGGTGCGGGTGGAGAAGGGGAACACGGTCGACGAACCGGCGGCCCAGACATAGTCGCGGGCGGCGTGGGCGCTGGACGCGCCGGCCAGCAGGCCGAGCGCGGCGGTGGCTCCGAGCAGGGTCTTCATGAGGAACATTCCTACTTTCGAGGGGGCGAGAAGGAGGGAACGAACAAACTGTACGTCCTATGCCGCCGTCATTTGTCACAGTTTGGCGACAGATTTGCGACAGCGTCCGTTCACGGACGATCCCTTGACCCCTGAAACCCTAGCCGCGCGGGCGGACGACCTCGCCGTCTTCCTTGGTGAAGCTTTCCGGAACCACCTCCAGCAGGTCGAATACCCGCTCCGAGGGCCGGCACAGCCGCACGCCCTTGGGGCTGACCACGATCGGGCGCTCGACCAGGATCGGCTCGGCGACCATGGCGTCCAGGATCGCGTCGTCCGAGGCATCGGGCGCGGTCAGGCCCAGCGCCTGCGCCGGCGTGCCCTTCACCCGCAGCCATTCGTGCGGCCGCGCGCCGCCCTGGGCCATCAGCTCGGCCAGTTGCTGCCGGTACCAGGGGGTTTTCAGATACTCGACCACCGAGGGCTCGTATCCGGCCGCCCGGATCATGGCCAGGACGTTGCGCGAGGTGCCGCACTTGGGATTGTGGAAGATGGTGATGGGAAAGTCGGTCATGGCGCGGGTGAACCAGTCGCCGCGGGGGATGTAAAGGGCGGGCGCGTCAGACGGTCGCGCCCGATCCGGGGGCAAGTCAACCAAGCCGCAACGCATGATCGGGCATCAGGGCGGCGAGAGGCGTTTGTTCCATGTCCGCTTTTCCAATGTCCGCGCCGCCACGCTTCGCGGCCTCGCTTCCGTCCGTCATCGGCTGCGGCCTGATCACCGCCGCCTGGAGCAGCGCCCGGACCGCGTCCTGGCTCCACGACCAGGATCGCGGCGACGTCGTCTGGATCGACACCAACCGCCGCTGATCCGCGAGCGTCCGGCCGATACGCTGGGTCAAGCCGCAACGCTTTTGGCGGCTCCTTGTGCGCGGTGGATCAAGTTTCTTGACCTTCGCCGTGCGAAACGGCCCCTCGACTGAGCAAGAAGCGAGCGGCGACGACATTTCGTTCAAAATGTCAGATGTCGATCCCACCGACCGGCGGCGGCTGGGTGATGCTGGTTCTCAAGAGGCGTCGTCCTGGGGATAATCACCGCGGGTGATGGGCGCGACGGCCTCGAACGAGGACGTCATGTCGAACCAACGGCTTTTGATGGCGGGATCTTCCGTCGCTGTTCTGCTCGCTCTGTCCGTCGCCGCGTCGCCTGGTCACGCCTTCGCCGCCGATGCGCCGGCAGCCGATCCGGCCGACGCTTCGACCGCCGTCGACGAGATCGTGGTCAAGGCGCGCGACAAGGCGGGTCTGATCGAGACCCGGCCAAACAACACGGTGTTCGGCATCGACAAGCCGCTGCTGGAGACGCCGCGCTCGGCCAGCTTCGTCAGCGACACCACCCTGCAGCGCTACGGCATCGAGACGATCGACGGCCTGACCGCCGTCTCGCCCGGCACCTACACCGCCAGCTTCTACGGCGTGCCCGGCGCGCTGAACATTCGCGGCACCCTGGCCGAGAATTATTTCCGGGGCTTCAAGCGCATCGAGAACCGCGGCACCTATTCCACCCCGATCGGCGCGGCCGACCAGATCCAGATCGTGCGCGGTCCGCCGACCCCGATCTACGGCTCGGGCAAGGTGGGCGGCATGCTCAACTTCATTCCGAAGTCGGGCAAGAACGAGGGCGGCTATCTCAGCGAGCCGACCGGCGAGGTCACCGCCACCTACGGCTCCTACAACCGCAAGAACGCCACCGCCCAGCTCGGCCTGCCGGTGAACATCGGTCCGGTGACCGGCGGCGTCTATGCCTACGGCGAGGTCGAGGACAGCCACAGCTTCTACAAGGGCATCTATCCGCGTCGCCAGACCGGCGAGATCTCGGCCGACTTCGACCTGGGCAACGGCTGGACCACCGCGATCGGCGGCATGAAGTACCACTCGGACGGCGACGTACAGACGCCCGGCTGGAACCGCCTGACCCAGAGCCTGATCGACAACGGGACCTACACCACCGGCCGCGACACCACCCTGATCGACAGCGACGGCAACGGCCGCATGACGCTGAACGAGATCAGCGGCAACAACGCCAACCCGTACTACTACGACCCGGCGTTCAACCCGCTCTACATCCCGTACTACGGCTTCTACAACACCAACGCCGCCCACATCCTGGACGCCGGCGTCGGCACGACCAAGCTGTCGCCGCGCACGGTCTATATCAGCCCGGCCGACTTCTCGGAGACCGACACCAACACCTTCTATTTCGACCTGGCCAAGGCCCTGTCGTCCGACAGCAACATCAAGGCGCAGTTCTTCTACGACGACCAGGAGAACAAACGATTCGTCTCGTACGGCTATCCGGCCTGGTTCGACAGCTCGGTCTGGGAAGGACGCGTCACCTACGACTTCGCCAACACGTTCGCCGACGGCGCGGTCACGGCCAAGTCGTTCATCGGCGCCTCGTACCGCGACTTCTCGGGCCGCCGGCGCGAGAGCTACAACAGCGGCGTGATCGCCCTGGACCGCCGCGACATCAGCTTCGGCGCCACGCCCACCGACATCATCGACAGCCCGTTCTCGACCGAGACGGGCGCTGGGGTGCTCGGGCTCGCTTGGGAAAACGACAACAAGTCCGACTGGCGGCAGAAGGGCGTGTTCTTCATGACCGACGTCATGATCGCCGAGAAGCTGAACCTGATGCTGGGCGGCCGCTGGGACGACTACGACGTCAAGTCGCACGACACCGGCGTGCTCAGCTACCAGGTCGCGGGCGAGCAGAAGGCGGGCAAGGACAAGTTCACCTACACCGCCAGCGCCACCTACAAGGTTCCGGGCGGGCTGATGCCCTACATCACCTACGCCAAGGCCTCGGCGCTTGAAATGAGCCAGGCCGGCGACGTGGCCGCCAGTCTGGTGGCCGACGCCAGCGACGCCTGGCTGTCGGACAGCGACCTGGCCGAGGCCGGGGTGAAGTTCCAGTGGCTGAAGGGCACGCTGGTCGGCTCGCTGGCCGGCTACCGCCAGAACCGCACCCAGCTGACCGGCATCACCGGCACCCCGACGGGCACCCGCGCCAAGGGCGTGGAGCTGGAAGTCCGCTGGCTGGCCAGCGAGAACTTCAGCTTCACCTTCTCGGGCAACAGCCAGCACACCACGGTCAAGGGCCCGGACACCTCGTTCCAGTACATCCCGGCCTACACCGCCGGCGTCCCGGGTTCGCAGGCGTTCGGCGGCACCTATGTGGTCTGGGCGTTCAACAGCCTGCCGGGCCGCGCGGGCGACTACGACTACACCTTGATCCCGAAATCGGTGGTCAGCCTGTACGGCGCCTACACCAGCGACGACTACACCTGGGGCAAGGTCGGCGGCACGGTGGGCGTCACCCACGTGACCAAGACCGCGGGCACCGTGCAGAACGCGGTGACCTACCCGGCCTACTACGTCGCCAACGCCTCGGCCTACTACGAGTATGGGCCGTACACGGTGACCGCCAACATCGATAACCTGTTCGACAAGCTCTACTTCACGCCCGACGCCGACAGCTACGCCAACCTCGGCGCGCTGCCCAGCAAGGGTCGCGAGTGGCGCGTGACCCTGTCGCGCAAGTTCTAGTTCCCACCGTCCCGTGCCCCGGGAACGGAGCGCGGGACTTCGCTTAAACATGGAGGCCCCCATGTCGTCGACGATCCCGTGGAGATCCTGGCTGCTGCTCGGCGCGCTGAGCCTGCTGCTGTTCCTGATTACCGCTTCGACCTTCTCGTCGCTGGGGATCGTCCTGCCGGCGATGATCAAGGAGCTGGGCTGGGGCTTCGGTCCCGCGTTCCTGGGCTTCACCCTGCTGGGCGCGTTCTGCGGCGGCTCGTCGTGGCTGCCGGCCATCCTGATCCGCAGGCTGG
The DNA here is from genome assembly GCF_056406095.1 of Caulobacter sp. P1_D6. Taxonomy (NCBI): domain Bacteria; kingdom Pseudomonadati; phylum Pseudomonadota; class Alphaproteobacteria; order Caulobacterales; family Caulobacteraceae; genus Caulobacter; species Caulobacter sp. P1_D6. The sequence continues at coordinate 50,012 of NZ_JBFUAW010000033.1, read as the reverse complement.
GCGTGCGGCTGACGATCGTCGCCGGCTCGGCGGTGATGGTGGCGGGCTTTTCCTGCCTGACCGTCGCCCGGGGCCTGCCGGTCTATCTGGTGGGCACGGCCCTGCTGGGCGTGGGCTACCAGATGATGGCCCTGATCCCCGGCACCCACGTGCTGTCGATGCTGTTCAAGAAGCGGGCCCTGCCGTTCGGGATCTATTTCACGATCGGCTCGCTGGGCGGGGTCGCCGGACCCTGGATCGCCCTGGCCGGCATGCAGATGGCGGGCGGCGCCTGGCGGCCCTACTGGGCGGCCCAGGCCGTCGCTTCGGTCGTGGTCGGCGCCCTGTGCGCGGCCCTGGTCGGTGGTCGCGCCTGGCTGGCCGCCGCGGCCGTCGAGACCGACAAGGCCGTGGCCGAAGAGGCCCAGACCGCGCCGGTCAACGCCAAGGTCTACCGCACCACCACCGACTGGACCGTGAAGGAGGCCGTGGCCACCCCGCAGTTCTGGGTGATCCTGGCGGCCTATTTCGCCCACCTGCTGGGCGGCGTCACCGCGGTCAGCCTGGCCCCGACCCACTTCAGCGAACTGGGCGTGGTCTCGGCCGTGGCGGTCAGCGTCATCAGCTTCGAAAGCCTGATGCAGGTGGTGGCCCGGATGGGCGGCGGGCTGGTGGGCGACCGGATCGACCCGCGCTGGCTGCTGGCCGGCGCCCAGGGGATGATGGCCGTCGGCCTGCTGGCCCTGACCCACGCCACGACCTGGCCGTTGATGATGCTGTTTTCCATCGGCGTCGGCGTCGGGTTCGGCATGACGGTGCTGGCGATCAGCATCCTTCTGCTCAACTACTATGGCCGCAAGAACAACCTGGAGATCTTCTCGCTGGTCTGCCTGGTGGGCGCGGTCTCGGCGCTCGGCCCGGTGATCGGCGGCGTGATGCGCGACCGCCTCGGCGGCTTCGCCCCGACTTTCCAGGTGTTCGCGGTGGTGATCGGCGTAATCTTCATCGCGGCGCTGTTCATGCGGCCGCCGCGCAAGGCCATCCACGTCGAGCCGGTCGCCGAACCGGTCCCCAGTATGCTTCAAGACGCCGCGTAGAGGAGGAGCCGCCATGTTCCACAGCCCATCCAAGCACAAGGACTTCGGGGTGTTCCTGCCCGTCGCCAACGGCGGCTGGATCATCTCCAAGACCACCCCCGTCCTCGACGGCCTCTACCAGCAGAACAAGGCCGCGGCGGTCACCGCCGATCAGGTCGGCATGGACTTCGTGATGTCCATGGGCAAGTTCCGCGGCTTCGGCGGCGAGACCGACCACTGGGGCACCGCCCTGGAGTCCGTCACGATGATGGCCGGCATCGCCGAGGCCACCAAGAACGTCCGCATCTGGGCCACCATCCATCCGCTGCTGCAGAACCCGGCCGTGGCCGCCAAGCTAATTTCCACTTTGGACCACATCAGCGGCGGCCGGGCGGGGCTGAACATCGTGGCCGGCGCCTACAAGGGCGAGTTCGACCAGATGGGCGCCTGGGACGACAGCCTGTCCCACGACGACCGCTACGCCCTGACCGAGGAATGGACGACGATCGTCAAGCGCCTGTGGGCCGAGGACAGCGTCGATTTCGACGGCAAGTTCTTCACGATGAAGGACTGCCAGTCCAAGCCCAAGCCGCTGGCCAAGCCGCGTCCCGAGATCGTCTGCGCCGGCATGTCCGACCGCGGCTTCCAGTTCTCGGTGCGCGAGGCCGACGTCTGCTTCATCGGTGGGCGCACGCCCGACGAGCGTCGCGACGCCTCGCTGCGGGCCAAGAAGGTGGCCGAGAGCATGGGCAAGTCGATCAAGACCTACGCCATGTGCACGGTCGTCCACGGCGGCACCGACGCCAAGGCCGCGGCCATGGTCGAGCACTACAAGGACGGCGCCGACATGGGCGCGATCCTGGCCATGCTGGCCAGCTGGGGCGTGCCGGCCGAGAAGCTGGACACCGTCGCCAAGCAGCAGGGCGCGTTCATGACCCACACCGTCGTCGGCTCGCCGTCCACCTGCGCCGAGCAGATCGAGGAGTTCGTCACCTACTGCGAGCTGGACGGGCTGATGCTGATCTTCCCCGACTACGTCGAGGGCCTGACCATGTTCGGCGCCGACATCCTGCCGGGCCTGCGGGCGGTCTATTCGTGAGCCTGGTCGACTGGATCAAGCCGGAGCGGACGGCGGTGCTGGTGATCGACATGCAGGTCGACTTCGCCTCGCCGGACGGGGCGCTGGGCGCGTTCATCGACATGAGCGTGGTCGAGCCCGCCCTGGCCGCCGCTGAAAAGCTGGTCGCCGACGCCCGCGCGGCCGGCGTGCCGGTGGTGTTCGTCGGCCTGGCGACCACGCCCGAGACCGACTCCGCCGCCTGGAACGAGCGCATGCGCCGGCGCGGCGGCGACCCCGACGTCGACGCGGCCCTGTGCCGGGCCGGGCAGGTGGGTTCGGAGTTCTACGGTCCCAAGCCGCTGTCGGGCGAGTTGGTGGTGCCCAAGACCCGTTACAGCGGGTTCGTCGGCACCGATCTCGACATCCAGCTGACCAGGATGGGCGTCGACACCCTGGTGGTGGCCGGACTGACGACCGAGTGCTGCGTCGACAGCACCGTCCGCGACGCCTTCGACCTGGACTACCACGTGTTCGTCGCCGCCGACGCCTGCGCCGCCTACGAGGCGGACGTCCATGCCGCGTCGCTGAAGGTGATGGAGCTGAACAGCGCGATCCTGACCGATACGGCCGCGATCGCCGACGCCTGGAAAGGGGCTGCTTGAGTATGGCCGACGGATTTCCCCCGATGGGAGCCTCGGCTCCCTACACGGTCACCGACGAGGATCGCGCCGCGATCGCCGCCGCCATCAGCCAGGACGAGATCGTCGAGCTGGCCCTGACCCTGGGCAACATTCCCGCGCCGTCGGGCAAGGAGCTGGAGGTCGCCAACTACGTCTACGACTGGATGGCGCGCGAGGGCTTCTCGCCGCGCAAGGTCGGGGCGACGCCCGAGCGTCCGAACATCATCGGCACCCACGGCGGCAAGGGTGTCGGCAAGAACCTGCTGTTCACCGCCCACCTCGACACCGAGGCGCCGACCTGGAACCCTGACCTGGACGCCTACAAGTACGGCCCCGAGACCATGGCCAATCCCGAATGGGAGAAGTGCTGGCTGGAGGACGGCAAGCTGTACGGCTACCCGATCGCCAACGATCGGGGCCCGATGAGCTGCTTCATGATCGCCGCCAAGGCGCTGAAGAAGGCCGGCTACGAGTTGGCCGGCAAGATGTACCTGACCGCCTGTCCCGGCGAGATCGGCCCGGAGCCGATCGAGGAGCACCGCGGGGTCGCCTACATGGGCAAGGACATCGGAGCCCACTACCTGTTCCACCACGGCGGGGTCGCGCCCGACTACGCCATCGCCGCCGAGGGCTGCGACTTCGGCCTGACCTGGGTGGGCTGCGGCTATGCGGTGTTCCGCTTCCAGGTGTGGGGGGAGGGGGTGTTCACCCCGCTGCTGGAGCATCCGGAGACGGCGTCCAAGCACCCCAATCCGATCTACAAGATCGGCAAGCTGACCGACGCCATCCACGCCTGGAGCGGTGAATACGAGAAGGCCAATCGCTACGAGAGCGTCGGCGGCGTGGCCCAGCCCAAGTCGCAGATCGGCTCGATCCGCGGTGGCATCCCGTTCGCCTTCGGCGCGGGCACCGAGCTGGTGAACCTCTATCTCGAGGTGGGACTGACCCCGAAGCAGAAGGTGGCCGAGGTCCAGCATTCGCTGGAGGCCATGGTCCGCGAGAACGGCCTGGGCCGGATCGACATCGAGCCGGTGGTGGTGCGCCACGGCTTCGAGGCCGACGCCCGCGAGGTGGCCCCGCTGGTCGCCGCCGTCGACGACGCCACCAAGCTGAGCCTGGGTCATCCCGTGGCCTTGGCCAACCCGGTCTATTCCAGCATGTGGCGCGACCAGAACGTGTTCAACATGCACCGCATCCCGGCCATCACCACCGGCTTCCGCCGCTGGCGGCCGACCCCGCAGGACCTGGTCGACAGCGCCCTGGTCTACGCCCTGACCGCCCTGGCGGTCTGCGGCCGGGCCAGCCCTGACGAGAGCGCCAAGCGCCCGGCCTCGGCGGTCTATCCCGACAACCCGTTCGGGAACGAGTGAGATGGCGGCAGCTGTAAGGGAGCTCGCGCCCGAGCCGCACGACTTCCGCAAGGCCATGGGCAGCTTCGCGGCGGGGGTGACCGTGGTCACCGTCTGCCACGACGGCCGGCTGGTCGGCACCACGGTCAGCGCCTTCAGCTCGGTGTCGATGGACCCGCCGCTGGTCATGGTCTGCCTCAAGCGCGACAGCCGCACCCTGGCGGCGCTGGGTCAGGCCAAGAGCTTCTGCGTCAACATCCTGGCCGGCGACCAGGGCGACCTGGCCTATCGCTTCGCCAAGAGCGGGGCCGACGACCGCTTCGCCCTGACCGCGGTGGAGTCCGGCGTCTGCGGCCATCCGCTGCTGGCCGGCGCCGTCGCCTCGGTGGAATGCGACCTGCACGCCGCCCATGACGGCGGCGATCACGAAATCCTGGTCGGCCGCGTCCTGCGCGTCGTGGTCGACGAAACCAAGAGCCCGCTCGTCTACGTGCGCGGCGGCTTTCTCAACGCTTAGGGGGAGCGGTTTCACATGACCTACGACGTCCTCGACGTGAAGCCGATGACCCGCCGGATCGGCGCGGAGATCTTCGGCGTCGACCTGGGCAAGCCTTTGACGAACCGTCAGTTCGAGGAGGTGCACCAGGCCCTGACCCAGTACCAGGTGATCTTCTTCCGCGACCAGGAGATGACCCACGACGCCCACAAGGAGTTCGGCCGCAAGTTCGGGAACCTGGCCATCCACTCGGGCGTGCCGGGCCTGCCCGAGCACCCGGAGATCGTGGCCATCCACGCCGACGCCGACTCCAAGTTCGTGGCCGGCGAGAACTGGCACTCGGACCTGACCTGCGATCCCGAGCCGCCCCTGGGCAGCATCCTCTACATGAAGGTCCTGCCCGACGACGGCGGCGACACCTGCTTCGCCAGCATGTACGCGGCCTACGAGACCCTGTCGGACAGGATGAAGGCCTATCTGGAAGGGCTGTCGGCCGAGCACGACGCCAATCCGGTCTACAAGGCGATCTTCCCGGACATCGACCGCAAATACAATTGCTCGGTCCACCCGATCGTCCGCACCCATCCGGTCAGCGGCAGGAAGAGCCTGTTCGTCAATCCGTCCTACACCACGCGGATCATGGGCGTGTCGAAGGCCGAGAGCACGGCGATCCTGGGCTTCCTCTATCAGCACGCCCAGAACCCGGACTTCCAGGTGCGCTTCCGCTGGAAGAAGAACTCGGTGGCCTTCTGGGACAACCGCTGCACCTGGCACCAGGCGATCTGGGACTATTTCCCGGACACCCGCACGGGCTACCGGGTGACGGTGGCGGGCGACAAGCCGGTTTGAACACCACTCAAATTGTCATCCCGGACAAGCCCGGCGAAGCCGGGCGTCGATCCGGGACCGCCGGAAGCGCCGAGCTCACGCGTCGGTCCCGGATCTTCGCGCTGCGCGCTCGTCCGGGATGACAGCATACGGAGGGGGAGATGAAGCTAGGCGACCATCGCATCCTCCTGCTCGGCGCGGCCGGCGGCATCGGCTCGGCGATCCGCCAGGGCTTGGCCGGCTGCTACGGCCTGATGCGACTGGCCGACATCGCGTCGATGGCGCCGGCGGGGCCGGGCGAGGAGATCGCCCACGCCGACCTGCTCGACACCCCATCCCTGGTCGCCGCCATGGCCGGGATCGACACTGTCGTCCAAATGGCCGGCGTGCCGGTCGAGCCGGAGGCCAACGCATGGGAGCAGGTGCTGCCGGCCAACATCGTCGGGGTCCACAACCTGTTCGAAGCGGCCCGGCTGGCGGGGGTGAGGCGCGTGCTGTTCGCCTCGTCGCACCACGCGGCAGGCTTCCATCGCCGCGACACGCCGACGGCGGAGACGATGGTCCCGCGCCCCGACAGCTACTACGGCGTCAGCAAGGTGTTCGGCGAGGCCATGGGCCGGATGTACGCCGACAAGTTCGGCCTGCAGGTGCTGTCCTTGCGGATCGGCGCCTATCGCGACCGGCCGTCGGACGTTCGGCAGCTGGCGGTCTGGATCAGCCCGCGCGACATGGTCGAGCTGGTGCGCTGCGGGATCGAGGCCCCCGATTTCGGCTATGCGACCGTGTACGGAGTCTCGGCCAACACGCGGAGTTTCTGGGATAATTCGGACGTGGCGTTCCTGGGCTACGCGCCGAAGGATAACGCCGAGGATTGGGCCGGGGAGGTGCTGGCGGGGCCGCCGGAGGATCCGGTCGCGGCGCCGTTCCAGGGCGGCTGGTATTGCGCCAAGGGGTTCGTGGGGGCGCTAGCGCCCTAAGGCCCTCCCCCTGTGGGGGAGGCGGCCGAAGGCCGGTGGGGGGATAGGGCGGAGGACGCCCGATCACTCCCCCCTCCGTCGGCTACGCCGACACCTCCCCCACAGGGGGAGGGCCTAACAAGTCGATGAAACCCTACTCCCGCGTGAAGCTCGCCGGAACTTCCGGGTTCTGACCGGCCTTGCCCCACAGCACTATCTCGTTCCCCCACGGATCGCGGAAGGCGTGGTTGTAGCCGTTGAACTCGGCCCAGTAGTGGTCGCGCCACAGCAGCTCGGCGCCCAGCTTCGCCGCCGTGCCCAGGATGCGGTCGGCGCTGTCGTCGTCGCTGATCAGCACCCAGATGCGCGGCTTGCGGCCTTGTGTCGACAAGCCGCGCGGTTCGACGCCGGCTGGCTCGGGGTGGGGGCGGGCGTTGGCGGCCTTGAAGATCCCCAGGTGCAGGTTGCCGATCTCGCTGTCGGTCCCGTCGCTCTTCTTGAAGAAGCCGCCGGGCACCATGCGGTGGTACTCGCCCCTGGGCCGGGCGTCGTTCTCCCAGCCGAACACCTCGGCGTAGAAGTTGCCGGCGGCGTCCGGGTCTTCCGAGGCCAGGTCGACGAAGATCAGGGTGTTGGTCATGAGGAGTCCTTGGCGGCGTCTGTTGGGGCGCCCTCGTCCTTCGACAGGCTCAGGATTCCTTCGACAGGCTCAGGATGAGGGCGAATGCGAAGGCTGTTTCAGTTGAAATCCTCATCCTGAGCTTGTCGAAGGACGAGGATTTCACGGCTCATTTGAAGCCGATCGACAGGGTGATGTCTTTCCAGACGTCGATGTCGGCCGCCAGGCCGGCCGCGGCGTAGCCGGCGTATTTCAGCGCGTCCTCGCCCAGCAGCAGGTGCAGGGGCGGGGCGTCGGCGTCGGCCATGGTCAGGATGGCCTGGGCGGCCTTGACCGGGTCGCCCGGCTCGTGGCCGGCGTGGTCGGCCATGATCCGTTCGGCGTCGCGGGCCAGGCCGTCATAGTCGGCGATCTTGGAGGCGACGATGGCCTTGGAGCCGGTGGAGAAGCTGGTGCGCAGGCCGCCCGGGGCGACGTTGGTCACCTTGATCCCCAGTTCGGCGACCTCGGCGGCCAGGGTCTGGGTCAGGCCCTCCAGCGCCCACTTGCTGGCGCAGTAGACGCCGGTGCCGGCCCAGACCGCCAGGCCCGAGACCGAGGTGACGTTGATGATCCGCCCGGCGCGGCGGGCGCGCATGGCCGGCAGCACGGCCTTCAGCATGGCCAGCGGGCCGATGACATTGGTCTCGAACTGGGCGCGGACCTCGTCGAGCGAGGCTTCCTCCACCGCCCCGACCAGGCCGTAACCGGCGTTGTTGACCAGGATGTCGATCCGGCCGGCCACCGCCTCGGCCTGGAACACGCCTTCCTTCACGGCCGCCTCGTCGGTGACGTCCAGCACCAGGGCGTGGCCGCCCAGCAGCTCGAAGGCGTCGGCGTCAGCTGTCTTGCGCACCGTGCCGAACACGAGGTCGCCGCGCGCCAGGGCCGCCAGGGCGATCTCGCGCCCGAGCCCGCCGGACACGCCGGTGATCAGCCAGGTCTTGGTCATGTGTCGTTCCAACTCGTCACTAACTTTGTCATCCCGGACAAGCGAAGCGCAGATCCGGGACCGCCGGAAGCTCGGCGCTCAGGCGTCGGTCCCGGATCTTCGCGCTGCGCGCTCGTCCGGGATGACAATCCTTGTGAACTAGTAAGGCTTGTCGCCCTTCACCCACAGCCGGTGCATGGTCCGGAAGTACTTGGTGTCGTCGTACAGCGTGCCGGTGTGCAGGGTGCAGCGATTGTCCCACATCAGCAGGTCGCCCTTGGCCCACTTGTGGCGATAGACGAACGGCTCGCTGGTCATGAACTCGACCAGCTCGTCGATCAGGGCCAGGCCCTCGGGGCCGGGTTTGCCGATCACCTCGGTCACCGTGCCGGTCGAGGGCCACAGCGCCTTGCGGCCGTCGGCTGGATGAGTGCGGATCAGCGGGTGCTCGACGTCGGGATTGGCGGCCTCCAGCTCGGGCGACAGGTTCTGCTGCTGGCCGAACTGACGGGTGGCCATGAAGTGCTTGTAGCTGTGGTGCAGGCTCAGCGGCAGCAGCTCGGCCTGCTTTTCCGGCGACAGGGCGTTCCAGGCGGCGCAGCCGTCGGCCAGCAGGGTGTCGGAGCCCTCGTCGGGCACTTCCACCGCATAGAGCATGGTCAGCATCACCGGCTCGGGCTTGTAGCTGTAGTCGGTGTGCCAGCCGACGCCATCGTTGTGGGCGCCGATCGGCTTGCCGTCCACGACCCGGTTGCTGAGGATGAAGATCTTCGGATAACCGGGCAGGGTGAAGCGGGTCTGGGTGTGATCCTCGGGATCGCCGAACCGGCCGATGAAACGCATCAGGTTGTCCGGCGTCATGTCCTGGCCCGGCACGACGATCGCGCCGTGGCGATGGAAGGCGGACACCACCTTGTCGATCTCCGCGTCCGAGGCGGACGGCAGGTCGATGTCGTGGATCCGCGCCCCGAAGCCGGGCTTCAGTTCCGAGATCGTCAGGTCGTCGGCGAGCGTCATGTCCACGGGCGCGGTCCTTTGGAAGCTGTCTGGAACTGAACCTAAGCCCGCTCTTAAGGCGCGTCTTGCCTGTACGCGCCCGACCGCTTTGCGTGCGCGTCCTGCAAAGTCGCCCGGCGCCGCAAGCTTGCGCGTCTTTTGCTCATTTCCGCCCGAGAACCCGGCGACACCGCCCGCGCATCGGGCGACGGCCAAGTTATCGTGCGCGCTGGTGCAAGACCGGTGGGCGCGCCGCGCCTAGCCTTCGTATCGATCTCTCGAAGGAGCGCATGCGCCATGGGCCTCACGCCCGCATCCCATCTGCCAAGCTCTCACCTGAATGACGCCTTCTTCGACGGCCTGTCGCGCTCGATGCTCGACGTCGACGCGGCCGAGACCCTGCCGCCCGCCTGCTACACCGACGCGGCCTTCTACGACTTCGAGAAGGAGGCGCTGTTCAATCACGAATGGCTGTGCGTGGGCCGCACCGACTGGGTGAAGGAGCAGGGCGACTACTTCACCACCACGATCATTGGCGAGCCGATCATCGTCACCAGGAACCGCTCCGACGAGATCAAGGCGATGTCGGCCGTGTGCCAGCACCGCGCCATGCTGGTGGCCGAGGGGCGGGGCAACACCCGCGGCTTCGTCTGCCCCTATCACCACTGGGTCTATTCGCTGAACGGCGACCTGGTGAACGCCCCGGCCATGGAGCGCACCTGTGACTTCAACAAGAAGGCCATCAAGCTGCCGGCCTTCAAGGTCGAGGTCTGGCTGGGCTTCATCTTCATCAATTTCGACGCCGACGCGCCGCCCCTGGCCCCGCGCCTGACGGCCGTCGAGGACGCCATCGCCAACTACGACCTGTCGAACGCCGAGGGCCTGACCCCGCCGATGACCGGCCAGTTCGCCTGGAACTGGAAGGTGATGTTCGAGAACAACAACGACGGCTACCACGCCAACAAGCTGCATCGCGGCCCGCTGCACGACTTCATCCCCAGCGAGCTGTGCAGCTTCCCGGAGGCGGCCGAGGGCGACGCCGGCTTCCTGCGCTACAACGGCACGACCCATGCCGACGCCAGCTTCAATCCCACCCAGAAGGCGGTCCTGCCGATCTTCCCCAAGCTGACCGACGTGGACCGCAACCGCGCCACCTTCGCCAACATTCCGCCCACGCTGTCGCTGGTGATGACCAGCGACATGGTCATCTACCTGATCCTGAGGCCCACGGGGCCCGAAACCATGGAGCAGGACACCGGCATCCTTGTGGCCCCCGGCGCCACCGAGACCCCCGGCTTCGACGAGCGGCTGGAGATGATCATGACCTCGGCGGGCAAGATCATCGCCCAGGACATGCATGTTGACGAACTGGTCCAAGTGGGCCTGCGCTCGCGGTTCGCGGTGCGCGGCCGCTACTCCTGGCAGGAGGGGGCGCAGGTGCAGTTCAACCGCTGGCTCACCCCCCGCTACCAGAAGGCCTGGGCGGCCATGAGCAAAGGAGCTGCCGCATGAGCCGGATGCCCGTCGTCTTCTTCGGTCACGGCAGCCCGATGATCGCGCTGGAGACCAACGACACCACCAAGACCTGGAAGGCGATGGGCGAGGCGTTCGGCAAGCCCAAGGCCATCCTCTGCGTCTCGGCCCACTGGCTGACGCAAGGGGTAGGCGTCACCGCCATGACCACCCCGCGCACCATCCACGACTTCGGGGCCTCGTTCCCGCAGGCGCTGTTCGACGTGCAGTATCCGGCCCCTGGTTCGCCCGAGCTGGCGGCGCGGGTGAAGGAGCTCCTGGCGCCCCAGCCGGTGACGCTGGACCAGCAGGCCTGGGGCCTGGACCACGGGACCTGGTCGGTGCTGAGCAAGGCCTACCCGGACGCCGACGTGCCGGTGGTGCAGCTGTCGATGGACGCCACCAAGCCGCCGGAATGGCACTTCGAGCTGGCCAAGCGTCTGGCCCCTCTTCGCGACGAGGGCGTGCTGATCGTGGGCACCGGCAACATCGTCCACAACCTGCCGGCCATGAACTGGGGCGAGCGCCACTGCGCGCCCTACGACTGGTCCCAGCGGTTCAACGACTACATCAAGCAGGCCGTCGTCGACGACGCGCCCGAGCGGGCGGTGAACTTCGCCTCGCAGGGCCAGGACGCCGCCAAGTCGGTGCCGACCCCCGACCACTACTGGCCGCTGCTCTATGTGCTGGGCGCGCGCCTGCCGGGCGACGTGGCCAGCTTCGCCCCCGACCATATCGAGCACGGCTCGCTGAGCATGACCTCGTTCACGCTCGCCGCCGCCTGAGGATCGAAGACCGATGCCCTTCATCTGCGAACCCGGCCAGACCCGTCCCGACGTGATGCCCGGCGCCCTGCACACGCTGCTCGCCACGCCCAAGACCGTGCACTGGGGCTACTTCGATCCGTCCATCAGACCGGCCCTGCGCATCAAGAGCGGCGACCTCGTCAGCGCCGAGGCGATCACCCACCACGCCGGCGACGCCCCGGACCTGATGATGGACGAGGCGGTCACCCGCATCTTCACCGAGGTCCCCGAGGACGACCGCAATCCCGGCGTCCACATCATGACCGGCCCGATCTACGTGGAGGACGCCAAGCCCGGCGACGTGCTGGAGGTGCGCTACCTGCGCATGGTCCCGCGCAACAACTACGGCTCCAACCTCGCGGCCAACTGGGGCTATCTCTACAAGGAGTTCGGCGAGAAGGAGCGGGTGACGATCTACGAGCTGGATCAGAACACCAACACCGCCAGCGCCCTGTACGCCTACGATTTCGAAGGCAAGTACCTGATCCCCGGGACGATCACGAACTGTCCGGAGTGCGACCGCCAGCCGGCCCTGGGCGGGGTGCGCGTCGCGGCCCGTCCGCACCTGGGCACCGCCGGGGTGGCGCCCGCCGTCGACGGCCGGGTCAGCACCATTCCGCCCGGCGCCCACGGCGGCAATATCGACAACTGGCGGATCGGGGCGGGGGCGACGATGTACTACCCCGTGCAGGTCGAGGGCGGGCTGTTCTCGATCGGCGATCCGCACGTCAGCCAGGGCGACGGCGAGATCTCGGGCACGGCCATCGAGAGTTCGCTGAATGTCCTGATGCAGATCGTGCTGCGCAAGGACTTCGTCTCGCCCGGACCGCTGCTGGAGACCCCCAAGTGGTGGATCGTCCACGGCTTCGACGAGGACCTGAACGTCGCCATGCGGGACGCCTCGCTGAACATGCTGACCCTGCTCAGCGATCACGTCGGCCTGTCCAAGAACGACGCCTATTCGCTGATGAGCGTGGCCTCGGACTTCGGGGTCACCCAGGTGGTCGACGGCAAGCAGGGCTGCCACGTGCGCATCCCGCGCGACATCTTCCCCAAGATGAAGGGATAGGAGCCCTGCGATGAAAGCCTGGTCGTTCAGCACCGACAGCCACCCCCGCGCCGAACGGGCCGAGGCCTGGCGCGAGGCGATGAGCCGGCTGGGCCTGCCGATCGAGGGGCTGTCGGACGCCGAACCGGCCTCGGCCTCGGTGGTCTGCCTGACCTCTCCCTTGGGCATCGAGTTCGCCCTGGTCGAGGCCGGGGCCCAGGCGATCTCCGGCCGGCTGTCGGGCCAGCCGGCGGCGGTGTGGCTGGCGGTGCTGCTGAGCGGCGAAGCGACCCTGGTCACCGACGAGCTGGCCGACGAGCTGACGCCCGGCGACATCGCCTACGGCCCCACCGGCCAGGCCGCCGCCCTGCGGCTGGAGACCCGCTGCCGGCTGATGTTCGTCCGCGCCCCGCGCGTGGCCCTGGACCACCGGCTGATCACGCCGGTCAGCCTGCGGGTCGGGCGGCTGCAGGCGTCGACGGGCGTGGCCCACATCCTGTCCGGCCTGCTGCGGGCCACGGCCGAGGGGCTGGAGGACCTGACCGTCGACCAGCTCCGGCCCGTCGAGCTAGCCCTGACCGAGTTCCTGGCCATCTGCCTGGTCGAGGGCGGGGCGGCGACCGACGTGCTGGGGGCGGGGGCCGGCGCGCCCACCGCCCACCTCCAGCGCCTGTGCCAGACCATCGAGACCCTGCTGCCCGATCCGGACCTGTCGCTGCGCCGGGTGGCCGACGAGGAGGGGGTCTCGCCCCGCTACGTCCAGAAGCTGTTCGCCAGCGCCGACGAGACCTTCAGCCACTACCTGCGCACCCGTCGGTTGGAGCGCTGCCGCACCGACCTGGCCAGCCCGCAGCACGCGCGACTGTCGATCTCCGAGATCTGCTTCCGCTGGGGCTTCAACGGCTCGGCCCACTTCAGCCGGGCGTTCCGCGACCAGTACGGCGTCTCGCCCCGGGAGTTCCGGCAAGGGGCCGCGGCCTAGGTCCTTTCAGCCCGGGACGAACATCTCGCTGGTGTCCATGCGCACGTCGCGGATGGCGCGGCAGGCGTCCTCGTCGGCCCGATTGCGCTCCGGCATGAAGCTCACCAGCAGCGACCGTCGCCGCGCGCCGGAGCGGTTGAGGGTCGCCCCGTGCAGCAGGTCGGCGTCGAACACCAGGATGTCGCCCGCCTCGCCGGCCAGGATCAGGGACAGGGCCTCGTCCGGTTCGTCGTCCGAATCCCCCGGATCGAGAGGACGCGGCACCACGCGCGTGGCGCCGTTGTCCGGCCCGTAGGGGTCGAGGAAGATCAGGGCGGCGACGGCGTTCAGGCCCACGCCGTCGCGATGCAGGGGCTGATGCCCGCCGTCCGGCAGCGGTTCGCGGCCCTCGACCTTGCAGAGGAAGAAGGGACCGCCCTGCATCCGCGCCGCCCCCGCCAACAGGGTCGGCAGGCGGCAGGTCCGCTGCACCGTGGAATCCAGGTCGACCAGGGCGTGGCGCCAGCCGGGGCCCCGGGGCGCGGACCATTGGTCCCCGGTCCCCACGCCGGCGTCGAAGGCGGCGCGCAGGGCCTCGCGCCAAGCCTCGGGCACCGCGCCGCGCAGCAGGAGATAGCCGTCGCGGTCCAGGGCGGCGGCTTGCGCCGCCTCCAGCGGGGCGACCTTGGTGGGCGTCACGAGATCGCTCATGGCGCGAGCCTAGCAACCCCGGGTCTCTTTTGAAGCGGAAATCGCGCCCCCTTTTCATCCGCTCATCCCGGCGAATGCCGGGATGAGCGGATTATTTGGAGACCCCGAACCGGAACTCCGTCGTCTGGCTGAACGCCTCCCCGGGCCGCAGAACGGTCGAGGGGAAGTTGGGGTGGTTGGGGCTGTCGGCGAAGTGCTGGGTCTCGATGGCCAGGCCCGCGCCCTTCTCCAGGCCGCGCCCGTCGGGCGTCTTCAGGGTTCCGTTGAAGCTGTTGGCGGTGAACAGCTGGACCCCCGGCTGGGTGGTGGCGACCTCCAGGGTGCGGCCGCTGGCGGGGTCGGCCACGCGGACAGCCGGAACCAGCTTGCCGCGCCCGCCGCCGTCGATGACGAAGTTGTGGTCGAAGCCGTTGGCGAACTTGATCTGCGGATCGTCGGCCGTGACCCGGTCGCCCAGGCGGGCCGGCTTGCGCAGGTCCAGGGCGGTGCCGGCCACGGGCGCGATCTCGCCGGTCGCCAGCTTGCGGGCGTTGATCGGGGTGTAGCTCCGGGCCAGCACCTGGGCGGTCTGGTCGTAGACGTTCCCGCCGCCCGCCAGGTTGAAATAGACGTGGTGGCTGAGGTTGATCACCGTCGGCTTGTCGGTGGCGGCGCGATAGTCGATGCGCAGGACGTTCTTCCTGGTGACCGTGTAGGTCACCGCGACCTTCAGGGTGCCCGGATAGCCGCCTTCGCCGTCGACCGCGGTGTAGGCCAGGGTCACGCCCGCCTCGCCGTGGCGCTGGAACGGCGTTCCGGTCCACAGCCGGGTGGAAAAGCCCGTGGGGCCGCCGTGCGAGGAGACGCCCTCGGCGCCGCTGGGCAGGTCGTATCGGACGCCGTCGATCGAGAAGCCGCCGTTCGAGATCCGGTTGGCGTAGCGGCCCAGCAGCGAGCTGAAATTGGCCCGGGCCTCGTAGGTCTTCAGGTCGGCCAGCTCCAAGGCGACGTTCTTGATCTCGCCCTTGCGGTCGGGAACGTCGACCTGGGTGATCACGCCGCCGTAGGACAGCACCTTCACGGTCATGCCGTGGTCGTTCTTCAGCGTGAAGACCTCGACCGCCGCGCCGCCCGCGGTGACGCCGTAGGGCGCGCGGGTCGCGGTGGCGGCGAGGGCGGGGCTGGCGGACAGCAGGCCGGCGGCCAGGAGCAGGGCGACGGTCGTGTTCGCTGTGACAGCCATGGCTTCCATCCCAAGATCGCCCTTCCCAAGATCACTTGGCCGAGCCGTTATGGAAACCGGTGTCAGCCAAACGGCGGACGAGATCAAGAGGCCGCTTCCGACGGATCGGAAACGGCCTCCCGATTTCAGCCCTGGAGCGTCGTCGGCCTAGAACTGCCAGTCGAAGCCCAGGCGCACCGAACGCGGCGCCTGGTAGGCGCGGACCATGCCGTAGGTGGCGCTGGGCAAGCCGCCGCCCGTCTCGCCGAACTCGTCATAGTCGGTGCCGCCCGACAGGTTGAACAGGTTGAAGATGTCGGCCCGCAGCACCAGGCCGCTGTCGCCCTTGCTGCCCACGACCGGCATGACCGGCACGTACTTGGCAGGGACGGTGTAGCGCATCGAGACGTCGAACCGGGTGATCCAGTCGCTGTCGAACGAGGCGCCGCGGTTGACCAGCTTGCCGCCGCAGAAGCGGGCGTTGGCGCCGCTGGCGTTGGCGTCCGAGGCGTCCGGCGTCGCGCCGGCGGGAGCCAGCCCGATACAGCCGTACTTGCGGGGCGACAGCACCGATAGGTTGCCGCCGATCAGCAGGTCCTCGAGCACGGCGTAGGATCCGAACAGCTTGATCTGATGGCCCCGGTGATTGGGCAGCAGTCCATAGGTTCCGGGGATGTAGGCCATGCGGTCGAAGTCGACGGTGATGCCGGCGTCGGTCTGGCCGTTGTCCGACCGCGCCGCGCCCTCGAAGTTGCCCTTGGATTCCGACAGCACGTACGATCCGCGCAGGCCCCACTTGCCGTCGAACTCGCGATCGAAGTTGAACTCCACGCCCAGATATTCCCGCTTGGCCTTGGGGAACCCCATCTGCGCGGCGGTGATGGTGATCGTCCGGGCGGTGGTCTCGCCTGGTAGGGCGCGAGCCAGCTTGACCTTCACGTCGCTGCCCGGGTTGATGATCAGGAACTGGAAGCTGCCGCTCCAGACGTCCGTGCAGCCGGTCTTGGCGGCGTTGGTCTGGGCGTAGCCGTTGGCCGAGCACCAGACGCGAACGGCGTAGTCCATGACGGTGTCTTCGCTGACCCGCCCGAGATTGCGATAGGTCACGTTCACCCCGGCCTTCCACAGGGCGTTGAAGCGGTGCTCGTAGCCGACGATGTACTCGTCCTGATAGGTGGACTTCAGGTTCAGGGCCGAGACCTCGTCGGCCTGCGGCGAGATGCCGTCGTCGCGGATGAAGCAGGCGATGGTTCCCGGAGCCGCGATGCTCTTCAGCGCCGGGGTGCAGGGGTCGAGGTTGGTGTCCGTATTGGGCCAGGTGACCTGGGCGCCCAGGCCGCCGATCGGCTTTCCGGTCAGCGGATCGTAGGTGAAGGTCGCGCCCGCCCCGCCGACCGGCAGGAAGAACTCGGACACGTCGATCGCCGCCGAGGCCGCGCGGAACGCGGTGTTGGAGGCCACCGGCAGGTAGGTCCGGCCATAGGAGCCGTACAGCTTGTCGGTGCGCGCGCCGAACAGGTCGTAGGCGAAGCCCAGGCGCAGGGCGATCTCGTCGTCGAACGACGAGAACACCACGCCGCTCGGGTTGGAGACCGAGAACTGGTCCTTGCGGACGCCCAGGTTCAGGGTCAGGCGATCCGACACGTCCCAGGCGTCCTGGATGTAGAAGGCCCGGTTCTTGCCGTTATAGCCGCCGCCCGTCTCGAAGCGCCGCACCTCCACATATTCCTGGTTCGGCGCGATGGCGCCGCCCTGCGCTCCGGTGCTCCCGGCCTTGCGATAGATCCAGTTGCGCTCGCCGTTGCGCACGGTGAACTGGGTCAGCAGGGTCTTTTCCTCGTCGAAGCCGCCTCGGATGTGGTGGTCGCCGAAGAGCTTGAAATAAAGGTCGGCGTCGGCGCGATAGAACTCGCGGGTGGCCAGGGACGGTACGGTCATGGACGAGGCGGTCTGGCGGCTGACGATGGTGGCCGTCCCGGTGCGGGCGTCCTGGACCAGCGACTCGTTGGGCAGGTCGCCGACCGCCTTGTTGTCGGTCTCGCTGCGACCGTAGGCGGCCGAGAGGGTGAGCCAGTCGGTGAAGGTGCCGGTGTAGCGGGCCACGTAGTTCTCGCCGCCCTGGTAGAGGCTTTCGGCGCTGGCCCGCGCGGGCAGGATCTCGTCGTTGGCCAACAGGTACTGGTAGCTGTCGCGCTTACGCTTGCGGCTGGTGTCGAAGTAGGTGAACTCCAGGTGCTGGCTGTCGGTGATGTAGCCGTCCAGCTTGAAGGCGTAGAACGGGTCGGCCGTGCGATCCCGGGTCACCGCGCTGCGCGTGGCGGTGGGCGAGGTGTTGTTGGTCGCCGCCTGCACCTCCAGGTTCTGGAGCGTGGCCAAGCCGTAGAAGAACAGCCGGTCCGGAATGATCGGGCCGCCGGCCTCGATGGAGAAGCTGTTGTCCGTGCGCTTGGCCAGCGAGTTGCGGGCGGTGGTGGTGTTGGGCATTTTCTCGCGCAGGCTGTTCGGCTCGTAGTTGCCGTGGACCGCGAAGGTGAAGTCGTTGGAGCCCGACTTGGTCACGGCGTTGATCATCGCGCCCGTGCCGCGGCCGAATTCGGCGGGGTAGCCGCCGGTCTTCACCTCGACCGACTTGTAGAATTCGAACGGCACGACCGCCGCGCCGATGCCGTTGACGAAGTTGGTGATGTTCAAGCCGTTGATATAGAAGACGTTCTCGCCGACCGAGGCGCCGCCGACCGCCGGCTGCGACTGGCCCTGGACGACGAAGTTGTTGCTGGAGTCGCCGGGGATCGCCGACGGGGCCAGCAGCACCAGCGAGGTGACGTTGCGGGCGATCGGCACCTGCTTGCTCAGGGTCTCGACATCGACCACCAGGCCCGTCGTGGCGCCGGAGAAGTCCAGCTGCGGATTGGCCGTGCCGGTGACGACCACCTCCGAGACCGACGCGCCTTCCTCGTTGATCGTGAAGCCGAAGTTGGCGGTCGAGCCGACCGTGACGCGGACGTCGGGATCGTTGACCGTCTGGTAGCCGGGCTTGCTGATCGAGACCGAGTAGCCGCCGGACGGGATCAGGGCGATGCGGAACCGGCCGTCGGCGTCGGTCGTCAGGTCGCGCTCGAAGCCCTGGGCCAGCGACTTGACCTTGACCGCCGCGCCGGCCACCGGCGTCCCGCCGGCGTCGGCCACCGTGCCCGCCAGGGCGCCGGAGCTGTAGTCCTGGGCCAGGGCCCGGTGCGGCGCCAGGCCGACCAGGATCGCCAGCCCCGTGGGCGCGGCGACCGAGGCGAGGCCCGCCGCCATGGTCGTGGCCAGCAGCCGCAGGCGTCGGGACGCGGGCCGGGACTGGGTCCCGGACTGGGATCCTCGAGTGGATGAGCTGGAATTGGCGGACATGTAACCCCCTGTTCGTGTGGACGGCGAAGAGCTTTCGCGGCGCCTCCAGACAGCGAATTGCGGGGTGTTCGGTCAATAGAACTCGCGTCGATTATTGAAATACCGAAATGTTGTCACGGTATCGACACGGTGAAATTAGAATACTGACTGGTAAGTACATTCGATATTATTGATAACTTGGTGGTTATTTACTGAATAAAGCGCGTGAAAGCTCTCGCCGACGGGGCTGCGAGAGCTGGAGCGGCGGGTGAGCGGTGCGATTCAGGCGATGGGTTGAGGCGCGGATGTCGAGCCGGGGAGGCGGGGCGCGAACACCGCGCGGGCCGCGAACAGGGCGATCGGCAGGCCGACGCCGAACATGTGGATGGCCACGCCGCCGACCAGCACCACGAGCGGCGGAAGCGGCTTGGGACCGAACCGCAGCAGCAGCACGACGTAGTTCATGACCAGATAGCAGCCGATCCCGTACAGCGGTCCCCACAGCCAGGGCCGCCTGTTGAGCGGGGGAAGCACACGGCTGGCCGCGACATAGACCGCGGCCATCACCACGGCGATGCCGACATGGAGCAGCGCGCCCAGCGCCGCCGCCCCGGCCCCGCCCTGATAGGCCGCCTTGCCCAGCACCCCGCTGGCGATCGACTGCAGGATTCTGACCGGACTGACGCCGCGCAGGCCGAAGGCGATGAAGGCGTAGACGATGTCCAGCAAGGCGGCGGTCAGGCCGCCGCCCAGGATGGCCGCCAGCGGGCCGATTCCGGCTTTTCCGGGGGATATCTGCATGGGACCTCTCAATGCGAGCGCGTGGCGTGGATAGGGGCGGCGTCATCCGTGGGCGAGCCGGCGGGCAGGACGATCGGCGTCTGGGCGGCGATCAGCTGCTCGATGCGCTCGACCAGCGCCTGGCCGCGCGGCGACAGCCGCAGCAGCCGCTCGCGCGGATCGACGGCGCCGACCACGCAGTCCAGCAGGTCCAGGGACGGCGGCAGCGGCCGATCGATCGCCGGCCCCGCCAGGGCCCGCGCCACGCGCGAGGCGCCGGCGTCGGTCAGGCCGCAGGCCAGGGCCAGCTCGGTGACGTTGATGCCGGGGTTCTCGGCGACATAGAGGAAGGCCCGCACGCTGGTCAGGCTGATGGCGGGATGGATCCGCCGGAAGCTCTCCAACGCGGCCAGCACGGCGTCGCGGCGGCGGATGCGGACCACTTCAGCTGTCATGATAGACCGCCAGCACGCGGGGGCGGGTCTTGTAGCGGCGCGGCGGCGAGGCGGCTTCGCCGGCCTTGGCCTCGCCCGCCAGCCTGGGCCTCAGGTGGTGGAAGGTGAAGCCGGCGGTGGCGTACTCGGCGCGGACCACCGCGAGCAGGGCCTCGGCCCGCCGCTGGTGCTCGGCCGCCTCGACATAGTCCAGCGCCGAGACCTCGATGGTGATCTGCGCCCGCAGGGTCAGCATCGGAATGTCCTTGGAGCGGGCGGTCATCTGGGCTCCCTCCGTGAGCATCGAGTCTTGCCGATCGATCTTGTCAGCCGCCGCCGGCTTGTCAGGCGCCGGGATACCAACGGTCGGCGTCCTGCTGCGAGCGGCGGGACCGTCTGCCAACGGCGCCGCTCCGTCTGCGAACGGCGCTTTGCGAGCCGCCCGCCAGCGGCGACAATGGTTCATGACGTTGACGCCGGCCGCCCAGCAGCAGACCCGGACGATCCTGATCGCCACGGCGGGGGTCTGGCTGCTGGCCTATGCCGCCCTGACCCTGGGCTGGGTGAACGCCAGGGCGCCGCATTTCTGGGACGGCGCGTTCCGGCGCGCGGTGGTCTGCCTGATCGGCGCCCTGATGTGCCAGGCCATGGGGCCGCTGCTGCTGCGATCGACCCCGTGGCCGATCGCCTGGCGGCTGGCCCTGGCGGGCGGACTGTCCCTGGTCGGCTCGCTGATGTTCGGGGTGGTCGACTACACGGTCTATGTCGCCATCCTGCCGCGCTGGCCGGAGTCGACCTTCTGGGGCGTGATGCTGATCGCCCGCACGGTGTTCTGGTTCTTCGCGGCCTGGGCGGCGATCTTCATGGCCGTGCACGCCGACCTGGCCGCGCGGGAGGCCCGGTTCAAGCTGGAGGCGGCGCGGGTGCTGGCCACCGAGACCCAGAACCGCATGCTGCGCTACCAGATCAGCCCGCACTTCCTGTTCAACACCCTCAACGCCCTGGCGACCCTGGTGATGGAGCGCCAGAACGAACGGGCCGAGCAGATGATCCTGGGCCTGTCGGGCTTCCTGCGCCGCTCGCTGGAGCGCGACGTGCGCGAGATGGTCACCCTTTCCGAGGAACTGGACGGCGAGCGGCAGTACGTGGCCATCGAGCAGATCCGGTTCGGCGAGCGCCTGCGCTATGTCGAGCGTGTTCCTCCGGAATTGCTGGACGCCCTGGCGCCCAACCTGATCCTGCAGCCGATCATCGAGAACGCCGTCAAGCATGGCCTGGCCCGCACCAGCGAGCCGATCGTCATCGAGGTGGTGGCCGTCCACCAGGACGGCAGGATGTCGATCACCGTCACCGACGACGGGGCCGGGGCGGTCGGCGGTCCGCCTGGGCTGGGCGTGGGGCTGGAGAACGTCCGTCGGCGGCTGGAGACCCGCTATGGCGACCAGGCGACCCTGACCTGCGGCTCGCGCGAGCCTCGGGGCTTCCAGGTCCGCCTGGACCTGCCGTTGGAGCGGGCATGAGCGAGGCGCTGACCGTCCTGCTGGCCGACGACGAGCCGCTGGCCCTGCGCCGCCTGCGCCGCCTGACGGCAGAGGTCGAGGACGTGCGGATCGTCGGCGCCGCCGCCGACGGCGACCAGGCCCTGGCCCTGGCGCGCGAGACCGCCGCCCAGGTGGTGATCATCGACATCAAGATGCCCGGCCGCGACGGGGTCAGCGTGGCCCGCGCCCTGGCCGGGCCGGACGGTCCCGTAGTGATCTTCGCCACCGCCTTCGACCGCTACGCCATCCAGGCCTTCGACCTGGCGGCCGTGGACTATCTGCTCAAGCCGTTCGACGGCGCGCGGGTGGCCGAGGCCCTGGCCCGGGCCCGAGCCCAGATCCGGGCGCGCGACGCCGAGCAGCGGATCGGCGAGCTGCGGGCCATCGTCCAGGATCTGCGGGCTGAAGGGCGAGGCCAGGAGCCTTCGGGCGTCACGAGCTTCGAGACCGAACTCTGGATCGAAGGCCGGGGCGGGGCCCAGCGGGTGCTGGTGCGCGATCTCGACTGGATCGAGGCCGAGCGCGACTATGTCCGCCTGCACGTCGGGGCGCGCAGCTATCTGATCCGGGACTCGATCCGCGGCCTGGTCGAACGGCTGGACCCCGAGGCCTTCGTGCGCATCCACCGCTCGGCGGTGGTGCAGCGCGACCGGGTGATCCAGCTGGCCCCGCGTCCCGGCGGCGGGCTGACGGCGGTGCTGTCGACCGGCGCCCGGCCGGCGGTGGGCCGCAGCCATGCGGCCGCCGTGCGGAAACTGTTTCGCCGCGCGTCGGGACGGGCGCGAGCCTCCGAGCCGCTGTAGGGCCGGCGAACAGTTCTGAATTGTCTGGGAGGGGAGCGGACGCCGAAGGCTGTCCGTCAAGATAGGTCGGCCGCGTCGGTCGAGCCGGCGGGCGAGGGCGCTTCAGGCTTTCGCGCTGGAAGGCCGGATGAGCGGCCGGTGGTTAGACCGGCCGCTCGCCGAGGGATTAGCCGTTGACGGCGTCCTTCAGTTGCTTGGCCGGCGTGAAGGCGACCTTCTTGCTGGCCGCGATCTGGATGGCGGCGCCCGTCGAGGGGTTGCGGCCGGTGCGGGCCGGCTTGGCCTGGACCTTGAACTTGCCGAAGCCCGGGATCGAGACTTCTTCGCCCTTCACGGCGGCGTCGGTCAGCGACTTGAAGACGCCGTCGATGATGGCCTTGGCTTGAGTCTTGGTCAGCTTGTCGTCGGCGGCCACGGCGGCGTCGACCAGATCCGAAACGTTCATAAATCAGCTCATCTGCTGGAATCAAAAGAGAGCCAACCCTGCCGGGCGAAACGCGCTTTGTCACCTCATCATGAGAACGAGGGTTAACGCGCCGATCCGACGAGGGCGGGCGGGCGTCAGGTTGCGGAAAATCCTCGCTATATCAACCCATTAAAGAAACATGCTTAAGGCTCGCGCCCAGCCATGGCCGAGCGTCGGCGCGGACGCGAGGCGATTGTGCGTCTGCGAAGAAAGCAGGTGAGTCCCTAGAATCGGCCCGAAAGGCCGCTTTGGAGAGAATCGCTCAGGGCTCGGCGGTGCGGATCGCGGCCGGGCCGGCGGGCATGGAAAGGGTCGCTTCGTGACGCAGTTCGCGACCGTCGAAGGCGAAGGCCTCGACCGTCCGGCCGACCATGCACTGCACCAGCAGGCGACGGGAGTCGCGCGACCAGACGATGCCCTGGCCCCAGCCGGCGACCGGCGCCTGCGTCACCCTGACCAGACGCTGGCCGTCGATCCGCCACACCTGCACCAGGCCCTGGAGGTGGTAGCCCGGCGCCTTGGTCGACAGGTTCGAGCCCTCGTTGACGTTGACCGCCACGTAACGGCCGTCGGGCGACATCTTCAGCCCCTCGGGGGTCAGGCCGACCGAGACGGTGTCGACGACGCGCGGGACGGCCGGGGTCAGGTCGATCAGGCTGACGGTGTCGACGTCGCGGCCGCCGCCGCCGATATTGCCCGACACGGCGAACCGGCGCGGTCCGTCGGTGTCGATCTGGTAGGGCCGCAGCCCCGCCGCCAGGCTGACCGGCGTCAGGGTCACCCTCGCGCCCTCGAGGCTCAGTTGGACGATCTTGTGGTCATGGTCGCGCGACACCAGGGCCCGGCGGTCGCCGTCGAAGAAGACGACCATGGCCGGCGAGGAGTCCGGGTCGCCGACCTTGACCTTGCCGGCCGGGGTGGCGACGCCGCCCGCCAGGGTGAAGACGCTGACCGTGCCCTCCGAGCGGTTGGCGACCAGGGCCAGGGTTCCGGCGCGGTTGATCGACACGCCCGAGGCTCCTGCGCCGGCATGCAGGGTGGCGGTGACCTTCAGGGTCTTCAGGTCGATCACGCTGACCACGTCGTCGGGGATAATGGCGGCCGGGTTGGCGGGATCGATCTTGCGGGCCGAGGTGACCAGGGCGAACGACCCGTCCGGCGCCACCGCGACGCTGGACGGCGGGCCGATGACGCTGGTCGGGGCGGCCACCTCGCCGACGATCCTGGGCGGCGAGGCCGACAGGTCGATCAGCGACACGGAATCCGGAAGCGGATTGGCCGGCACCACCTGGGCGCCGTCGTCCAGCACCTGCTTGCCGTCATTGGCCGACACCGCGATCTGGGCGTGGCCGACATCGGCGAGAACCAGGGCGAAGACGGCGGCGAGCAAAGGGCGGGCGATCATGCGGGGATCCTGACCGTGCGGCGCGCGGCGCGCCAGGGGTATGGTGCGGACGCAAAAAGCGCGCGAACGCCGGGAGGGTGACGTTCGCGCGCCTCTGCTGTCGATGTACGACGGGGACAAATCCGCCGCGCATCGCTTCGATCCAGGCACCCGGCCTGCGAAAGCAGGCCGGGCTTCAGATACTTGGAGCGTGACAAGCGCCGAAACCGGCATCCACTTTCGGCTGTCACGCTCTAGTAGGTGTAGCGAACGCCCAGAATGAACTCGCGACCCGTGTGGTGGTAGAACGAGGACCGGTCGGCGACGGAGTCGTTGAACTGGTCCTGGTATTCGTCGGTCAGGTTCACCCCCTCGAGGGTGATCTTGAAGTTGTCGTTGATCGTGTACTGCAGCGAGGCGTCGACGTTCAGCGTCTCGGTGGTGCCGTCGGCGTTGGTGCCGGCTTCCGAACCGGGGATCCGGGTCAGGTAGCTGTCACGATACGAGGCCGAGGCCCGGGCGCTCCACTTGCTGTCCTCGTAGTAGATCGTGGCGTTGTACGAGGTGGGCGACAGGCCCGTCAGATTGCCCGTGGCCACGATCGCGCCGGCGCCGTTCAGGTAGTTGATCGACGATTTGACGTGCGTGTAGTTCAGCAGCACGCCGGTGTGGGTCAGGAAGCCCGGCAGGAAGGTCAGGGGCTGCTGGTAGTTCAGCTCGTAGCCTTCCAGGTCGCCGCCCGGCGTGTTGCTGGGCACGGTGAACTGCCACTGGGCGCTGGGGCTGCAGCCGTTGGTCGTGCCGCAGGCGGCGATGGCCACGCTGTCGGGCAGGCCGAACGTGTTGCCGGTGAAGGTCGAGTTGGTCTGCAGCGTCTGGACGAAGCTGCCGATCTGCTTCTTGAACAGCGCTAGCGACAGCAGGCCCGACTGCTGGAAGTACCATTCGAACGACAGGTCGTAGGCCTTGGCCCGGAACGGGTCGAGGTTGGGGTTGCCGGCGCTGACGCTGCGGCCCGCGCCCGAGACGCTGATCGTCGCGCCGGGGGTCAGGCTGCCCAGGTCGGGCCGCGACATCACCTTGGCCGCGCCGAAGCGGATCAGGAAGTTGTCGATCGGCTCGTAGACCACGTTCATCGACGGCAGGGTGTCGCTGTATTCGCGCGACGCCTCGACCGCCACCGGCGCGCCGCTGACATAGGTGTAGCCGTTCGATTCCTGCTTGGTCTTGACGTAGCGGACGCCGAAGTTGCCGCGCAGCGGACGGCCCGCGACCTCGGTGTTGAAGTCGGCCTGCACGTAGCCGCCCAGGTCCTTCTCGTTGACGCCGCGGTTGTTGCCCAGGGCCGGTTCCTTGCCCAGCTTGAACGTGCCGCCATAGGCGGTCTGGTCGTAGAGGCTGAGCACGTCGGCGGCCGTCTTGACGTCCGGGATCAGCACGTCGACGCCGGCGAAAGTGGCGATCTTGCCGTAGGTCGCGCGATCGATGGCCGCCATGGCGGTCGGAATGGTCGGCTCGATGTTGGTGCTGGTGCCGTTCGAGCGCCGCAGCTCGGTGGTGGTGAATTCGTATTCCTTGTAGGCCCCGCCGGCGCTCAGCTTGAAGATCCCCAGGTTGTCCCAGGAGCCGTCGATCTGGGCGACGTCATAGGTGTTGATCGCGGTCTGCGGGCGTTCGCGGATCTGGGTCAGCACCCACTTGCTGGGGTCGGTCAGGGCCGCGCTGCCGTAGTTGATCACCGGCAGGTTGCCGTTGCTGTAGTCGTAGGAATAGCCCTGGACGTTGAACTGGTCGAACTGGACCGTGGTCTGGATCGGGTTCTGGTGATCGGACTTCGAATGGCCGATCAAACCGACGATCTTGATGTCGTCGGTGATCTGCTGCTCCAGGTTCAGGCCGAACTGGGTGAACTTGGTGTCCAGTTCGTCGAAGCGGTTCTCGACGCGTAGGTCGACGTTGTCGAACTTGCCGGCGATCATCGTGTTCTTGTCGTCGATCGTCGACGAGACCACGTGGGTCTGGGCGATGCCGCACGAGGTGGCGACGTTGGCGGCCGTACAGGCGCCGCCGACGCTGAACGACGGCGCTTCCAGGTACTGCTCCTCGCGGGTGCCCTTGAAGTCGGCGTAGAGGGCGTCGAAGCTCAGCAGGGTCTTGTCGCTCGGCTTCCACTGCAACGACAGGGTGCCGCCCAGGCGCTCCTGGTCGTCGATATAGTTGTCGTAGCGCGGGAAGCGCGGGTGGAAGGCGGCGTTGTTGGCGGCGGCGGCCGGATTGACCGTGGTCGGCAGGCCCGCGCCGTTGGGCAGGGCGTCGAAGCCCGGCGAGAAGGCGTTGCCGGTGGCCCAGCGCACGGTCGAGGAGCCTTCGTCATCCAGCTTGCGCTTGGTGTAGGCCACCGACAGCAGGGCGCCGAACGTGTCGTCCTTCCAGGTGTTGGAGACCATGAAGGCGCCGCGCGGATTGGTCGACTTGGCCAGGTCGTTGTAGCTGGCCTGGGCCGAACCGGCCATCTTGAAGCCGTGATAGTCGAAGGGGCGGGCGGTGCGCAGGTCGACGGTCGCTCCTAGCGAGCCTTCTTCCGTGGCCGCCTCGGCGGTCTTGCGCACGGTGATCGAGCTGAAGAGGTCCGAGGCGAAGACGTTGAAGTCGAACGAGCGGCCGCGGTTGATGCCGCCGCCGGCGTCGGAGCCGCCGCCGGTGGTCAGGGCTTCCATGCCGTTGATCCGCACGCGGGTGAACTGGGGACCCAGGCCGCGAACCGAGATCTGGCGACCCTCGCCGCCGTCACGCGCCAGGGCCACGCCGGGGATGCGCTGGATGGATTCAGAGAGGTTGAGGTCGGGGAACTTGCCGATGTCCTCGGCCAGGATGGAGTCGACGGCGGCCGACTCCTGGCGCTTGACGTTCAGCGCCTTGGCCAGGCTGGAGCGGAAGCCCGTGACGACCACTTCCGACACCGCGTCCTGGTTGTCGGCGGCGGGCGCGGCGGCCTGAGTCGAAGAGGGGGCGTCCTGCCGCGCGGCGGCGGGGGTTGCGGCGAGGCCGAAGCAGACGGCGGCCATGGACGCGCTCGCCAACCATACGCGGCGTTGAACTGTAGGCATTGGATTTTCCCTCCCGACGGGACTTTGTCTCGACCGTGCTCGGTCTTGTTCTCGGGAGGGGGCGGCGCTGTCCGGTCATCGGATCGGCGGTGGAACCTCATCCCACCAGGAGACTAGGAGCCGTCGGCGGCGCGCCGCCAATGCCGTTCTGGAACGTCGTGATGCCGGTCCGGCATCAAGCCGCGTGGGACAGCAACCTTTCGTAGCGCTGCAGGATGCGCTCGAGCGTCGAGCGCTTGATCGGCTTGCCGTCGCGCAGCTTGGTCCAGGTGGTTTCGCTGATCGCGTAGCAATCGAACAGGTGCTCGCGCGTCACGGCGGGCAGCCGGGCGCGCAGGCGCTGCACGAGGTCGCGGGGTACGGTGAGGGTTTCGGCCATGGGCTAAGCAACGCCCCCGGAGCGCGTCCGCTCCGGGGTCTCCAAGCTAAATCAAGGGGCTGTGACGATATTGTTGAGTTGGGTGATCTCCGGCGCGCCGGCCAGGGTGAGGATGCGGACCCGGTAACCGGCCTTCCAGCCGGCTTTCAGGGCGACCTGCGCGGTCTTGGGTTTCAGGTCCAGCGGCGCGGGCAGGACGGGCGTGGTCGCCCGCGCCAGTTCCTTCCCCGAGGCGTCCTCGACCACCACCACCGAGGCCGGGGCCGGCTTGGCGCCCAGGCTGTGGACGGTGACGGTCAGGCCCGACTTGCCGGCCTTGACGTCGTCGCGGCCGATCCCGAGGTCGGGACGTTCGGTCACGGGCGTGGCGGCGGCGGTCTGCAGGGTGAACTCCCAGGTGGTGGTCTTGCCGGGCGCGAAGGTCACGTCCAGGCCGGTGGTGCGTTCGAACGCCACTGAAGCCGCCGGCTCGGCGGCCCCGTCGACCGCGCGGGTCACCGACCATTGGCCGGCCGCGACGTCCCACCCGGTCATCACCGCGTGAATCGACTGACCGGTCAGATTGTAGCCGGTTACCTTGAAGCTTTTCTGTCCGCCGGTGACCAGGATGCCGACGTCCTCGGCGGCGGTCGGGGTGTCGAACCGCCAGCTGACCAGGTGGCCGGGGAACATCTGGTTGCGGGCCAGGGCCATGCCGCCGAGGCGGGAGCGCTGCAGGATCTCGCTGAACAGCTCGACGCGGTCCGACCACCAGTGGGCCTCGGTGACCATCCACATCCGCTGTTCGGCGGTGGTGATCTCGTCGCTGTAGACCTTTTCCAGATAGGCGGTGTCGCCGGTCGAGCGCCAGGCTTCGTACAGCAGGAACGGGTCGTCCGAGCCCTTGGCCATCGCCGACTTGAGCCCGGGCGTCTGAGCGTCGCGCAGGCCCAGCATGTCGATGACGTCGCTGTTGAGCTCGTCGACGCCCTTCAGGCCGGTCCGGGCCATCTGGCCCTGCAGCGGGCGCAGGTACTTCTCGTCGCCGGTCCAGCGGTAGGCCGCCCAGAACAGCTGCATGGCCGAGACGTTGCCGCGGCCCTTGCCGACCAGTTCGCCGCGCGACTGGCCGGTGGCGGCGTTGATGTCTTCGGGATAGCGCCAGGTCCCGTCCGGGTCCTGCTTGCCGTGGGCCAGGTGGCCGTCGGCGAGGTCGGTGATCAGTTTGCGCAGGGTGGGATCGCCGTTGAAGTCGGCGATCAGCATGCCCGGGTGCAGGATCAGGTAGGAATAGGGGTGCGACCAGCCCCACGGCCCGTCGCGCGACACGTCGGTGGCCGAGAAGTAGCGGCTGAGCGGATGGACGTGACCGTCCTCGCCCTTGTTCATCACGATCGGATAGGCCCGGGCCGTCTCCATCATCCGCTCGACGATCTTGGGATCGCCGTAGCTGGTGTACATCGCCTCGGCCTTGAGGTTGATCGCCTCCTCGTACGAGTGCAGCTCGTCGGTCTTGATCTTCGACAGGCCGTTCGGGATCATGTCGTTCTTGTAGGCCGCGTCGAGCAGGGCGTTCAGCGAGGCGGTGGTCTTGTCGGGGATGTCGCCCATCAGGGCCAGGGGCGGCCACTGCTGGGTCAGGTCGTTGTCGTCCGAGATGCCGCCGCCGAAGTCGCCGTACGGGACCTGGCGCTTGTCGATCCACCACTCGATGAACTTGCGGACGCGCTTGAGATCCTCGACCTGCAGGAACGCCCACTTGGGCACGCCGGCCGGGGCGACCGGCAGGGTGACCGGCACGCCGGGCTGCTCGGGGTTCAGCTCGGCCCACATCTCGCGGCCGTGCTGGTTGGTCGGGTCGACGCGCAGCAGGTCCGACAGCTCAAGATCCAGCCGCGCGTAGCGGGCCAGGCGCTTGGAGACGTCGTGCTCCTCGACCAGGAAGGCCAGGTTGTCGCGCGCCTGGGCCAGGCGGTCGGCGACGTGCTCGGCCTTGGCGTCGGCCGAGGGCTTGAACTTCAGGCGCACGGCCATGCCGTCCAGTTGCCTGGCGTCGAAGTCGGCGCCGGCCCCGGCGATGCTCAGGTACAGGCTCTTGCCTTCCGGCAGCAGGCGGTCGCGGGTGTCGAGATAGACCGTGCGGGCCTCGCCCGGCTTGACCGAGACGTTGACGTCGATCAGGTCGCGGCCCGGCCACAGCGGGTCCTTGACCTTGATGTTCAGCGGGAACAGCTCGCCGTGGGTGGCCTTGACCTTCAGGGCGGGGATGTCGATCGCCACGCCGTCCAGGCCGACGTCGGCGCCCTGCCAGCCGTACTGGAACTTGCCCACCGGACCGCCGGGGCGGTTCTGACGGAAGTCGGCGGGGATCAGCACGTGGACGATCGGCTGGCCCGGAGCGGCGGCCGCGTCGGCGCGGGGCTTGTTCGGGGCCGAGGCGGGCAGGGCGGTGACGATGGTCCGCTCGCCGGCCGCGTACCGACCCTTCACGAAGGTCGACAACTCGTCCAGCGAGGGATAGGTCGCCGGATCGGCGCCGGGGCGCACGACGTAGCTGAGGGTGAACTCGTCCGGCTCGGCGGCGGCGGTGACGTTGTAGGCCGCCAGCTCCTGGATCGGGGTTTCCTGCACCACGTTGTCGAAGCGCAGCTTGCCGCCCTTCAGGGCCGCGAACTGGTTGAACGTGCGCAGCTCGCCCTTGGCGCGCTTGGCCAGCGGGGCTTCCTTGCCGGCCGCGTCGATGGCGGTCAGCGACCCATAGGCCGCGCCCTGGAACTCCAGGCGGTTATAGGGCTCGTCGGGCAGGGTGAAGGTGATCGCCTTGCCGCCCTCGACATAGACGTTCCAGTCGGGCAGCTCGAAATAGTCGTGGCGGCCGGGCAGTTTCGAGCGGTTGTAGACGCCGGGCCAGGTGGTCTCGGCGATGCCGTCCGAGCCCAGGCTCATGCGCTCCTTCAGATCGTACTGGTCGGTGAATTCGACCTTGCGGATCGCGGTCTTGGCGTCGGCCAGATAGGGCGGCGGATCGGCTGGGCGGTTCCAGCCGTAGCGGTAGAGCCAGGTCTTGGCGTCGGTGGTCGCGGGGGCGGAAGCGGGCGCCTTGCCGGCGGCCAGGCCGGCCACGGCGGCGTCGTCCAGGGCGCGGTCGTAGACGCGGATGTCGTCGACGTCGCCGCCGCGGATGAACTGGTAGGCGCTCTGCACCTGGTGGGGCGAGATCACCCGGCTGTGCGGCCCGAACTGGTCCAGACCGGCGTCGAGGGCGGCCGTCTGGGCCTTGGAGGCCACCGGCTTGCCGTCGATATAGAGGGCGATCCCCTTGGCCTCGTCCCAGGTGAAGGTCACCAGGATCCACTGGTCGGGCTTGGGCGCCGCGGCCGTGGTGCTGACCCGCACGCGCGAGAGGTTGTCGTCGGTGACGAAGGCGTCGAAGCCCTTGCCGTTCCAGTCGATGCGCAGCCAGGCCATGTCCCAGCTGGTGTGGTCGGCGTAGCCGACGCGGAACAGCGGGAAGGGCGTGGTCCCGACCGGATCGCGGGCCTTCCAGTAGAAGCTGAGCGTGCCGCGCTGGGCGTAGATGTTGCCCGGGGCCATCCAGCTGAGCGTCTCGTCGCCGGCCGCCTCGATATAGGCACCGTGGACGGGGTCCTTCTGGATCTTGACCTTGTCGGCGAAGTTGGGGGCGGCCACGCCGCCGGCGACGTCGGCGGTCATGCCCTTGTCGCCGGTCAGGTGGAACAGCAGGCCGCTGTCATCAGCGGCGAGGGCGAGAGCGGGAACGACGATCAGCGCGGCCGACAGCAGCAGCGCGGCCTTGAGGGTGTGTTGTACGCGGGCCATTCGCCCCTCCCTGAAATTCGCTCGTTTCGAGTCTTTTATGGAAACCGGTGTCATTCAAAGCCACGCTAAGATCAAGACGTTGCAGGTTTGTTTCGGCTCGCCAGAGTCTCGCGGGCCTTGTCCATGTCCAGCGCGCCGTCCCACTTGGCGATGGCCACGGTGGCGACGCTGTTGCCGATCAGGTTGGTCACGGCGCGGGCCTCGTTGAGGAAGCGATCGACGCCCAGCAGCAGGACCAGGCCGCTGACCGGCACGGCGTGCAGGGTCGACAGGGTGGCCGCCAGGGTGATGAAGCCCGCGCCCGCGACACCGGCCGAACCCTTCGAGGTCAGCAGCAGCACCGCCAGGATCACCAACTGGTCGGCCAGGCCCAGGTGGGTGTTGGTGGCCTGGGCGACGAACACGGTGGCCAGGGTCAGGTAGATGCAGGTGCCGTCTGCGTTGAAGGTGTAGCCGGTCGGCAGCACCAGCCCGACCACCGGCTTGGCGCAGCCCATGTCCTCCAACTTCTGCATCAGGCGGGGCAGGACAGCCTCGGTCGAGCAGGTGCCCAGCACCACGAAGATCTCCTCGCGGATGAAGCGCAGGAAGGACCAGAACGGCAGGCCGACCGATCGCATCACCCCGCCCAGCACCACGACCACGAAGAACAGGCTGGTGACGTAGAGGGCGATCAGCAGGTGGGCCAGTGACCACAGCGTGCCGATCCCGTACTTGCCGATCGTGAAGGCCACGCCCGCGCCGGCGCCGAGCGGGGCCAGGCGCATGACCATGCCGACGACCTTGAAGATCGCCTCCAGGAACAGGTCCATCATCTCGACCAGCGGCTTGGCCCGCGCGCCCATCTGGCTGATCCCGGCGCCGATCAGCACCGACAGCAGGATGACCTGCAGCATCGCGCCCTTGGCGAAGGCGTCGACCAGGGTGGTGGGGATGATGTCCATCAGGAACGGCACGACGCCCTGTTCCTTGGCGGCCTCGGTGAAGCCGGCCAGGGCGTGGCCGTCCAGGTTGCCGGCGTCGATGTTCATGCCCTCGCCGGGCTTGAGCACGTTGACCACCACCAGCCCGACCACCAGGGCGATCGTCGACAGCACCTCGAAATAGACCAGCGCCTTGACGCCGATCCGGCCCACCTCCTTGAGGTCGCCCATCTTGGCCATGCCGACCACCACGGTGCCGAAGATGATCGGCGCCAGCAGCATCTTGATCAGCTTGATGAAGCCGTCGGCCAGGGGTTTCAACGCCGTCCCGACGTGGGGGAACCACAGACCGACCAGGGCGCCGATCACGATGGCGATCAGCACCTGGACGTAGATCTGGGAGAGCAGTCTCTTGAGCGTCGAAATGGTCGTTTCCCCTTGATGGATCGTCCGGCGTTGGGCCGCCGGATCGTCGTGTCGCCAGATCTTCGTGTCGATTGTCTAGGCCGCCTTGATGCTGGCCAGGGTGACGTCTTCGGTCAGGGTGCGCATCAGGGCGATCAGGTTCGACTTGGCCTCGAAGCCCACGCCGGGAACGTCGGGCAGACCGACCAGGCCGTTCTCGACCGAGATGCCGTCGGCGAAGCCGCCGAACGGCTTGAAGACGTCGGGGTACGACTCGTTGCCGCCCAAGTGCAGGCCGGCGGCGATGTTCAGCGACATCTGGTGCCCCCCGTGCGGCACGATCCGGCGCGTCGACCAGCCGTTCTGGTCGAGGACCTCGAGCGTTCGCAGATATTCGACAAGGCCGTATGACAGCGCGCAGTCGAACTGCAGGTAGTCCCGATCGGGGCGCATGCCGCCGTGGCGCAGCAGGTTGCGGGCGTCCTGGTGCGAGAACAGGTTCTCGCCGGTGGCCATGGGCAGCTCGTAGTGCTTGGAAAGCTCGGCCTGCAGGGCGTAGTCCAGCGGGTCGCCGACTTCCTCGTACCAGAACAGTTTGTAGGGCTTCAGGGCCTCGGCGTAGGCGATGCCGGTTTCCAGGTCGAAGCGGCCGTTGGCGTCGACCGCCAGGTTCTGGCCGTCGCCGACGATCTCCAGCACCGACTCGATGCGACGCAGGTCGACGTCCAGCGACGCGCCGCCGATCTTCATCTTGACCAGCTTGTAGCCGCGGTCGCGATAGCTGCGCATCTCGGCCTGCAGCTGGGCGTCGTCCTTGCCGGGATAGTAGTAGCCGCCGGCCGCGTAGACCCAGACCTTGTCGTCGGCCGCGCCGCCGCGATAGCGGTCGGCCAGCAGGCGGTAGAGCGGCTTCTCGGCGATCTTGGCCACGGCGTCCCAGACGGCCATGTCCAGGGTGCCGACGGCGACCGAGCGCTCGCCGTGCCCGCCGGGCTTCTCGTTCGTCATCAGGGTCTTCCAGATGGCGAACGGGTCCAGGTTGTCGGCGTCGTGATCGACCAGGCTGTCGGGGGCGGCTTCGGCCAGGCGCGGCAGGAAGCGCTCGCGCATCAGGGCGCCTTGGCCATACCGACCATTGGAATTGAAGCCGTAGCCGATCACCGGCTTGCCATCGCGCACCACATCGGTGATGACGGCGACGACCGAGCAAGTCATCTTCGAGAAGTCGATATAGGCATTGGCGATCGGCGAGGCGATTGAGACGGTCTTCTCGCGGATGTCGAGGATACGCACGGTGTTCTCCAGTTGGCGACTGGACCCTAGGCACGCGGGAAATCGCGAGCCAATGCCGTTCTCGGCGATCGCTATGCGCAACAGGCATGATCTATGGAATTGATCTGGCTCGAAGATTTCGTCGCCTTGGCCGAGACGGGCAACTTCTCGCGGGCAGCTGAAAACCGGCACGTGACCCAACCCGCGTTCAGCCGCCGCGTGCGGGCGCTGGAGGACTGGGTGGGGACGCCGCTGTTCGACCGAGCCACTCCGGGCGTCACCCTGACGGCCGCCGGCCAGCAGTTCCGCACCGGCGCCGACGAGCTGATCCGCCGGATCATCCAGCTGCGCCGCGAGAGCCGCGAGGCCGGCGGGCAGGAGGCGGCCACCCTGCGTTTCGCCGCCACCCACGCCCTGTCCTTCACCTTTTTCCCGCAGTGGATGCGCGACCTGGAGGCCGGGACGAACATGGGTCCGATCCGGCTGATCTCCGACAGCATGCAGGCCTGCGAGGAGCTGATGATGCACGGCGAGGCGCAGTTCCTGCTGTGCCATCACCATGCCGCCGCCCCCAGCCGCTTCGGGGCCCAGTTCCGCTCGGCGGTGGTCGGCCAGGACGGCCTAGCCCCGTTCACCGCGCCGGACGCCGACGGCGCGCCGCGCTGGAGCCTGACCGACAGCGCGCAGGACGTGCCGTACCTGGCCTATAGCGACGAGTCGGGCCTTGGGCGGATCGTCGAGGCCCAGCGCTTCGCCGACCGCATCCAGGGGCTGCGCACGGTGTTTTCGGCGCGGCTGGCGGCCAGCCTGATGACCATGGCGCGCGAGGGCAGGGGCGTGGCCTGGCTGCCGGTCAGTCTGGTCGAGAGCGAGGTGGCGCTGGGGCGGCTGGTGCGGGCCGGCGGCGCGGACCTGGAGATCCCGGTCGACATCCGGGTGTTCCGCCCGACCGCCCGCCAGAGCCTGGCGGCCGAGGCGTTCTGGAGCGAGCTTTCCGCGCGCTAGATTGGCAGCCCGCTAGGTCGGTCGCGCGTCAGGCGTCCGAAAAAAAGAAGGGCGCCGACGGGGGGATGTCGGCGCCCTGGTGCTTCAGTGGAGGTCATGGCCGCCACGGTTGGCAAAGCCCGCAGAGAATAGGGCGGCTAAGAGGTCTGCGGCCAATGCCGATAAGGCCTACCGCCATGCATGATCGGCATCACTCCTCTGATCCGCTCATCCCGGCGAATGCCGGGACCCAGATGGAATGGCTTTGAAGCTGACGCCAAGAGCGCCGAGCCGCTCCAATCATCGACACCGCTATAGGATCTGGGTCCCGGCATTCGCCGGGATGAGCGGGTTTTTGAACTATTTCACCGATCCGCCCGCCTCGATCTTGAACGGCGCGCCGTCCGCCGAGGCCACGGTCGTCTTGGCCGTCGTCACCGCCGCGTTGCGGACCAGCAGGCCGCGCTTGGCCTGGATGCTGACGTTGCGCAGGGTGAAGCCGGCGATCGGCCGTTCGGGCAGGCCCACGACGATGCCGGCCCAGTCGGCGCCGGTGGCGGTCAGGCCGTCGACCACGATCCCGTCCATGTCCGGCGTCTTGTCGGCGACCACGGGCTGGGCCGCGTCGTCGGGACCGGGCCAGATCTGGTTGCCCAGCAGGAAGCCGCCCGGCTTCAGCTGAGCGCTCGCCGCCTTGATGTCCAGCGGCCGGTACTCGTAGTAGCTGGTGAAGACCAGCGGGGTCTCCACCTCCTTCATGCGGTTGTTCTTGAACACCACGTCGCGAACCTTGCCGCCCTTGCCGCGCATGCTCTTGATCCGCAGGCCGTACATCGAGCCCTCGAAGCTGTTGTTCTCGACCCGCACCCGGGCGACGCCGCCGCTGGTCCCGCTGCCGATGCAGATGCCGCGACCGGCCAGGATGGTGTTGCCCGAGATCAGGATGTCGGACGACACCGCGTCCGGATAGCGCGCGTCCGGCCCATTGGACTTGATGGCCACGATGTCGTCGCCGACGCTGATGACGTTGTTGGTGATCGCCACGTGGCGGCTGTTGATCGGGTCGATGGCGTCGGTGTTCGGGGCGCTGGACGGGGCGGTGATCCGTACACGGTCGATCGTCACGTGGTCGGTGTCGTTGAGCACCAGGTGGAACGACGGCGAGTTCTCGATCCGCACGCCCTCGAAGCGGACATTGGTGCTGTGCGACACCAGGATCAGGCGCGGACGGTCGTCCTTCTGCTGCTGGCGGGCCTGGCCGTCGGTGGCGAAGTTGGGGTTGGCGCGCCAGATCGCCCGGATCCGCTCCCACCAGACCGCGCCCTGGCCGTCGATCAGGCCCTCGCCGACCACGGCGACGTTGTCGACGTCCTTGACGTTGATCAGGCCGGCCCGTTCACCCTGCGGGAACAGGGCCGGGTCGGTGGCGGCCAGCACCTCGGCGCCCTTCTGGATTTCCAGGCGGATGTTGGACTTCAGCCAGATCGGGCCAATCAGATATTCGCCCCGCACCACCCGCACCGTGCCGCCGCCGGCCGCCGCGCAGGCGTCGATGGCGGCCTGGAAGGCCTCGGTGTCGAACCAGATCCGCGTGCCGCCGGCCCCGTGGTCGCGCACGTCGCAGACCTTGTCGGGGAAGCGGTTGACCGACTGGGCGTGGGCGGAGGTGGCCCCCATCAGGGCGGCGAGCCCGGCGGTGGCGATCATCAGGCGGCGCGCGGTCGAGCTCTTCATCGGTCGGTCTTCCCCAAGGTTCGTCGCGACGGCTGCGCGTCGCTGGCGGCGGCGCAGTCTAGGGCGGGAGGCGGCCGGACGCCCATGCCGATGCCGGCCAAGGTCATGCCGAACGGGCATGGCCCGACTTGGGCCCGACCTGGGCTCAATCCAGCTTCCGCGCGTCCAGCCAGGTCTCGATCAGCGCCGCGGCCTGGGCGCTGTGCTTCTCCAGCATCAGCATGTGGCCGTCGCCGTGCAGGCCATGGTCGGCCATCCGCACCAGGTCGGTCTTGACCCCCGCCTGGGTCAGGTAGCGCGCGGTGCAGTGGTCGTAGCCGGCGTGGTACGAGGCTTCGGACATCAGGATCATGACCGGGAAGCGCGACAGGTTCACAAGCTTGCGGGCCGGCTCGGCCTGGAGCCAGCAGCGCACCAGGTCGGGGCGTTCCGGCGCGGCCTCCTGGACCTTGGCCAGGTCGGCGGGATCGGTCAGCGGCGGGGCGTAGGCCAGGGGCGTGGTCGTCAGGCCCCAGGGCCGCGACAGCTTGTCCGGGTCGCTGTCGCCCCACGGCGGCGGGGCGCCAAAGAAGGCCGGACCGCTGGGCTCGACCGCGACGATCGCCTTGACCAGGTCCGGCCGCGCCTCGCCGATCGCCCAGCCGAACGCGCCCGATTGCGAATGGGTGATCACCACGGCGGGGCCGATCTTGTCCAGCAGCGCCGCGCCCGCCTCGGCCACCAGCTTGGCCGAGACCCCGCCGGCCGCGCTGGAGACCTGCGAGGCGTAGAACTGGTCGAAGATCGGGTCGCCCGGCTTGCCGCTTCCCGGGCCGGTTCCGGGCCACTGATTGTGCAGCTTGGCCTGGGGCCAGCCCTGGGGTTGGCCGTCCTGCGGGGCGAAGTCCTGCGGGGCGGTGAAGCGCTTGGCGACGAAGTCCGGCGGCTGGCGATTGGCGGGGCCGTAGGCGGCCTGGTTGTAGCCCGAGGCGCCGCGTCCGGGCTGGTCCATCAGATAGACCGCCCAGCCCTTGTCGACGAACTGTCTGGCCCAGCCCGGGCGACCGTCCGGCGCCGACAGGAAGTTGGTGATCGTCTGGCCCGCGCCGGGAATGAACACCAACGCCGTCTTGTGCAGGCGTTTGGCGGGCGTCAGGTAGAGGATGTGGGCCTGGCCGGTCATGACCTTGCCGTCGGCCGCGTAGCGCCCGCCGACGAAGAAGGTCCCGACGTCGGCGATGGCCGGGGGCGGAGAGGCGGCGTGGGCCTGGCCCGCGAGCGTCGCCATCGCCAGCGCGGCGGCGGTCGCGACACGGCGCCAGCCCCGGGATTTCTCCATCGTCCAATCTCCCCGTCCGATCGCCTTGGCGCGATCTTGAGCGGGGAGGGTGCGCCCGAGAGCGGGTTCGGGCCAATGCCGAACCGATCTCGCGCCATGTCCGTTCGGCATGGCGCGAGACCCGATCAGCGCGTGAACAGGTCCAGCGGCACCGCGTCGGCCATGGCCTTGTAGCCGGCCAGCGACGGGTGCAGGCCATCGCCGGAGTCGTAGGCGGGCGACAGCTTGTTGGGATTGGCCGGGTCGGCCATCAGCTTGTCGAAGTCGATCACCGCGTCGAAGCGGCCGGGCGTCCGGATCCAGGCGTTGATCGCCTGGCGGTCCTGCTCGTTGACGGCGTCGGGGTGGTAATAGCCCGACCCGCCGTAGGGCATGACGGTGGCGCCGTAGATCTTGATGCCGCGCTCGCGGGCGCGGCGGATCATCTGGTCGTAGGAGGTGGTCATCCGGACCACCAGGGCGGCGTGGGCGTCGGGGCTGGCCGGCTGCTCGCGGGTCAGGGTGCCCAGGTCGTTCACCCCCTCCAGCAGGATCACGTACTTGACGCCGGCCTGGTTCAGCACGTCGCGGTCGAAGCGGGCCATGGCGTTGGGGCCCAGGCCGTCCAGCACCAGCCGGTTGCCGCCGATGCCGGCGTTCAGCACGCCCACGCCCTTGGTGCGCGGATCGGCCTGCAGGCGGGCGGCCAGGA
This sequence comes from Caulobacter sp. P1_D6, assembly GCF_056406095.1. Lineage (NCBI taxonomy): Bacteria > Pseudomonadati > Pseudomonadota > Alphaproteobacteria > Caulobacterales > Caulobacteraceae > Caulobacter > Caulobacter sp. P1_D6. The sequence goes on along the minus strand of NZ_JBFUAW010000033.1, from coordinate 11,352 downwards.
TGTCGGGCCAGCGGTTGTTGCCGTTGGTGGTGACGCCGTAGCCGTCGGTGATCGAGTCGCCGAACGTCACCAGGCTGGCGCCGGCGGCGCGTTGCACGTCGACGCCCGAGATCACGAACCAGCGGTCGATCGACTTGCCGCCGGTCAGCTCGGCGGCCGCCAACTGGTCGCCGGCCCCGAACCACGAGGTGGTGCGCGAGCCCGGATGGCTGGTCTGCTGGGCGGGCGGCGCGCCGTCGAAGCGCAGGGTGATCGCCAGGTTCGCCAGGGGCGCGGCCGGGAAGTCGATCGGATCGGACAGGTATTCGGCTCCGGCCGGAATGGTCACCTCCGGGCGGCCGGAGAAGGTCAGGCCCCGGTCGCTGGCCGGCTCGATGCGGGCCGAGCCGGGCGCGGCGGCCAGGGCGACATGGGCGCCCGACAGCTTCAGCGGCTCGGTCCCGAAGGCGTTGGACAGCCGCACGCGGATCTTGCCGCCGCCGGTGCTGAGCCGCAGGCTCTGGCGCAGGGTCCCATCGGTGACATCGGCGGCGGGCAGGGCGTCCTTGGCCGCCGGGATCATCTGGGACGTGGCCCAGCTGGCCACCCAGCGCTCGGCCTTTTCCGCCTTGGCGGGCGCGGCCTGAGCCGTCGAGATGGGGGCGGCGCCGATCGACAGCGCGATCGCCAGCCCGACCAGGGCGCGTTTTCCGATATCCAAGGTTTCCTCCAGCCCGTCCGACGATGGGTCTTACCGTTCGCCCAATCCTAGGCGAGGAAATGAGACCGGTACCATAAAAAACTTGAGTGGTCAGACCTCACCTTCCATACTGTCGTCCAACGTCGGCGAGCAACGCCGCCACCGTCCGTTCGACGGTCCGTTCCATCGTGGGGAAGCGAAAGAAATCATGAGCCAGACCGTCACCCGCCGCACGCTCGGCGTCAGCCTGGCCGCCTTGGCCACCGCGACCTCGACCATCGCCCGCGCCGCCGCTCCGGCTGCCCAAGGGTCTGGCAAGGCGCTCTACAAGGATCCGACCCAGCCGGTCGAACTGCGCGTCCGCGACCTGCTCTCGCGCATGACGCTGGAAGAAAAGGCCGCCCAGCTGGTCGGCATCTGGCTGACCAAGGCCAAAATCCAGACCCCCGAGGGCGACTTCTCGCCCGCCGAGGCCAGCAAGAACTTCCCCAACGGCCTGGGCCAGATCTCGCGCCCGACCGACCGCCGGGGCCTGAAGCCCGCCACGGTCGTGGGCGCCGCCGCCGGCGCCGAGGACGGTTCGATCGGCCGCAACGCCAAGGAAACCGCCCGCTACATCAACGCCGCCCAGAAGTGGGCGATGGAAAAGAACCGCCTGGGCATCCCGATGCTGATGCACGACGAGGCCCTGCACGGCTACGTCGCCCGCGACGCCACCAGCTTCCCGCAGGCCATCGCCCTGGCCTCGACCTTCGACACCGACCTGACCGAGAAGATCTTCGCGGTCGCCGCCCGCGAGATGCGCGCCCGGGGTTCGAACATCGCCCTGGCCCCCGTGGTCGACGTGGCCCGCGACCCGCGCTGGGGCCGCATCGAGGAGACCTACGGCGAAGACCCGCACCTGTGCGCCGAGATCGGCCTGGCGGCGATCCGCGGCTTCCAGGGCAAGACCCTGCCGCTGGCCCCCGACAAGGTGTTCGTCACCCTCAAGCACATGACCGGCCACGGCCAGCCCGAGAACGGCACCAATGTCGGTCCGGCCCAGATCGCCGAACGGACGCTGCGCGAGAACTTCTTCCCGCCCTTCGAACGGGCGGTGAAGGAGCTGCCGGTCCGCTCGGTCATGCCGTCGTACAACGAGATCGACGGGGTGCCCTCGCATGCCAACCGCTGGCTGCTGACCGACATCCTGCGCAAGGAGTGGGGCTACAAGGGCTCGGTGCAGAGCGACTATTTCGCGATCAAGGAACTGAGCGCCCGCCACAAGCTGACCGACGACCTGGGCGACACGGCGGTGATGGCCATGAACGCCGGCGTCGACGTCGAGCTGCCGGACGGCGAAGCCTATGCGCTGATCCCGGAACTGGTGAAGGCGGGGCGGATTCCGCAGGCCGCCGTCGACCAGGCCGTCGAGCGCGTCCTGGCGATGAAGTTCGAGGGCGGCCTGTTCGAGAACCCCTACGCCGACGAGAAGACCGCCGACGCCAAGACCGCCACGCCGGAAGCCGTCGCCCTGGCGCGTGAAGCTGCGCGCAAGGCCGTGGTGCTGCTGAAGAACGACAAGGGCGTGCTGCCGCTCGACCCCGGCAAGTTCAAGCGCCTGGCCCTGCTGGGCACCCACGCCAAGGACACCCCGATCGGCGGCTACAGCGACGTGCCGCGCCACGTGGTGTCGATCTACGAGGGCCTGCAGGCAGAGGCCAAGAAGAGCGGCTTCACGCTGGACTACGCCGAGGCCGTGCGGATCACCGAAGCCCGCATCTGGGCCCAGGACGAGGTCAAGCTGGTCGACCCGGCCGTCAACGCCAAGCTGATCGCCGAGGCCGTCGAGGTGGCCAAGCAAGCCGACGTCATCGTCATGGTGCTGGGCGACAACGAGCAGACCAGCCGCGAGGCTTGGGCCGACAACCACCTGGGCGACCGCGACAGCCTGGACCTGATCGGGCAGCAGAACGACCTGGCCAAGGCGATCTTCGACCTGGGCAAGCCCACGGTGGTGTTCCTGCTGAACGGCCGGCCGCTGTCGATCAACCTGCTGGCCGAACGCGCCGACGCCATCGTCGAGGGCTGGTACCTGGGCCAGGAGACCGGCAACGCCGCCGCCGACATCCTGTTCGGCCGGGCCAACCCGGGCGGCAAGCTGCCGGTCAGCATCGCCCGCGACGTGGGCCAGCTGCCGATCTACTACAACCGCAAGCCCACGGCCCGTCGCGGCTACCTGTTCGACGAGACGACGCCGCTCTATCCGTTCGGTTTCGGCCTCTCGTACACCACCTTCGACATCTCGGCCCCGCGTCCGGTCAAGACCAGCATCGGGACCAACGAGAGCGTCAAGGTCGAGGTCGACGTGACCAACACCGGCAAGGTCGCCGGCGACGAGGTGGTCCAACTCTACATCCACGACGAGGCCGCCTCGGTGACCCGTCCGCTGCTGGAGCTGAAGCACTTCAAGCGCGTGACTCTGGCGCCCGGCGCCAAGACCACGGTCACCTTCGAGGTGTCGCCGCTGGACCTGTCGCTGTGGAACCTGGAGATGAAGCGCGTCGTCGAGCCAGGCAAGTTCACCCTGCTGTCGGGCCCGAACTCGGCGCAACTGAAGCCGGCGACGCTGACGGTCGTCTAGGCGGCGAAGCCCCCTCGGTCGCTTCGCGACAGCTCCCCCGGAAGGAGAGCATCCGCGGCGTAAATCCTCCCCCTCTGGGGGAGGTGGCCCGGAGGCCCGGAGGAGGTTAGTCTCAGCGAAACGAGGAGGCCGATGATGCGTCCTTCAAGATCGTTCTCGATCCTGGCCGCCGCCGGGCTTTTCGCGTCCCTGGCCGGCGTCGCCCAGGCCCAGTCCGCGCCCGATCGCCAGAGCTGGGGCAAGCCCGGAATCCCGTTCCTGCAGTACCGCACCGACGTGGTCGAATGCGCCTATATCGCCGGCAACACCGCGCCGGTTTCCGTGGCCACGGTCGACCAGGTTTTCGCCTTCGACGGCGGGGACGTCTTCGAGGTGATGGAAAGCTCCAAGCGCAACCAGTACCGCATCTGGAACAACGTCGCCGACCAGTTGGAGCCCGTGCTGGAGTCCTGCCTGCGCGGTCGCGGCTATCGGCCGTTCAAGCTGACCGACGAGCAGAACGCCCAGTTGAAGGCGCTGAAGCGCGGCTCGGCCTCGCGCCATCACTATCTCTACGGCCTGGCGGTCGATCCCGACGTGCTGAAGGGGCAGGGGCTGTAGAGGCGGCCGCCCCCAGTTTTCCTCCAGTCGCCGCAAGAAAAGCCTCTATCGACTGATATCGTTGGTCTTTTCTGCGTCAGTTTAAAGTCGATCATCGGGCTCTTGAGGAGTGCTCGTTATCATCGCCGGCGCGCCGCGTCCTAGCTTCAGGCTTCAAACGCGAGGCCTTGACCATGACTCAGCAACCCATCCGGCAACTCAAACTCGGCGCGATCCTGGGCGGGGTGGGCATGGATCACGCCAGCTGGCGCGACCCCGACCTGGCCGGCGACGCCAGCATCGACATCAACTGGTACATCGACAACGCCAGGCTGGCCGAGGCCGCCAAGTTCGACCTGGTGTTCATCGTCGACAGTCCGTTCATCACCCCCGACACGGCGCCGCACTTCCTCAACCGGCTGGAGCCGCTGACCTTGCTGTCGGCCCTGGCGGTCTCGACCTCGAAGATCGGCCTGGTCGGCACCCTGACCACGTCCTACTGGGAGCCCTACAACGTGGCCCGCCAGTTCGGCTCGCTGGACCACATCAGCAAGGGGCGCGCCGGCTGGAACGTGGTGACGACGGGCCTGGAAGGCGCCTCGAAGAACTACGGCCGCGAAGAGCACTTCGAGCATGGCGAGCGCTACGAGCGTGCGGGCGAGTTCGTCGATGTCGTCCAGGGGCTGTGGGACAGCTACGAGGACGACGCCTTCCCGCGCGACAAGGCCGCCGGCGTCTTCCTCGACAAGACCAAGCAGCACGCCCTGAACCACAGGGGCAGGTTCTTCTCCGTCGCCGGGCCGCTGGCGCTGAGCCGTTCGCCGCAAGGCCAGCCCGTGATCTTCCAGGCCGGCGTCAGCGGCGCGGGCCGGGACCTCGGCGCGCAGATCGCCGAGGGCGTGTTCGCCGGCGTCGAGACGTTCGAGGAGGCCGTCGAATACTATGCCGACCTGAAGGCCCGCGCCGCCGCGCTGGGTCGCGACCCGGACCACATCAGCGTCCTGCCGGGCCTGGCCCCGATCATCGCCGACACCGACGAGGAGGCCCAGGCCCTGGCCGAGGCGCTCGCGGGCGGCCGCGAGATAGACAAGTCGCTGGTCGAACTGGGTCGGGCGTTCAATTACCACGACTTCCGCAAGTACCCGATCGACGGGCCTTTCCCGGACGTCAGCAACCTCAGCCTCAACAGCTACAAGGGACGCGCCGAGCGGATCGTCCGGATCGCCCAGGAAGAAAAGCTGACGCTGCGCCAGACCGCCGAACGGTTCGGGCGCTGGCGTTCGGATTTCGTCGGCTCGCCCCAGACCATCGCCGACGAGATCGAGCGCTGGTTCGTCGGCAAGGCGGTGGACGGTTTCATCCTGCGCGTCGACAGGCCGGGCGTCTTCGCCAAGTTCCGCGAGACGGTGGTGCCGCTGCTGCAGGCCAAGGGCCTGTTCCGCACCGAGTACGAGCAAGACACGCTGCGCGGCCACCTTGGGCTGCCCGTGCCGGAGCATCGGTGGAGCGCTCAGCGGATCGCCGCGGAGTGATCGAGGGGGCTTTGGACGAGCCCTGGAGAGGCTCGTCTACAGGCAGGCGTCGCGGACGATCGTGGCGTCGAAGGTGTCGGGCTGGGGCGCGGTCCAGGCCGCTTCGGTGAAGCCCAGGGCCTGGGCCGAGCCTTCCAGGTTGTTGTCGCTGTGGCGGTAGGTCTTGAGCCTGCGGAACAGCTGCCTGGCGCAGTCGACTTCCTCGACCAGCTTTTCCGAACGATAGGGCGCCAGCGCGACTCCGTCGGCGGCGTCGGTCTGCACGGCGCTGTACTCGTTGCGGATCCAGACCTGCGGATAGGTCGATCCGGCCGGCGTGGCGGCGGTCTTGGCGAACACCAGGATCGAGCGGTCCTCGACGCCGCCGATGAACGGCCAGTCCTTGGGCTGGATCTTCTCGGCCCACAGCGGCATCCGCTGGGTCGCCTGTTTCTCGGGGGAGACCGTCACCGAGTCGACGGGGGAGGACGCGTCCTGGATCGGGGCCGTCTGCAGCATCAGGATCAAACCGAACATGACCGCCTCCAGATGAGCCGCGATGGCGTTGTCAGATGGCGACGCGCTTGGCGATGGCGCTGCGTCTCGCGCCGGTTTCCTGCTTGGCCCGCTCCACGGCCTCGGTCTCGGTGGCGTGCAGCAGATGGTCGATGACCCGTTCCAGGTGGTCGCGCATCGCTTGCCGCGCGGCGGCGGGGTCGTGGGCCTTCAGGGCCTCGAACACCCGGCGGTGCTCGACGATACGGGGCTCCAGCCCCATGCCGCGGGCGCGGGTCAGGATGTTGCGGGCCAAGGCCGAGCGGTTGCGCCAGTCCCACAGGTTCTCGATGGTGGCGATGATCGCGCCGTTCCCGGAGGCGCGGGCGATGACCATGTGGAACTCGCGGTCGGCGTCCTCGCCCTGGATCTCCTCCTCGCGGGCCATGCGCTCCATCAGCGCCTCGAGTTCCTGGATCTGGTCGTCGGTGATGGCGGTGGCGGCCAGGGCGGCGGCCTCGCCCTCGAACAGGCGGCGGGCCTCGATCAGCTCGAACGCCCCGATCTCGAACGCGGGCTCGGCGCTGGCCGGGGTGACCGGACGGACGTCGCCGGTGACATAGATGCCCAGGCCGTGACGGGCCTCGATCATGCCCAGCATTTCCAGGGCGATCATCGCCTCGCGCAGGGTGGGGCGGCTGACGCCGAACTGCTCGGCCAGCTCGCGTTCCGTGGGCAGGCGGTCGCCAAGCTTGTACTGGCCGCCCTCGATGGCCTCGGCGATCGAGTCGGCGATGCGGCGGTAGAGCTTGACGTTCTCGGCCATGTGCTTTCGTCAGTTTTCCGGCGGCGGGGCCGCCCTCAGGACTCGCGATAGCATAGCCGACTTGGCTGGTGGGGCCAATTTTGCCTCCAAGAGGTCAAACCTTTCGATTTGACCTCCCGCGACGGATCACCAGTCGTGCATCGAGCCGTCCTCGCGGCGGGCGATGGGCAGGTAGGCGCGCTTGTAGGGGTGCTTGGCGGCTTCAGCCTCGTCGATATCGACACCCAGGCCGATCGTCTCGCCCGGGTGGAGCATGCCGTCGTTGAACGTGTAGGCGTGCGGGAAGACCGCGTCGGTCGCCTCGGTGTGGCGCATGTATTCCTGGATGCCGAAATTGGGGATCGACATGTCGAAGTGCAGGGCCGCGGCCATGCAGATCGGCGACAGGTCGGTCGCGCCGTGGCAGCCGGTGCGCACGTGGTGCAGGTCGGCGAAGCTGGCGATCTTGCGCAGGTGGGTGAGGCCGCCGGCATGCACCACGGTGGCGCGGATATAGTCGATCAGCTGTTCCTCGATCAACTGCTTGCAGTCCCAGATCGAGTTGAAGATCTCACCCACGGCCAGCGGCGTGGTGGTGTGCTGGCGGATGATGCGGAAGCTGGCCTGGTTCTCGGCGGGGACGGCGTCCTCCATCCAGAACGGACGATAGGGCTCCAAATCCTTGCCCAGGCGGCCCGCCTCGATGGGCGTCAGGCGATGGTGCACGTCGTGCAGCAGGTGCAGGTCCCAGCCCAGCTTGTCGCGGGCGCCTTCGAACAGGCCCGGCGCGCTGCGCAGGTACTTCTCGGTCGACCACAGGCTTTCGGTCGGCAGGTCGCCGTCGGCGGGTTCGTAGAAGAACTTGTCCTTGGAGACGCCGTAGACGCCCTTCAGCCCGGGCACGCCCGACTGCAGGCGGATGGCCTTGTAGCCCTTCTCGGCATAGGCCTGGGCGTTGTCGAGGGTCTCCTCGATCGTTGCGCCGTTGGCGTGGCCGTAGACCATCACGCCGGTGCGGCAGGCGCCGCCCAGCAGTTGGTACAACGGCAGGCCGGCGATCTTGGCCTTGATGTCCCACAGGGCCATGTCGACGGCGGCGATGGCGGCCATGGTCACGGGACCGCGACGCCAGTAGGCGCCCTTGTACAGGTACTGCCAGATGTCCTCGATCTGATGGGCGTCGCGCCCGATCAGGCAGGGGATGACGTGATCGGTCAGATAGCTGGCGACGGCCAGCTCGCGGCCGTTCAGCGTGGCGTCGCCGACGCCGTGGACGCCGTCGCTGGTCTCGATCTTCAGGGTGACGAAGTTACGCCCTGGGCACGTGACGATGACTCTGGCGGCGGTGATCTTTGGCATGTGACGCTTTCGTTGACCCGATCGGCAAAAATCGGATGGTAGCGGTATCGGTCTAAATCAGGCGGCGCGGTTGTCAACCTATTGGTCTGACCACTGGTGTCACAGTGTCTCGACCTTTGCCCAAGGTAGCGGTATCACAGGATCAAGACCGTCGCGCCCCCTCGCGTCGCACGGCATGCTGTCGCCAGGGAGAAAACATGCGTCTTGTGTCCTTCGTACGTGGGGTCTGCCTAGCGGCGGGCTTGTTCTCGGCGTCCCTGGGCGCTTCAGTGGCTCATGCCGAAGACGGCTATGACCTGTGGCTGCGCTATCGGCCGTTGCCGGCGGCCCAGCGTCCCGCGGTCCGGGCGATCGCGCCCAGCGCCGACACTCCCACGCTGAAGATCGCGCGCGCCGAATTGCAGCGCGGGTTGGACGGCCTGGTCGGCGGCGCGCCGTCCTCGGACGGCCCCTCGATTCTGCTCGGCACCCCCACCGGCTCGCCCGCCGTCGCGGCCCTGAACCTGCCGCTGAAGGGCGCGGGCGAGGAAGGCTATCTCATTCGCACCCTCCAAGACTCAAAGGGGGGCAAGACCACGGTGATCGCCGCCAACAGCGACGTCGGCGTGCTGTACGGCGTGTTCGCCTATCTGCGCCTGGTCCAGACGGGGCAGGGCGTCGACAAACTGGACGTCCTGTCGACCCCCAAGGTCAATCACCGCCTGCTGAACCACTGGGACAACCTGGATGGCCATGTCGAGCGCGGCTACGCCGGCGCCTCGCTGTGGGACTGGTGGAAGCTGCCGGACTACAAGGATCCCCGCTACGTCGACTACGCCCGCGCCAACGCCTCGATCGGCATCAACGGCACGGTGCTGAACAACGTCAACGCCAAGGCCGACAGCCTGACCGCGCCCTATATCGCCAAGGCCGGCGCCCTGGCCGACGTGTTCCGCCCCTACGGCATCAAGGTCTATCTGTCGGCCCGGTTCTCGGCCCCGATCGAGATCGGCGGCCTGAAGACCGCCGATCCGCTGGACCCGGGCGTGCGCGCCTTCTGGAAGGCCAAGGCCGACGAGATCTACAAGGTCATTCCCGACTTCGGCGGCTTCCTGGTGAAGGCCAATTCGGAAGGCCAGCCCGGCCCGCAGGACTACGGCCGCACCCATGTCGACGGGGCCAACATGCTGGCCGACGCTGTTGGGCCGCACGGCGGCATCGTGATGTGGCGGGCCTTCGTCTATTCGCACGAACAGCCGGACGACCGCGCCAAGCAAGGCTACAGCGAGTTCAAGCCGTTCGACGGCCAGTTCCGCGACAACGTCATCGTCCAGGTCAAGAACGGGGCGATCGACTTCCAGCCGCGCGAGCCGTTCCACCCGCTGTTCGGCGCCATGCCCAAGACCAACCTCGGCATGGAGTTCCAGATCACCAAGGAATACCTCGGCTTCGCCACCCACCTGGTCTATCTGGGCCCGCTCTTCGAGGAGACCCTGAAGTCGGACACCTACGCCCACGGCGCGGGCTCCACCGTGGCCAAGGTGGTGGACGGCGGGCTGGACAATCGTCCCCTGACCCTGATGGCCGGGGTTTCGAACATCGGCCGCGACAGAAGTTGGTCGGGCTCGCAGTTCGACCAGGCCAACTGGTACGTCTTCGGCCGCCTGGCCTGGGATCCCGAAGCCTCGACCAAGGACATCGCCGCCGACTGGGCGAAGATGACCTTCTCGACCGATCCGCGCTTCGTCGCGCCGACCGTGGACATGATGATGGGTTCGCGCGAGGCGGCGGTCGACTACATGACCCCGCTGGGCCTGCACCACCAGATGGGCCGCAGTCACCACTACGGTCCGGGTCCCTGGGTGACGGGCGGGCCGCGCGCTGACTGGACCAGCGTCTACTACGCCAAGGCCGGCAAGGACGGGATCGGCTTCGACCGCACCGCCACGGGCAGCAACGCCACCGCTCAGTACGCCCCGGTCGTCGCCAAGCGCTTCTCGGACCTGAAGACCGTCGACGAGAAGGAACTGCTGTGGTTCCACCACCTGCCGTGGACCTACAAGCTGAAGTCCGGCCAGACCCTGTGGGACGGCATGGTCACCCACTATTCGCGCGGCGTGGCCACGGTGGACGGCATGGGCAAGACCTGGGCGGGCCTGGCCCCCTATGTCGACCCCGAGCGCCATGCCCAGGTCGCCGACTTCCTGGCCATCCAGCGCAACGAGGCCCAGTGGTGGCGTGACGCCTCTATCGCCTACTTCCAGACCTTCTCGGGCCTGCCGCTGCCGGCCGGCGAGGCGGCTCCGGCCCATTCGCTGGACTATTACGAAGGCCAGAGCTTCCCCTACGCGCCTGGCGGCGGCTAACGCGTCAGGACCAGATCACCGGGCACGCCGGGGTGGGGGGAATGGTCCCCATCACCGGCGGGTCGGGGAAGTACTGGGTCTGAACCTGGACGTACTCGGCCGCCGCCTGGCCGAACAGCATCATGATCAGCTGCAGGGACTCGTCGAGCCCTGACGAGATGCCGCCGCCGGTCAGCCGGTTGCCCGACACCACGAAGCTCGGATTGCTGGTGTCGACGTCGATTTCGCAAAAGCTCTGCAGGCAGGCGATGAACGCCCAGTGCGTCGTGGCCTTATACCCGTCCAGCAGGCCCGCCTGGGCCAGCAACAGCGCGCCCTCGCACACCGAGCATACCCATGTCGCGTCCTCGGCCACCTGGCGCAGATAGGCCAGGTAGGGCGAGCAGGGATCGCTCATGATCTGGCCCAGCACCTTGGGATCGCCGCCGGGCGCCCACAGCACGTCCAGGGCCGGAACCTCCGCGAAGCTGGCGTGGGCCTCGAAGCGGATGCCGTTCATCGCCGTCACCGGACCGCCGTCCTCGGAAAGGATCAGGGTCTCGAGCGGCTGGTTCTTGCCGGCCCAGTAGAACATCTCGGCCGGACCGGTGGCGTCCAGCAGGTCGACCCCCTCGTAGACGGGTATGCCCAGCCTCATCTCGCCCCTCCCTTGCTCTTCGATCGACAGGCAACCTTGACGCGTCTTGTTGTTGTTGGTCAATCCAAGATGGTGGTCAGGTGGCGGGCATAAAAAAACGGCGTGTCCGAAGACACGCCGTTGGGGAAACGCGAAGGAAGGTGGTTTCGCGTCAGGTCTTAGAACTGGCCGCGGATGCCGATCAGATAGGTGGCGCCCGGGTCGTAGAGGGTGAAGGCGGCGTTGTCGTACTGGAAGGTCTGACGCTGCTTTTCCTTGGTGATGTTGATCCGCATGATCTTGAGCGCGGAGCGCCGACGGGAGCGGACGGCGTTTGCGC
>NZ_JBFUAW010000032.1:0-43989 GCF_056406095.1 Caulobacter sp. P1_D6 | reverse complement strand
GGCGCGGGCTGAGGCGCCGGCGGGGGAGCGGCCGGGCGGCGCGGTTCGCCCACGCGGGGCTGGGCGGCGGCGACCGGAGCCGCCGGCTGCCGCAACCGAGGATCGTTGGGGGCCGCCCTCCGCAGCCGGGCGGTCCAGCGTTCGGCGCCGGCGATGTCGCCATCCTCGCGGGCGTAGCGGGCCATGGCCGCGAGAGCGTCGGCATTGTTGGGATCGGCCGCCAGGGCGCGCTGGAGGGATTGGCCGGCCAGGTCCTTGCGGCCGCGCTCGCGCCAGAACGCCGCCTGGCGGACCAGGGCGTTCACGCCTTCCTGAGCGGATTGCCGCGCCGGCGCCGCCTGAGGCGCGAGCACGGAGGTCGCCGCGACGCCGGCCAGCAGCCAGGGAAGGAGGCGGCGGGAGCTCATGGCCCTTCGGCGCCCTTCAGCCGTCGCCGCTCATGCGCCCTCAGCAGCAGGAAGATCGGTCCGGCCAGCACCAGGACCGCGCCGGCCAGGGCCAGGGCCAGCAGCACCGGGTGGCGGCTCAGCCACCAGGCGGCGCGATAGATGTACGGCATCGTCCCGGCCCAGAAGGTCGATCCGACGCGAAAGCTGGAAAGGGTGTTGTCGGACTCGACGACCAGGTCGCCCTTCACCTCGGCGTTCTGGGTGGGATCGGCCAGCCGTTGCACGAGTTGGGGGAGGCGTTCGGTGCGGTCCGACAGCAGGGCCACCACCACCCGGTCGCCACCGAACGGCGAGCGGAAGCTGGTCATGCCGCTGAAGGTCTCGGCGTTGACGAGGACCTCGTCGGCCGCTCCCCGCTGCCCATCGTCCAGCGGCGTGCCCAGCATCGAGAAGGCCCGGTCGCGGAAGCTGGCCAGACGCAGACGCAGGCGCGAACCCTCCACCGAGAAGGGCGCGCTGCTCGCCAGGCGTTCGTTCCCGGTCAGCAGGCTGGTCGGGCCGATCAGCAGCACGTCGTGGTCGCGCAGGGCCGCCTCGTCCCCGTCGCGGACGATGCGCAGGCGGGTGACCGGCGCGCCCGTCGCGTCGCCGAAACGGCCCATCAGGCCCAGGAACGCCTCGATCTCGTTGGTCCCGGCGTTGGGCGCCATCACCACCGCGGTCTTCGACAGGTCGGCCATGCGGGTGAAGGGGAAGCCCGCGCTGGCGAAGAAGGCCAGGTTCGGCAGCTGGGTGTAGTGATGGCCGCCGGTCAGGTCGATCGTGGTGTCCGGATCGATCCCGCTGCGCACGTTGGTCGGCTGCTGACCCTGGCAGGCCTCGGTCTTGTGGCCCTTGAGGTCGAAATAGAACTGCAGCTCGTTCTGGCCGAACAGCTGATAGGGCGGCAGCGAAACATCCTGCTCGTTGAGCGTGAAGCCCCGCATCAGCCGGGTGCGGAAACTGTCGGCCCCGGTCTGGCGATCCAGCTTGAAGGACTTCAGGTAGCGGTCGTTCAGCGAGACGTCGAGGCGCGACTCCGCGCGGTTCAGCCACGCGCCCATCGGGTAGCGATAGCGCAGCGACATCGGCGCGCCGCCGCGGGGCCACAGGAAGAGATCCGGGGCAACGCGGAAGGAGGCGTTCACCGGCGCCGGCGGCAGGCCGACGGTCTGCAGGGTGGCGGGATCGACGATCTCGCCCAGCCGCACCTTGCGGTCGGTGCGCAGCCAGCGCGGCGCGTCATAGGGTTGGCGCACGGCCAGGCTGGGCGGGCCCAGGGTCGCGACCGGACCCGCCAGCCCCTTGGCGGCGACGGCCAGGGACAGGGCCGCGTCGCGCATCTCCGCTGGGTTGCGGCCCAGCACCAGCAACAGGGCGCTCGACGGATCGCGCGGATTGACGACGATCGCCAGGGTCGGGCCGCTGATCGCCGGCAGGGTCAGGCCCTCGATCCGGTCTCCGGCCGTGGCGAACACCACCCCGTCGCCGGAGGGCAGGCCGCCGATCAGGACCGGAAAGCGAAAGCCGCGATAGCTGGCCGCCATGCCGAAGTACGAGGCCGTCGCCGCGGCGGCGCGCAGGGCGTCGTCCGAAGGCGCGCCGGCGAAGGCGAACGGCAGGGTCAGCGGTCCGCTTCCGGCGTCGAAGAACGGCGCGGGCAGCTGGCTCAGCTCGGGGCGCACCGGCAGCCGCTGCAGCCGCAGCTTCAGCGACGAGCGCAGGTTGCTGACATTGGCCCACAGGGACGAGTGGCGGGGGTCCTCGCAGCCGCGGGCGTAGTGACCGGCGAAGCGAAGGTTCAGCCGGTTGTCGGTCAGGAACAGGGCCGGCTCGATGGGGACCTCGATCCGCGTGCCCCTGGCGCCCTCCCGCGACAGCGGCAGCGACGCCACCGCCTCGTCGTTGATGAACACGTTGAGCTGCGACAGGTCGGGCAGCAGGGCCGGCGAATAGGCGAAGTTCAACACCAGGGCCGCGCCGGTCACCACCTCGTCCCGGCGCAGCGGAAAGGGAATGCCCGCCTCGCCATTGACGCCGAGCAGACGGACGGGCCTCCGCACGCCCATGTCGGCCAGGGTGACGGTGACCTCGCGCACCCCGCCGGCGACCACCGGCGCAGGCTCCGGCGCCTGGGCGCGGGCTCGGGCGATCTCCGGCATGGCGAGCAGCGCAAGGCAGGCCAGCAACGCGCAGAGGGTCGAGATCGGCTTGGCGGCGTCGTCCGGAACCACCGGGCGCTGGGCGTAGGGCTCGGGCTGCTTGATGCTCCACCAGAACACCAGGGAGGCGCTGGCCCGCACCAGGTCGATCAGCGAGGCGATCGGGTTGGCCGAAGGCGGGTCGGCGTGCGGCTGCCAGGCGTCGGCGCGCCCCATGACCGCCACGACCAGCTCCCGGTGCCGGGCGATGGGCATGGGCTTGAACTGGAACCGCAGGGTGTCGCCGGTCACGGAGGCGACGCGCGCCGGGAAGGTGGTCCATTGCGAACCGCACAGCAGCTGCGCCTCGATCGACTGGTCCCGGTCGGTCGAGCCGACCTTGGAGACCGCGAACCCGCCCATCGAGATCTCGTCGGTCTCGGTCCGGATCTCGCGACCGTCGCCGAACCTCAGGATCACCGGCAGGTGGACGCCGACCCGGACATAGGCGCGCATCTGGCGGCTTTCCCGGCCGACGGCGAGGGCGGTCGACAGGATCAGCAGGCTGAACAGGGTCCAGCTGGCGTTGAGCAACAGGGTGCCTAGGTTCACGCCGAACCCGCCGAGCATCAGCTTGGCGACGCCCACGACCAAGCCCAGCACCAGCAGGCCGACGACCGCCATGTGCGGCCACATCAGCCGCGCGTCGAAATAGCCCTTGTCGAGCAGTCCGCCCTTGTCGGTCACGTTGAACTTGCCGCGCTTGGGATTGAGCAGGGTGGTGATCGTCGGGAGCACCAGGTGGAAGGCCAGCAGGCTCTCGTAGACCTCGCCCCAGAAGGCCCGGCGGTCCTGGCCCTGGATGCGGTTGCTGGTGACGATCGACTGGACCAGGTGCGGCACGGCGAAGGCGGCGATCATCGGCGCCGAGGCGAAGATGATGTTCTGGCCGAACAGCAGGAACGCCAGCGGCGAGGTCAGGAACACGATGCGCGGCAGCGGGAAGAAGAAGTGCAGCATCGCGTTGAGGTAACAGAGCCTCTGGGCCAGGCTCAGGCCGGGGCCGGTCAGGGGATTGTCGACCCGGAAGATCTGGATCATCCCCCGCGCCCAGCGCGCGCGCTGGCCGATGTGCAGGGCCAGGCGCTCGGTCGCCAGGCCCGAGGCCAGGCGGATGTCGAGATAGGCGCTGTTCCAGCCGCGTCGCTGCAGCTTGAGCGCGGTGTGGGCGTCCTCGGTCACCGTCTCGCCGGCGAAGCCGTTGGTCTCGTTCAGCGCCGCGCGGCGGATCACGGCGCAGGATCCGCAGAAGAAGGCCGCGTTCCAGAAGTCGTTGCCGGGCTGGACCACGCCGTAGAACAGCGCGCCCTCGTCGGGCACGTCCTTCACCGTGCGCAGGTTCCGCTGCACCGGATCGGGCGAATAGAAGTGGTGCGGGGTCTGCAGCAGGGCCAGGCGCGGATCGGCCTGGAACCAGCCGACGGTCACCTGCAGGAAGGCCCGGGTCGGGATGTGGTCGGCGTCGAAGATGCAGACCAGCTCGCCGTCGGTCAGGCCCAGGGCGTTGTTCAGGTTGCCGGCCTTGGCGTGCTTGTTGTCGTCGCGGGTGATGTAGAAGGCGCCGGCGGCCTCGGCGAAGGCCTTGAACTCGGGACGCCGCCCGTCGTCGAGCAAGTAGACCCGGAAGCGGTCGCGCGGATAGTCCATCGACAGCGCGGCCAGGACGGTGTCCTGCACGATTTGCAGGCTCTCGTTATAGGTCGGGATGAAGACGTCGACGGTCGGCCAACTGTCCGCCTCGCCCGTCAGCGGACGGACCGGTCGCGCCAGCGGCCAGACGGTCTGGACATAGCCCAGCACCAGGATGGCCCAGGCGTAGAGCTCGGCCAGGTACAGCCCCAGTCCGAAAGCCGCTTCGATCGGCGAGCGGAAGTGCAGGGTCTCGGTCGTGCGCCAAAAGAGATAGCGCGTCGAAACGGCGATCGAGAGCAGACCGAGCGCGATGGTGATCCGGCGCGACCCGCGGCGGTTCAACACCAGGGTGACGACGATCGTCGTCAGGCCGAAGATCGCCTGGGCCCGGAGGTCCAGGGGAAGCGCCACGGCGAAGGCGATGACGACGAGCGCCGCCAAGCACACCAGGCCGAACGTCGCCTTTTGCAGCAGGAGCATCGTCTCGCACGCGCCAACAGGCGCCAAACGTCACCGCGCCCGTTCCTAGAAGGCGCTCGACGGCAAGGCATTGCGATAGGGCCAATCCCCACCGGACCTGGTGTAAAAACCCGCGCCGCCTCGGGCCGCGCGCGCCGGGATTGCCCCCGAGCGCCTTTCGCGTTAGCTTTTCATCAAATGGGATTACGTCCCATTTTGTGAGAGGAAACGCCAAGCGTCGACGGCCGTGAAAAGGCCGACGGCGTCGCTTCCCAAAGAACAAGAAGCGGGCACGAGCCCGCTGGACCAAGAACGGCGCGAGCCCGGTGAGGGAGTAAACCATGGTCACCCGACGCATCCGCGCGGCTCGTCGCGTCCCGGGCGGTTCGCTGGCGGTGCTCGCCTCGGCCGCCCTGCTGGCGTTGGGCGCGGCGCGCGCCGTGGCCCAGGCCGCGCCGCCTCCGGCGGCGCAAGCGGCCAAGCCCGCCACGCTGGCCCTGCCCGACATGCCGCTGCACGATCCGTGGATCGTCGCCGACGCCAAGGCGGGGCTCTACCGGCTCTACACGTCCAATATCGAGGCCGTCAGCGGCACGCCCGGCCTGGGCACGATGATGTACGTCAGCCGCGACCTGAAGGCCTGGAGCCCGGCCAAGGCGGTTTTCGTCGCCCCGACCGACAAGTGGTTCAGGGACGGCGCCTGGGCGCCGGAGGTCCATCAGTGGCGCGGCCGCTGGTGGCTGTTCACGACCTTCCATGACGAGGCCGCCGCCCTGCCGCCGGTCGACCAGCGCAAGCCCTATCGCCGGGGCACGGTCGTGGCGGTGGCCGAACGTCCGGACGGCCCGTTCGAGCTGCTCCGCGACGGCGAGCCGGTGGCGCCGAAGGATCTGATGACCCTGGACGGCACGCTCCATGTCGATCCCGCCGGCAAGCCCTGGTTCGTCTACGCCCACGAATGGCTGCAGACCACCGACGGCACGATCGAGGCCCTGCCGGCCACCGACGACCTTGGCGCCAAGGGTCAGCCCCAGGTCCTGTTCAAGGCCAGCGACGCGCCCTGGGCCAAGGGCCAGAAGCAGCCGGCCGGCGACACGGTGTTCGTCACCGACGGCCCCGAGTTCTTCCGCACGAAAACCGGCGTCCTGTTGATGCTGTGGTCCAGCTACGACGCCAAGGGCTACGTCCAGTCGCAGGCCCGTTCGAAGAGCGGGACCTTGACCGGTCCCTGGGAGCAGCTGGAGCCGCTGGTCCGCTACGACAGCGGCCACGGCATGCTGTTCAAGCGCTTCGACGGCCAGCTGATGATGGTGGTCCACCGCCCGTTCAAGAACGCCCGCGGCAAGCTCTACGAGATGCGCGACGCGGGGGATCGGCTGGAGATCGTCCGGCAACGGATCGACCTGGATGGGGATCCGGTGGAGCGGGTGGGCGGGCCGTAGAAGTGGCCTACCTTCTCGGACCGTCATCCCGGACAAGCGCGAAGCGCGCCGATCCGGACCGCAGGAAGCGTGGCGCTCAGGCGTCGGTCCCGGGTCTCCGCTTCGCTACGCCCGGGATGACAACCGTTTGAGTTCTGAAGTTCTGATTTCGTGATGCGACGGGAGACACCCTTGCTCAAGACTCTGCTGCTGGCCGCCTCGGCCCTGACCCTTCTGGCTTCTCCCGCGCTCGCCGCCGATCGCGTCACCACGCCCCTCGCCGACGGCTGGCGGTTCGTCCAGGGCGATCCCGAGGGCGCGGAGACGGCGACGCTGGATGACTCGAAATGGGCGACCGTGTCGGTCCCCCACGACTGGGCCATCGCCGGGCCGTTCGACGTCAACGCCCGGGCGGGCGGGGCCGGCGGTTTCCTGCCCACCGGCGTGGCCTGGTACCGCAGGACGCTGGACGTGAAGCCGACACCCGGCCGCCGGGTGTTCGTCGAGCTGGACGGGGTGATGGAACGCAGCGGCGTCTGGATCAACGGCCACCACCTGGGCCACCGGCCCAGCGGCTATGTCGGCCTGCGCTACGACATCACCGACTTCCTCAAGGCCGACGGCCCGAACGTGCTGGCCGTGCGGGCCGACACCTCCTTCGCCCCCTCCTCGCGCTGGTACGCCGGCTCGGGGATCGTCGAAAAGGTCCGCCTGATCGAGACCGGCGACCTGCACGTCGAACAGGGCGGCGCCTTCGTCAGCACGCCGACGATCGCCAAGGACCGCGCCGTCGCCAAGATCGAGGTGGAGGTGACCAACAGCGGCGCCGCGGACGCCCGCGCTGGGCTGGAGATCGTCGTCACCGATCCGGACGGCAAGGTCGTGGCCAAGCGTAGTGTCGCGCCGGTCGCGGTCGGCATCGCCCGCACCGAGACGCTGAGCGCCGAGGTCGACATCCCCTCGCCCCATCCGTGGGATCTGGCGACGCCGAACCTCTACAAGGCCGCCGTCCGGGTGATCGGCGCGGATGGTCAGGTCGTCGACAGCGACATCGTGCCGTTCGGCGTCCGCGAGGCGAAGTTCGAGGCCGACACCGGCTTCTGGCTGAACGGCAGGAACATCAAGCTCAAGGGCGTGGCCCTGCACGCCGACGGCGGCGCCCTGGGCGCGGCCGTGCCCATCGCCGTCTGGCGCCAGCGCTTCACCGCCTTGAAGGCGCTGGGCGTCAACGCCATCCGCACCGCCCACAACCCGCCCTCGCCGGAGTTTCTCGACCTGGCCGACCAGATGGGCTTCGTGGTCATGGACGAGCTGTTCGACCAGTGGAACGTCGCCAAGACCCCCGGCGACTATCACCTGTTCTTCGGCGACTGGTCCAAGCGCGACGCCCGCGACATGCTGCGCCGCGACCGCAACCACCCCAGCGTCGTGATCTGGAGCGCCGGCAACGAGATCCACGACACCGCCTATCCGGTCCAGGCCAAGGCGGCGCTGAAGAGCCTGCTGGACGTGATGCACGCCGCCGACCAGACCCGGCCGGTGACCATGGGACTGTTCCGCCCCAACGTGACCGGCGACTACCAGAACGGCCTGGCCGACATGCTGGACGTGGTCGGCCAGAACTACCGCGAGAACGAGCTGACCGCCGCCCACGAGGCCAAGCCGAGCCGCAAGATCGTCGGCACCGAGAACAGCCACGCGCGCGGGTCGTGGGTCGCGGTGCGCGACTACGCTCCCTATGCGGGCATGTTCCTGTGGACCGGGGTCGACTATCTGGGCGAGTCCGACCGCAGCGGCTGGCCCAACATCGCCAATCCCGCCGGCCTGATCGACCGCACCGGGGCCTTGAAGGTCTCGGGCATGCAGCGGGCCGGCTGGTGGGCCGAGACGCCGGTGATCCACGTGGTGCGCAACGCCGCGCCCGCCGCCCCTCCCCCGTCGAACGACGGCGCGGGTCCGGCCCCCGCCTTGCCGACCATGATCGCCGTCGCCACGCCTCGGGCCAAGATCGACATCGCCGACGACTGGACGCCGGCCGACCTGTCGCCGCATCCCGAGACCATCGAGGTCTACAGCAACTGCCCCTCCGTCGACGTGACGCTGAACGGCAAGGCCCTGGGCGCCAAGCCCCTGCCCGCCGACGGCTCGCCCCGACAATGGTCGGTGACCTTCGCGCCGGGCGAGGTCGTGGCGACCTGCGGCGGCTTGGGACCGCGCGACGTGCTGCGCACGGCCGGCGCGCCGGCGCGCCTGGTGCTGGCCAGCGTCGACAAGACCGTGGGCTCGACCTTCGACGACCTGGCCATCGTCCGCGCCCAGGTGGTGGACGCCAAGGGCGTGGTCRTGCCGTCGTCGGAGGCGCCGATCACCTTCGCGGTTGGCGGCTCTGGCCGGTTCGTCGCCGCCGACAACGCCGCCCCGACCGACCACACGCCGTTCGCCTCGCCCACCCGCCAGGCCTGGCGCGGCGGGGCCACGGCCTTCGTGCGCGGATCGGGCGCCGGCGGCGTCACGACGGTCACGGCCAGCGCGCCGGGGCTGAAACCCGCCACGCTCAACCTGCTGGTCGCCAAGCCTTGAGTTTCATTTTACGGGACTTAATCTCGTAATATGAAATCCGTTGCCAGGGCGCGGGACGGCCGATATTTCTGGAGCAACGCAGCGCGACGCAGATCGCCCAGAGTCCGGACAGAGGGAGGCCGCGCCTTGATGTTGCATAGACGCGCCGTCCTCGCCGCCCTCGCCGTCGCGCCGACCGCGAGCTGGGCAGCGGAACCGGGGACACCGATGCAGACCTGGGCCTTCGATTTCGGCGACGACAAGGTTGCTCCGGGCCATGTCGGTGTCGCCCGCGACGCCGCCTACGATCCAGCTGTCGGCCATGGCTTCGAGCCCTCCCCAGCGGGCGGCCCGTTCCTGTTCTCGATCGCCGTGCCCGAGGGCGACTATCGGGTGACCCTGGAGTTGGGCGGCAAGACCGCGTCCGACACCACGGTCAAGGCCGAG
Organism: Caulobacter sp. P1_D6; assembly: GCF_056406095.1. NCBI lineage: Bacteria > Pseudomonadati > Pseudomonadota > Alphaproteobacteria > Caulobacterales > Caulobacteraceae > Caulobacter > Caulobacter sp. P1_D6. The sequence goes on along the minus strand of NZ_JBFUAW010000032.1, from coordinate 34,842 downwards.
TCCCGCCGCCTGATGGCCGAGCGGATCGTAGCCAAGGCCGGCAAGACGGCGACCGTCGACTTTGTCGTCAACGTCCGCACGGCCGCTCTGAAGGCGCCGCCGCCCAACGCCCCCGGCGGCGTGCGGGTGCTGCTCAATCCGCGCGAGGAAGGCTCGTATAACTGGGACGACAAGCTGACCCTGGAGTTCTGCGGCCCCGCCCCGGCCGTGCGCCGCCTGCGGGTCGAGCCCGTGACCGTGCCGGTGGTCTACCTGGCCGGCGACTCCACCGTGACCGACCAGCGGTTCGAGCCCGGCGCCAGTTGGGGCCAGATGCTGCCCCGGTTCTTCAAGCCCGACGTTTCGGTGGCCAACCACGCGGAGTCCGGCGAGACCCTGAAGTCGTTCCTGTTTGAGCACCGGCTGGACAAGCTGCTCAGCCGCATCAAGCCCGGCGACTGGATGCTGATCCAGTTCGGGCACAACGACCAGAAGGCCAACTGGCCCCAGACCTACGCCGAGGCCGCCACCACCTATCGCGACTATCTGAAGGCCTATATCGGCGAGGCGCGGCGGCGCGGGGCCAAGCCGGTGCTGGTGACCTCGATGCACCGCCGCAAGTTCGACGCGGCCGGCAAGATCGTGAACACACACGGCGACTATCCCGAGGCGGTGCGCGCCGTGGGCCGCGAGACCGGCGTCCCGGTGATCGACCTGCTGACCATGAGCGCGGCCTTCTACGAAGCCCTGGGTCCCGCCGATGCTCCGAAGGCGTTCGGCGACGGCGGCAAGGACGCCACCCACCACGACAACTACGGCGCCTATGTGCTGGCAGAGTGCGTCGTGGCCGGCATCCGGTCCCAGGTTCCCGACCTGGCGGCTCATCTGGTCGACGGCCTTCCGCCGTTCGATCCGGCCAGGCCGCCCTCGCCTGATACGTTCGTCCTTGCGCCCAGCATCGCCCACAGCACGGAGATTCCCCGTGGCAACTGATCGTCGCTCGCTTCTGGGCCTGGGCGCTCTCGCCCTCGCCGCTCCGGGCCTGGCCCGCGCCCAACAGGCGGCGAAGCCGCCCGCCCCCTCGACCATCGAAGTCATGGACCTGTGGCCCGGCAAGCCGCCCGGCGGCGAGAAGGTCACGGTCACCGAGCAGGTGATCCTGCGCAAGCCCGGCGGCGATCCCAACGACACGGCGTTCCTGAACGTCACCAAGCCCTGGCTGATGATGCGCCGGCCGGCCAAGCCGAACGGCGCTGCGATCCTCATGATCCCCGGCGGCGGCTATATCCGCGTGGCGGTCAGCAAGGCCGGCGGGTCGATCGACGCCTGGATCGCCGACCAGGGCGTCACCGCCTTCGTCATGGACTACCGCCTGCCGGCCGACGGCTGGGCGGCGGGTCCGGACGTGTCGCTGCAGGACGCCCAGCGCGCCATCCGCCTGATCCGCGCCAATGCGGACAAGTGGGGCCTGGATCCCGAGCGGATCGCCGTGACCGGCTTCTCGGCCGGCGGCCACGTGGCGGCTCGCTTGGCCACCCAGTTTGGTCGCGAGACCTATGCCCCGATCGACGCGGCCGACAAGCTGTCGACCCGGCCGTCGGCGGCGGGCCTGTTCTATCCGGTCGTCACCATGACCGCGCCCCACGCCCACGGCAGCTCGCTGAAGTCGCTGCTGGGCGCCAACCCCACCGACGCCCAGCGCCTGGCGGTCTCGGCCGAGCACGACATCCCCGCCGACGCCCCGCCGACCTTCATCGCCGCCGCGGCCGACGACAAGGTGGTGGCGATGGAGAACAGCCTGATGATGTTCCAGGCCCTGCGCGCCCGGAAGATCGCCAGCGAGCTGCACGTCTTCGAGTCCGGCGGCCACGGCTTCGGGCTGAACGGCCCCGGCGGCGTCGCCATGCCCTGGCCGGCCCTGCTGAGCGCCTTCTTCAAGCGGCACGGCCTCTACGCATGACCCGCGCGGCGTTCGACGTCCGCGGCTTCGGCGCGAAGGGCGACGGCGCGACGCTGGACACCGACGCGATCAACGCGGCGATCGCCTTCGCCCATGCGGCGGGCGGCGGCGAGGTGGTGCTGCCGGCCGGACGCTGGCTGTCGTTCTCGATCCGGCTGCTGAGCGGCGTCACCCTGCGGCTGGACGACGACTGCGTGCTGGAGGCCGCAGATCCGGCTCGACATGCCGGCGCCTACGATCCGGCCGAGCCCAACCCGTTCGACCTCTACCAGGACTTCGGCCACAGCCACTGGCGCAACAGCCTGATCTGGGGCGAGGACGTCGAGGATGTGGCCATCATCGGTCCGGGCATGATCGACGGCCTGGGCATGACCCGCGAAGGCCCGGGCTCGCGCTGGACGCGCCAGGCCGGCGAGTTCCCGGTCAGCATGGCGGGGCTGTCGCCCGAGGAGATGGCGATCCTCGTGCCGGACCTGGAGGCCATGGCCGGCGAGGGCAACAAGGCCATCGCCCTGAAGAACGCCCGCCGGGTGCGTCTCGACGGCTTCACGATCTGGCGCGGCGGCCACTTCGCGGTGCTGGCCACCGGTTGCGACGATCTTACGATCCGAAGTCTGCGCATCGACACCAACCGCGACGGCCTGGACATCGATTGCTGCCGCGACGTGACCATCGCCGACTGCCGGGTCAACACGCCCAACGACGACGCCATCGTGCTGAAGAGCTCGCTGGCCCTCGGCGAAGTCCGCGCCACCGAGCGGGTCGAGATCGTCCGCTGCCACGTCAGCGGCTTCGACCTGGGCACGATGCTGGACGGGACCCAGGGCCGCACCCAGCAACTGGCGCCCGACCAGGACCGCGTCACCGGCCGGATCAAGCTGGGCACGGAGTCCAACGGCGGTTTCCGCCACATCACCATCAGCGACTGCGTCTTCACCCGCTCGCGGGGCCTGGCGCTGGAGACCGTCGACGGCGGCGTGATCGAGGACGTCACGATCCGCGACATCGTCATGCGCGAAGTCACCACCGCCCCGCTGTTCCTACGGCTGGGCGACCGGGGACGCGGTCCGGACGGCACGACCCGCGGGGCGATCCGGCGGGTCAGCATCCGAAGTCTGAGCGCCTTCGACATCCTGCCCGACTACGCCGCGACCCTCGCCGGGCTGGAGGGCGATCCGATCCAGGACGTCGAACTGACCGACGTCCGCCTGGTCTATGCCGGCGGCGGCCAGGCCGACTGGGCCGACCGCCGCCCGGGCGACATGGCCCAGGCCTATCCCGAGCCCAGCATGTTCGGCCCGACCCCGGCCCATGGCCTATGGGCCCGGCACGTCGAGGGCCTGACACTGGACAACGTCCGCATCGAGACCCTGACGCCCGATCCGCGTCCGCCCATCCTGTTGCAGGCGACGCGACGCGTGGCGCTGAACGGCCTGGACGCTGTGGAGGAGCCCTGATGAACCGTCGCGCCATCCTCGCCGGCCTGGCCGCCCTGCCCGCCTTTCCCGCTCTGGCCGCTCCGGTCGAGCCCTGGCGTCGCGGCCGCCGCCTGCACGCCGACGACTTCCGCCGCGGCCTGGACCAGTGGGCGCTCGAGGCCGAGAAGCCCGCCAAGGTCGGCGTCCACAAGGGCGTGCTCGACATCGACACCCCCGCCGGCCTGACCCTGTGGTTCCGCTCCGAACTGGTCGGCCCGGTGATCATCCAGTACGAGGCCCTGGCGGTCTCGGAAGGCGGTCCGAACGACCGGGTCAGCGACCTGAACGCCTTCTGGATGGCCCGCGACGCCGGCGGAGGCAGCCCGCTCGCCACGCCACGAACAGGCGCCTTCGCCGACTACGACACCCTGAAGACCTACTATGTGGGCCAGGGCGGCAACGCCAACACCTCGACCCGTTTCCGTCGCTATGTCGGCCGTCCGGGCGACCGGCCGCTGCTGCCCCAGCACGACCACGCGGCGGCCGACGAGATGCTGGTCCCCAACCGCTGGCAGACCGTGCGGCTGATCGCCGACGGCGGGCTGATCCAATACTGGAATGACGAGCGCAAGCTGTTCGAGCTGAACGACGCCGAGCCCTACACGCGCGGCTGGTTTGGCCTGCGCACGACCTTCAGCCATCTACGGGTTCGGCGGTTCCGGGTGTACGCCCTGGGCCGGTAGCCCCAGCAACGTTCAGCGACCAAGGCGCTCGACGAGTCTCCGGACCTCCCAATTATCCGTCATTCCCGCCCTTGTGGCGGGAACCCCTTTGCCCACCGCAGGTGCGGAGGGGTGGCGCGCTGGCGCGCCAAGTCGCTTCGCCGTCGGCTGAGCCAGGGGTTCCCGCCACAAGGGCGGGAATGACGGGCTAAGAAAGATGATGGTCTGTGGCCGAAGCCAAAGAGAAAGGGCCGCGCCATGCCGGCGCGGCCCTGAAGTCGTTCCTAGATCGTAACGTTCGGAGTGGGCGGCGACGAACGTCCCGGGCTCGACGCCGGGACGTCCGCCGCATCGCTCCGTCCTAGAACTTCGCCGTCATGCCGACGAAGAAGCGGCGACCGAAGTAGCCCAGTTCCGTCAAGCGGATGTCGCCGGCGGTCGAGCGTTCTTCTTCCTTGGTCAGGTTCTTGCCTTCGACGAAGAACGACAGGCCTTGGATGTTAAACAGCTCGGGCTTCCAGGTGATCTTGCCGTCCAGGTAGCCGGTCGAGTCGCGATACACGGGCTGGCCCGAGGTGTCGGCGGCCGAGACCAGGTACTTGGAGCGGAAGTTGTAGGCCAGGCGGGCGTTGAACGGGCCCTTGTCGTACCACAGCGTCGCGTTGGCGCTGTCGGGCGACAGGCCCGGGAACGGCAGCGGCGAGCCGTCGAGGATCGAGTACAGCTCGACGTCCTTGGCCTTCTGGTAGGTGTAGTTGGCGTCGACACCGAAGCCCGCCAGGAAGCCCGGCAGGAAGGTGAAGGCGGTCTTGGCCGTGATTTCCACGCCCGAGATCTTGGCGCCGTCGCCGTTGATGTAGGTGTTGACGTTGTACATCTGGCCGTCGCCGTACACGTCGCGCTTGCCGATCAGCGTGCGCGACGAGACGTAGAACTGCTTGATGTCCTTGTAGAACAGACCCACCGAGATCTGGGTGTCCTGGTTCGGGTAGTATTCGAAGCTCAGGTCATACTGGTTGGCGCGGTAGGGCTTCAGGTCCGGGTTGCCGGCCGTGCAGCTCGGCTCGTCGAAGTCGCCATTGGCGTCCGGCGAGCGGTCGTCGGTGCAGTTCAGCACCGGCTTCAGGAAGTCGAGGCGCGGACGCGCCATCAGCTGGGCGAAGCCGAAGCGGGTCGACAGCTTGTTCGGCACGAACCAGAGGCCGACGTTGAAGCTGGGCAGCCACACCGTGTAGTCCCTCTTGGACGAGGCCTGGCTGTTGCTCAGAACGTAGGTGGTCGATGTGCCGCCGTTGGTCGCCGCGTAGGTCGAGTTGCGCGTGGAGACGTCCGCCGCGGTCACCTTGGTCTGAACCCGACGCCAGCCGAAGTTGCCGTCGATGTCGTAGGAACCGATCGGGAAGTTGTAGTTGAACTTGATGTACTGCGCGTTTGTCTCTTCGCGGATGTTGTACGGGATCTGGGTGTAGGTCTTGCCGTCGTTGCCGACGGTGGACTTCATGTTGTTCAGGTTGAAGTGCGTCGTGTCGAGGCTCTGCGAGATCTTGTCGAAGTCGGGATAGTTCCACATCGACGGGGTCGTGCCGCCGCCGAAGTAGAAGTCGCTGGGCAGCGGCGACATGCTGCTGGCGAACACCGAGTTGGCGTACGCCCGCGACCAGACTTCGCTGGAACCCCAGTAACCCGTGGTGTTGGCCGCGCCGAGCACCGGATTGGTCTGATCGGGCGCGCCGGCGACGTTCGAGATCGTCGCCGTCGAGTTGACGGCGTTGGAATAGATCACCGTGTCGTCGAGGGTCGAGTAGGGGTTGGCCCCGCCGTTCAGGATGAAACCGCCGTAGCCGTAGCCCGAGGTCTTGTAGTCCGTGGCGCGCCCGCCGAACTCCACCTTCGTGATGAACGGCAGATGGGTGTCGTAGTCGAAGTCGAGCTTGAACTGCTTTTCTTCCTGGTAGGCCAGCGAGGGGCGGTACTGGATCTGGAACTGGCGGATCGCCGCGGCGTCGCTGGGGCTGTAGCCCGGGGCGAACTTGAACGACGGGTTGCCGGTGCTCGGATCCAGGGTCACGGCCAGGCCGGGGGTGTCGAAGGTGACGCTGACGTTGTTGGTCTCGGTGACGTTGTCGGTCTTGGCGGTCGAACCCAGGAACTCGACCTGCAGGCGGTCGCCCTTGTAGCGGCCGCCGAAGCTGACGTAGTCGCTGGTGGTCTTGAGCGAGAAGTCGCGGGCGCTGATGCCGAAGCCGCTCTGGCCGCCGGCGCTGGCGGTGTTCAGGCAGTTGCCCAGCGTATAGCCGATGACGTTGTGGTTGGCGTCGACCTTGACCGAGCTGCCCGTGGTGTCGGTGGCCGAGCAGGTCGTGGCGGTGGCCGTGTTGCGCAGGCGGATCGCCGAGGTGAAGTCAGTGCCGTAGTTGATGTCGTTGAGCGTCTGGCTGCGCTCGTTGCGATTGTAGCTGATCCAGGCGTCGAGCTTGTCGGTGAAGCGATACTGCGCGGTGAATTCGGCGGTGACGCGCTCGTCGCCGCGGTACCAGACGCCGTAGCGGGCCGTGCGCGGCGCGTAGTCGTACCATTGCGACTGACAGGCGGTGCGCAGGTTGGTGGTCGAGATCTGGGTGCCGTCCGGCGTGGTCAGGGCGGTGCAGCCCGCCTGGGTCGCGACGTTGCGCGCCAGCTCGTTGATCTGCTGGTTGTAGGCGCTGTTATAGTACGGAACCGTCTTGTCGGCCGAGGCGTCGAAGTCCGCGAAGCGGCCCCACGACGAGTTGCGGACGAAGTCGCCGCGCGTATCGACCTTGTCGTAGGTGACGTTGGCCATCAGGCCCAGGCGGTCGTCGAAGAACTTGCCGGCCGCGATGATGTTGCCGCGCGGGGTCCAGTCATCCATCGTGTCCAGCTTCTGGGCGGAAGCGGTCATCGAGATGGTGGGCTTGGCGAAGTCCAGCGGCTTGCGGGTGATCACCGAGACCGTGCCGCCGACGCCGCCTTCGGTCATGTCGGCGGTGAAGCCCTTGAATACGTCGATCGACTGGACCAGTTCGGCGGCCAGTTCGCGGAAGTCGTTGGACCGGCCGCCGCCGCCGTAGACCGACAGGTTGCCGGCGGTCGACAGGGTGCTCATGCCGTTGATTTCGACACGGTTCAGGTCGGGCTCGACGCCGCGGATCGAGACCGCGTTGCCTTCGCCGAAGTCGCGGGCGAGTTGGACGCCGGTCACCCGCCCCAGGGCCTCGCCGATGTTCTTGTCGGGGAACTGGCCGATGTCTTCGGCGACGATCGAGTCGGAGATCGTGCCGTTCCGCTTCTTGCGGTTCATGGCCGACTGCAGGCTGGCGCGCGTGCCGACGACGACCACTTCATCGATCGTGCTGGACTCGGCGCTCGCGCCGGCGGCCGGGGCCGTCTGGGCGCTGACGCTCGTAGCGCAGGCCAGGCCGGCCGCCAGGGCCAGCAAGGATGTGGTGGCGATGGCCGCGCGACGACGGCGAGTGGATGCAAGCATTGGGTTCCCTCCCTCTAACCATGACCCAGGAGCTCCCGACGAAGGGCCCCGGGCGCCTTACCGGCCCTGCGGCGGTCCTTGAACGGACGGCTCGCAGCGCACGGCGGCGCATTTCTCATACAATATGAATAGTTCCACATGCTGAGATGTCAACGCAATTTGTGGGAAGACAGAACTTTGTTTCCGTGGTGTAAGGTTGCTGCATCGCTTGCGAGGCGGCCCACGCGCCGACCTGAAGGCCGCGAAGAATGGCCGTCGCAAGCTGGGAAACGGGGAAACACAAGGGATTCGACGCATGAGTAAGCGTGGTGGGAACCGGGTCGCGACGGCGGCTCTGTTGTGCGCGGCGGCGCTGTCGTCCGTGGCCGGATCGGCGCTCTCCGCGCCAAAACCCCGTCAAATGGAAGCCCTCGACCGCGGCCTGGTCGCCGTGCCGGCCATCGACGGCGGCGTGCTGGTCAGTTGGCGGCTGCTGGGCGACGATCCCGCCAGGACCGCCTTCAACCTCTATCGCGACGGCGCGAAGCTGAACGCCGCGCCGCTGGCGGGGCCCACCGACTTCGTCGACAAGACCGGCGTTTCGTCCGCGACCTACGCCGTGCGCGCCGTCATCGGCGGCAAGGAAGCCCCGGCCGGCAAGCCGGCCAGGGTCTGGGCCGAGGGCTATCTGAGCATCCCGCTGCAACCGCCGGCCGACGGCGTCACGCCCAGCGGCGAGGCCTATTCCTACACCGCCAACGACGCCAGCGTCGGCGACCTGGACGGCGACGGCCGCTACGAGATCGTCCTCAAGTGGGACCCGACCAACTCCAAGGACAACGCCTTCGGCGGCTATACCGGACCGGTCTACATCGACGCCTATACGCTGGAGGGCAAACGCCTGTGGCGGATCGACCTGGGCCGCAACATCCGGGCCGGCGCCCACTACACCCAGTTCCAGGTCTATGACCTGGACGGCGACGGCAAGGCCGAGATCGCCATGCGCACCGGCGACGGCGCGACGGACGGGACCGGCAAGGTGCTGGGCGACCCGAACGTCGACTGGCGCGAGAGCGGCGGCGAGCGGCCCCAGGGCGACAGGACCGGCGCCACGGTTCTCCCCGACGGCACGAAAGTCGCCAGGGTGCAGGGCCGCATCCTCAAGGGTCCCGAATACCTGACGGTGTTCGACGGCCCGACGGGCAAGGCCCTGGCCAGCGCGCCCTATTCGCCTCCCCGCGACCCGCGTACGGACGCCCCCACGGTCGAGCAGATGACGCAGATTTGGGGCGACGGCTACGCCAACCGCTCCGACCGCTTCCTGGCCGGAACCGCCTATCTGGATGGCCAGCGATCCAGCCTGATCTTCGCCCGCGGCTATTACGGCCGCACCACCCTGGCGGCCTGGGACTTCCGGAACGGCAAGCTGACCCAGCGCTGGCTGTTCGACAGCAGCGCGCCGGGCAACGAGAAATTCGGCGGCCAGGGCAACCATCAGCTCAGCGTCGCCGATGTCGACGGCGACGGTCGCGACGAGATCGTCTACGGCTCGATGACCGTCGACGACAACGGCAAGGGCCTGTGGAGCGCCCAGCTGTTCCACGGCGACGCCATGCATGTCTCCGACCTGGATCCCACCCATCCCGGGCTGGAGAAGTTCGGCGTGCACGAGAGCCCCGGCAAGAACGGCGGGATCGGCGCGGCCATGCTCGACGCCCGCACCGGCAAGGTGCTGTGGAGCACCCCCACCGACAAGGACACCGGCCGGGGTCTGGCCGCCGACATCGACCCGCGCTTCCCCGGCGACGAGGCCTGGGGGACCAACAGCGACCTGCTCTACACCGCACAGGGCAAGCCGATCGAAGGGGTCAAGCATCCGCGCCAGACCAACTTCGCGATCTGGTGGGACGGCGACGACCTGCGCGAGCTGCTGGACAAGAACCAGATCAGCAAATGGGACTGGAAGACCGGCGAGGCCAAGCCCCTGCTGACCGCCGAAGGCATGACCTCGAACAACGGCACCAAGTCGACCCCGACCCTGTCGGCCGACATCCTGGGCGACTGGCGCGAGGAGGTGATCTGGCGCGCCGAGGACAACCGCTCGCTGCGGATCTACGCCACGCCCTACGTCACCCAGCGACGCCTGGTCACGTTGATGCACGATCCGCAGTATCGGGTGTCGATCGCCTGGCAGAACACCGCCTACAATCAGCCGCCGCACACCAGCTTCTATCTGGGCGAAGGCATGAAGTCCCCGCCCCGCACCGACATCCGGACCAAGTGAGGCCGCCGATGAACACCAAGACCACCCTCTTCCGCGCCGCCGCGCTCAGCCTGTTGCTGGTCGCCACGCCCCTCGCCGTTCCGACCGCCCTGGCCCAGGACATGGTCACCCAGCCCAAGGCCGGCCTGCCCGAGGCCCCGCGCGAGTGGGTCGACAAGGACACCGGCCACCGCGTCGTCCGCCTGTCGGACAAGCCGGGCAGCGGCAGCCTCTATTTCAACTACAACGGCTACACCCCCGACGGCCGCTTCCTGGCGATCAGCACGCCCGACGGGATCTCGGTCGTCGATCTGAAGAGCCATGACCTGAAGCCCGTCGTCGAAGGCAAGGTCCGGCTGCTGTTCGTCGGCCGCAAGACCGGCCAGATCTACTATCAACGGGCCGCCGAGGACGGCACGGCCGTGGTCGAGGCCGCCGATCCGGCCAGCCGCAAGGTCCGCCAGATCGCCAAGCTGGCCAAGGGCGTCGGCATCCAGACGATCAACGCCGACGAGACCCTGCTGGCCGGCGTAGCCACGCGCACCGACGTGCCGATCCCGCCCAACATGATGGAGGCCCTGCCCCGCAATCCCGACGACGTGAAGGGCGCGGACGGCCGCGAGCTCAGCTACGCCGAGGGCCGCGAGGTGCAGCTGAACGCCCGCCTGGACAGCCGCATCCCGATGGAGATCTTCACGATCAACACCGCGACCGGCGAGCGCAAGGTCGTGCACCAGGCGACCGACTGGCTGAACCACCTGCAGTTCTCGCCCACCGACCCGCACCTGCTGATGTTCTGCCACGAGGGTCCCTGGCACAAGGTCGACCGCCTGTGGCTGACGCGCACCGACAAGCCTGGTGTCGCGCCCGTCAAGATCCACACCCGGACCATGAACATGGAGATCGCCGGCCACGAGTGGTTCAGCGCCGACGGCAAGACCGTCTGGTACGACCTGCAGACCCCGCGCGGCGAGGACTTCTGGGTGGCCGGATACGAGATCGCCACCGGCAAGCGCGATTGGCTGCACCTGGACCGCAACGCCTGGTCGGTGCACTTCAACACCTCGCCGGACGGCAAGCTGTTCGCCGGCGACGGCGGCGACAGCGAGATGGTCGCCCACGCGCCGGACGGCAAGTGGCTGTACCTGATGCGCCCGCGCGCCATCCCGGACGTCGCCGGCATCCACGCCCCGGGCTCCGAGGCGCTGATCCAGCCGGGCGTGCTGGACACCGAGAAGCTGGTCAACATGCAGGGCCACGACTACCGGCTGGAGCCGAACGTCAACTTCACGCCGGACGCCAAGTGGATCGTGTTCCGGTCGAACATGCACGGGGCCAACCACGTGTATGCGGTGGAGGTGGCGAAGGCCGCGCCCTAGAACGGCGGCGCGCAAGCGCCAAAAACGCAATGCCCCCAGGTTGATTTTAAAGTAACGTCGTTCTTCGACGCCCGATCGGTCTTCCTTGACCGATCGGGGGAATACATCGGCGGGGGCTGAACCAATGAGCATACCTGAAAATCAGGTCGCGCGGCGCTTCGCCTCGCGCCAGCGACACAATGTCGAGTTCGTTCAAGGCCTTGTTCGGCGCCGGCCGGACCTGGACCTTTCGGCCCTGAGCGCCGAGGCCGCGGCGGCCACGCCCGAGCGACAACTGATTATGACGACCAAGGCCCTGGAGGCCGCGACCACGATCGCCCCCGCGACCGTGGAACGAAGCCTGGTCCTCGAAACGATCGTGAAGAAGGAGCGGCCGGTCCTGTTCGTCGAGAGCGACTGGCTCAATTTCGAGAACGTGACCGAGATCGGAGAAGAGGCCGCGAGCCTCATTCGGCAGATCAACGAAAAGCGCGCCCTGTTCCAACCTCTGCTTCCGCTCGTGGGGCGCATCGACGTCACGCACTTTCCCGGCGCCGACTTCCTCGGCACGGGCTGGCTGATCGCGCCCGATGTCGTCGTCACCAACCGGCACGTCGCGAGCCTGATCGCTCGATGGGACGGACGACAGTTCGCCTTCCGACGAGGCGTCGGCGGCGACGCCATGGCCGCCACGCTGGACACCCTGCACGAATATGACGACGTGGCTTTCGATGAGACCCGGCGGTTCGCGATCACCGAGGTGCTGTATATCGAGCCCGAAAACGGGCCCAACGACATCGCCTTCCTGCGGATATCCCGGCGCGCGAGCGGAACCGCGCCGACTCATATTCAGATCGCGCCCGTCGACCTGGCCCCGGACTCGTCGGTGCTTGTGGTCGGCTATCCCGCCCGAGCCTCCAAGCGCGCCATTCCCGATCAAGAGGAAATGGAGCAACTGTTCCGCGGTCGGTACGACGTCAAACGCGCCGCGCCGGGCTACACCATGCTCACCCAGCAGGGGTCCGGCCGCCACGACTGCACCACCCTGGGCGGAAACTCCGGCTCCGTGGTCTTTGACCTGAGCACGGGTCAGGCCGCGGGATTGCATTTCGCCGGTCTCTACCAGGAGGCCAACTACGCCGTCCCCGCCTCGGTGCTCAACGACTATATCGCCCGCAAGCGCTGGACCCGGCCTCCGGGCGTCGAGACCGGCGCGTTCGCGGCGCCGGCACAGACCGCGGTCGTCGGTGCGGCCGGGACGTCGACGACCATCACCCTGCCGCTGTCGATCACCATCGGCCTGGGCGAAGCATCGGTCGTGATCGGCTCGACCTCCTCCGGTCCTGGTCCTGGCCTAGGCGCACCGGCCTCCACCTTCTCTATATCGAGCGCCGCCGCCGAAGAGGCCGCCAAGAGTTTCTGGGACCAGAGGCCCGCCGGCGTCGTGGCCGTACGCCTGGGCTATCCCGCCGAGGGTGATCGGTTCGGTGCGACAGCCTTCATCGCCGCCTCCGTGGCCGTCGAGCATCTGGCGACTGTCTCGACCTCGGGTCCACAAGTCTTTCAGGGCCTGGCCGTGCGCTATCTGCCCGCGAACGCCGCCGAACTGGTCGAGTCGCTGGGACTTCTCGAAGCGCCGGCCACCATCGCCTATGACGACGCGGCCAGGACCGGAGCGGACTTTTCGTTTGAACCTGTCGACGAGGAGATGACGGTCGAGGCCCATGTGGGCCCGGAATATTCCTGGGAGGTGCTGCAGCGGTTCCTGCAGGGCGCCGAAGGCGAGCTCGTTTCGGCGATGTACGAATTCCACGCCGCTCATATCGCCGACGAGATCGAGGACCGCCTCGCCGAAGGTGTCCAGCTTGAACTGGTGCTCGACAACGCCACCTTCTCGGGTGAGGTCGAGCCAGGCGACTTTGATCGTCAGGAACGTTTCCGGCGCTGGTCCGACAACTTCACCTTCACCAGGATCGTCGCGCCGGAGGGGGCGGCGGGCCTAATTTCCAACGCCTATCACATCAAGGTCACGGTCCGGAACGATGGTGTGTTCTGGCTGTCGTCGGGCAACTGGAAGGCCGGCTCCAGCCAGCCCATCGTCACCCAGGCCCAGCGCGAGAAGGCCGAGTTCGCAGACATTCCTGGCAATCGCGAATGGCATGTCGTGGTTGGCAACAAGACGCTGGCCGATCGCCTGCGCCATCATATCCAGCAGGACTTCAGGCGCTCCGCGGACCTGGGCGGCCGACCGGCGCCCCGGCATGACGAAGCCTCCGACCTCTTCCTCGACATCCCCGTCGCGCCGTCCTTAGAACTGGAGCGCCCGCCGCCCGGCCGGGTAATCACACCTCAGATATTCACGGGACCAAGACGCGTACAGCCGTTGCTGACGCCAGACAAGGAAGGCGCCGTCTACTCCGAGGCTGTGCTGGAATTGATCCGTTCGGCGCGGCGCAGCCTGCACTTCCAGATCCCCTATATCGCCATACCGTCCAATCCGCGTGCGGATCGCGGCTATATCGACACCCTGCTCAAGGCCCTGGTGCAGAAGCTCACCACCCTGGATGACGCGAGACTGATCCTGCGCTCGGGCGGCAGCAAATACTCCTCCCCGCAGCACGCCGCCTGGTACCTGAAGTCAAAGGGAGTCGACATCGCCAGCCGCGTCCGCGTCATCGACAACCACCACACCAAGGGCATGATCGTCGATGGACGCCGGGTGTTGATCGGCAGCCACAACTGGAGCGCACCCGGCGTCACCCTCAACCGCGACGCCTCTCTATTGTTCGACGACACGGAGATCGCCGACTATTTCGACGAGGCGTTCGAGATCGACTGGAACCGGGCTCGTCCCGTCAATCCCAAGCAGTTCACCGCCGCGCCTCAAGGGGCGCGGACGGGGGCGAACTTCGAGTCCGTCGATGACGCCCCCGCGCCGGGTTTCCGCCGCGTCAGGCTGAGTGACTGGCTCAAGGAGGAGGACTAGCGCAGGAGGATCTTCACGGCCGCCGATAGAGCTCCGCCTCGATGATCCCCAGGCCGCCGCCGGCCGCCACCTTTTCGGCGCCGGTGTCGAGGCCGGCGCGGGCGCCGGTGATCTCGACGATCTTGCCGAAGGCGTCGCGGTCGACCGTGGGGCCGGTCAGGGCGATGCGCAGCTTGCGGCCCTTCGCCGGCTTCAGCGGCAGGGTGACGTAGCCCAGGCTCTTGGCGGGCAGGCCCTCATAGACCGTCACGCCGTCCATCGTGATGCGCAGCGGGTACGAGCGCAGGCGCCAGCCGATCAGCTTCAGCACCACCTCGTCGACCACCTGCGGCTTGTCGAGCTGGTACTCGATCCAGGCGTTGGCCAGCTGGCCGTCGCTGGCCCAGTGGGTCATCTCGTCATCGTCGACGGTCAGGCCGACGGTGGCCTGGTTCGAGCCCGCCACGGTGGCGGCGGGTTTCAAGGCCACGCGGCGCACCTTGTACGACGGCGTCGAAGGCGTCGGGCCCCGCGCCAGGCTGACCGGCGGCAGGGCGTCGTTCGCCGCCGGAGCGGCGACCTCGAGAGACACGGCCGTGGACTTCAGCCCTTCGGCCCGGGCCGTCACCGTGACCTTGCCCGCCTCCAGGGTCGAGCGCAGGGCCACGCGGTTGATCCCGGCCTCGACCGGCAGGTCGCGAGACAGGATGTAGTTGTCGTCGCCGCGCGAGGCGCCGGCGTAGGAGGTCACGCCGTCGACGGTGTGCGCCCCGGTGACGACCTCGCCCGACGAAGCCGGCGCCTGGGTCGGCTTGGCCCCGCCCTTGGAGTCGCCCTGGGCGATGCCGCCGCGCCATTCGGCCGGACCGGACACCTCGAACTTCACCAGGTCCAGCGCCGTGGGCACGCGCCGGCCCTGGGCGTCCACCGCCTCGACGTCGACCAGGGCGATGTCGGCCGCGTCGGCCTTCCAACCGAACGGACCGACATGCGGCGTCAGGCGCAGGGCCACGGCCGGTCCTGTGGTGACGCGCTCGTCGGACGAGACGATCTTGCCGCCGGCGTCGCGACCGACCGCGCGCAGGGTCCCCGGCGTCCAGGCCACGGCCTTGAAGGTGAACAGGAAGCCGTCCGACTTCACGCCCTTGCCCAGCGACTTGCCGTTCAGCAGCAGCTCGACGCTGTCGGCGCTGGAGACCACCAGCACGTCCTTGGTCACGCCCGGCGCGTAGTTCCAGTGGCCGATGATGTGGCTGCGCGGATGCTCGACGTCGACCCAGCCGTCCCACATCACCTGGTGGGCGTAGAAGCCCGCCTTGGGCAGGCGCATGGCGTCGACCTCGCCGCTGCGGCGGTAGTTGTTGTCGCCGCGGAAGTGGGTGTTGCTGTCGGAGAAGATGATGTTGACCCCGCCCGAGCTGACGCGGTCGCCGCCGCCGGGCCGTTCGCGCCAGTAGTCGAACCAGCGGCGAACATCCTCGGCCGCGTGGCTGTCCTGGTTGCGGTTGTAGTCGGGGCTGTCGATGTGGAACGGCGGGGTGAAGTCGTCCTGGAACTTCCGCGCCGCCTCGTCGCGGGAATACTCCATGGCCCAGACCGGCTTGGTCCCGCTCTTGTTGATGTACAGCATCTCGCCGCCGTACTCGGCCACCTTGCTGGACAGCATCTCGCGCGAGCCGATGGCGCGGCCGCCGTGCGGGTCGAACTGGTCGCGGACGGCCTTCAGCTGCGCCATGTGCTCGTCGCTGATGTTCTCGTTGCCGCCCTCGTAGAACAGGATCGAGGGGTTGTTGCGGAAGCGGACGATGGCGTCGCGCATCACCTCGATCCGTTGCTCCCAGCGGCGGCCCGTGACGTCGCTCTCGGCGTCGCCGGCCGGCATGGCCTGGGGCAGGCCCACGCGGTCGGCGGACTCGACGTCCTGGGCGGCGGGCGTGATGTGCATCCAGCGCACCAGATTGCCGCCGCTCTCGACCATCAGGGCGTTGGAGAAGTCGCTGATCCACGGCGGGATGTCGGCGCCCAGGGCCGGCCACTCGTTGCTGGTGCGCTGGGCGTAGCCGTGCACCTGCATGACCCGGTCATTGAGGAAGATCATCCCGTTGCGGAACTCGGTCTTGCGGAAGCCGGTCCGGGTGACGGCCGTGTCCACGGTCGCGCCGTTCTCCACCAGCTCGGTCGTGACCGCGTAGAGATAGCCGTAGCCCCAGCTCCAGAAATGCAGGCCCTTCAGCGGCGCTTGGGCCGAGACGGTGCGGGTCTCGCCCGGGGCCAGGGTGACGGTGGGGCCGTCGAACGCCCCGGCCGGCTTGCCGTCGACGTCGCGCAGGCTCACCCGGTACTTGAAGGTGCGCGGTCGGTCGGACTCGTTGCGCACCTGCGACTCCGCATGGACCGTCGCGGCGCCGCCCTTGATGTCGAACCGGTCGGCCCAGACATAGACGCCCGTCGTGCCCAGGCTGGAGTACAGCGGCAGGGTCTGGTGCAGGCTGTCGGTCAGGTGCAGCCGCACGGCCCGGTGGATGCCGCCGTAGTTCACATTGAAGTTGTTGTTGTTCCACTGGAAGGCGCTGCCGGTGGCGCGTTCCTTGTACTTCCAGTCGCTGTCGACCCGCACGGCCACCACGTTGACGAACGGCGCGGGCTTCAGGGCCTTGGTGGCGTCGACGCCGAAGGCCGTGACGCCGTTCTCGTGGCCGCCGACCAGCACGCCGTTCACATAGACGTCGCCGGCCTGGCGCACGCCCTCGAACGCGATGAAGGCCTTGCCGCCGACCGCCGGCCCGGCGTCGGTCGGCAGGACCAGGCTCTTGCGATACCAGACGATCGCGCCCTTCAGGTCGTGGATGTCGACCTTGAAGGCCTCGTCCTCGTTCCAGGCGCGCGGCAGGGTGACGGGTTTCCAGGCGGCGGCGTCGAAGTCGGGCTTCTCGGCCCCGGCGATATCGCCCACCGCCATCCGCCAGTCGTCATTGAAGCCTCGATCGACGCGGGGCGCGGCGGTGGCCACGCCGGCCAGGCAGAAGACGGCGCACAGCCAGCCCAGGATCGATCCCGAAACGCGTCGCATCGCCGCCTCCAAATTGGCCAGGCCACTTTCAGGCCTTTCGCCACCTGTGGCTTGACATCCGGCACGCTGTCAAGCATTCTCATTATATCGGATGATGTTCCATATTGTGGAACTTTAGCCGCTGGGATTTGAACCTCGGTTCCTTCCCTCCCCACACACGCACTCGCCCGTTCTTCCCCCATCCGGGCCAGCGGAGCACCCTCAGGTGCTCCGCTTTTCTTTTGGCTGAAGAACCAACCACGGTCCGTCTTCCCGGCGAAGGCCGGGATCCAGATTCAGCCTGAGCGGCTCGTGGGTTTCACCTGGGCCCCGGCCTTCGCCGGGGAGACGGAGGTAGGGTGCCGTCTGCGCGCTTGACTACCGCCCCAGGCAGCGCGGTCCGCCGAGGATCGGCTGGGCGCCGGTCGAGGCCGGATGGACGTAGGTCGAGACCGGCAGCTTCAGGAACGCCAAGCGCGCGGCCACCAGCGAGGCCGCCAGACGCGCCCCGCCCTCGTTGATGTGCGTGGTGTCGCTGATGCCCTGGGGATAGCGCGCGACGCCGTCCTGCGGGGTGTAGATCAGGTAGAAACCGCGCGAGCCCGCCTCGCCTCGCACCTGCTGGGCGCCCATCATGTCGGCGTCCAGGTCGATCAGCGGGGTGTTCGTGGCCCTGGCCACGTCGCGGACCGCCACGGCGTAGGCGCCGTGGGTCTCCTGGACCTGGTCATCGAGGAACACGTGCTTGGCGATCGGGGTCATCAGCACCGGCTGGCCGCCCTTGGCGCGGACGTCGGCGACGAAGCGGGTCAGGTTGTCGGTATAGGCGCCCTTGGGATCGGTGAAGCGGACGATCTTCACCCGGTCGGCGTCGTTGTGGCCGAAGGCGATCATCACGGTGTCGCCGGGCTGGACCTTCTCCAGCAGCCCGGTCCACAGACCCTCTTCGATGAAGGTCTTGGTCGAGCGGCCGCCGCGCGCCAGGTTCACCACCTCGACGCGGGGATCCAGCGAGCACTTCAGCACCATGCCCCAGCCCATCTGCGGATAGGCCGAGGCGCCGTAGTTGGCGGCGGTGGAGTCGCTGGCGATCAGGATGCGGGCGACCGGCGCGGCCATCGGCGGCGGCGGGGGCACGGCGGTGAGGTCCGGCGACGGCGCGCCCGGCGCCGACTGGACCAACGCCAGGGCGGCGACCAGCGACGCCAGGCTCATCGCTCGACCTTCGCCAGGATGGAGCGATCGATCTGGTCCAGGGTGTTGACGCCGGTCAGGGCCATGGCCACGCGCATTTCCTTCTCGATCAGGTCCAGCAGCTGGCTGACGCCCGGCCCGCCGCGCGCCGCCAGGGCGTAGACCCAGGCCCGGCCCAGCAGGACGCCCTTGGCGCCCAGGGCCAGCATCCGCACCACGTCCAGGCCCGAGCGCACGCCGCTGTCGGCCAATACGGTCAGGCGGTCGCCCACCGCCTCGGCGATGTCCGGCAGGGCGCGGGCCGAGGACAGCACCCCGTCCAGCTGCCGGCCGCCGTGGTTGGACACCACGATGCCGTCCGCGCCGATGTCGGCGGCGGCCTTGGCGTCTTCCGGATCGAGCACGCCCTTGATGATCAGCGGGCCCTTCCAGAGGTCGCGGATCCACTCCAGGTCCTTCCACTGGATCGAGGGGTCGAAGTTCGCCCCCAGCCAGCCCATGAAGTCTTCCAGGCCCGAGTTCTCGCCCAGCACCGGCGCGACGTTGCCCAGGGTATGCGGTCGGCCCATCACGCCGACGTCCCAGGCCCACGCGGGCTTGAAGGCCGCCTGCACCAGCCGGCGCATGGCCGCGTTGGGGCCGCTCATGCCGGAGTGGGCGTCGCGATAGCGGGCGCCGGGCACGGGCATGTCGACGGTGAACACCAGGGCCGTGGCCCCCGCGTCGGCCGCCTTGGCCAGCAAGTCGCGCATGAAGGCCCGGTCGCGCAGCACGTAGAGCTGGAACCAGATCGGCGTCGGGCTGGCCTTGGACACTTCAGCCAGGTCGCAGACCGAGACGGTCGACAGGCAGAACGGCACGCCCTTGGCGGCGGCGGCCTTGGCGGCCTGGCACTCGCCGCGCCGGGCGTACATGCCCGTCAGCCCCACCGGGGCCAGGGCGACCGGCAGGGCCTGGTAGTGGCCGAACAAGGTGGTCGACAGGTCGGCCTGGGAGACGTCCTTCAGCACCCGCTGGCGGAGGCTGAGGTCGGCCAGGTCCGAGACGTTGCGGGCCAGGGTCCGCTCGGCATAGGCGCCGCCGTCGATATAGTCGAACAGGAAGCGGGGCAGCTTGCGCCGCGCCGCCTCACGGAAGTCCGTGGTGGACGAGACGATCATCGCCGCTATTGCAGATTCACGAACGCGCCGCCGTCGACCAGCAGGGCCGCGCCGGTCACGTACTTTGCCAGGTCCGAGGCCAGGAAGACGATCGGCCCGGCCAGATCGTCGGGCTCGCCCAGGCGGCCCAGCGGGATGCGGCCGGCCATGTATTCGCGCTTGGCGACGTCGGCCAGGTCTTCCTTGTTGATCGCCGTCTCGATGGTGCCCGGCAGCACCGAGTTGCAGCGGATGCCGTACTTGCCCAGCGCGATGGCGGTCGATTGCATCAGGCTGTGCACGCCGGCCTTGGTCGGGGTGTAGTGGGTCTGCATGCCGCCGCCGACCAGGGCGCTGATCGAGCTGACGGCGATGATCGCCCCGCCGTCGCCCTGCCTGACCATCTGGTTGGCCGCCGCCTGCACCATGTAGTAGGCGCCGAACAGGTTGACCTTCATCGTCCGCTCCATGACCTCGGGCGGCATGTCGAGGAAGGCGTGGAACGGGCAGATGCCGGCGTTGTTGACGAACACGTCGACCCGGCCGAACGCCGCGACGGCGGCGTTGACGAAGGCCTGGGCGGTGGCGACCTCGGCCACGTCGCCCTTCACGGCGATGGCGCGGCGGCCCAAGGCTTCGATCTGGGCGACGGCGTCGGCCGCGCCGGCTTCGTCGGAATGATAGTTGATCGCCACGTCCGCGCCATGCTGCGCGCAGCCGATGGCGGCCGCCTTGCCGATCCCCTGCGAGGCGCCGGTCACCAGCACCACCTTGTCCTTCAGAAGCATCGTTCCTCCACTATGTACTTGTCAGCGGCCTAGCGTTTCGCGGCCGCCCTCTTCTCGTTCCAGCCCAGCTCGACGCCGATGGCGTTGGCGCACTGGCGCACGGTCTCGGTCAGGTCGGCCATGCGCGCGTCGTCCATGTACTGGGCGGCGCCCGAGACGCTGATGGCCGCGACGATCGCGCCGCTGGGGCCGCGGATCGGGGCGGCGACGCAGCGGATGCGGTCCTCGTTCTCTTCGAGGTCGTAGGCCACGCCGCGCTTGGAATAGTCACGCATCCAGGCGATCCACTGCTCTTCGTCGGGACCGTGCTCCGAGCGCGGACCTTCCTTGCGATAGAGCTCGCGCCAACGCTCCTCGGTCTCGTCCAGCACCAGGGCCTTGCCCAGGCCGGTCGAGCGGATCGGCTGGCGGTCGCCGACGCGCGAGCTGATGTTGATCCGCCTACGCCCGGTAAGCTTGTCCAGATAGTGGGCGCGGTCGTCTTCCATCACGCCCAGGTGGACGGTGTCCTCCAGCTCTTCCCACAGCCGCTCGAGATGCGGGCGGGCCAGGCGCGGCAGGTCCATCTGCTGGCCGGCCAGATAGCCCAGCTCCAGCAGCTTGGAGCCCAGGCTGTAGCCTTCGCGCGGGGTCTGGGCCAGCAGCCGGCGCTCGACCAGGGCGGTCGCCAGGCGGTGAGTCGTGCTGCGGGTCAGGCCCAGGCGCTGGGCCAGGGCGGGCAGGCCGATGGTGCCGGAATCGGCGACCACGTCGAGCAGGTCCAGGCCCCGGAACAGCGTCTGGCTGCCGCTGGGCGCCTTGCCGCCGGCACTGTCTTCCTTGGCTGCCACTGAGGCTCCCCTTGACGCGTCACGTTTCATTTTGTAGCACTCTCTCTCATAATATGGTACCTAGCGCAAGCGGCGAAGGCGACGATCCGGTCACCGAAAGTCAGGGCGCGCCACCGTGTCATAGGACGTCCCGGGGAGGTAGGCGCGGCCGCTCAAGGTTTCGCCAAGCATGTCGAAGGCCTTTGCCTCGCGATAAGCCCTCCTCTTCCTTTAAGTTGATCGCTTCCTCTTAGGAAGTGTCGGGCTGGAGCTGGTTTTTCCCATGCCGTTTCCCCTCATCAAGGCGGTTCGCGCCTATGTCGTCCGCGGCGGCGGGGCCGACTATCACGATCAGGGCGAAGGCCACTGGATCGACGACCACATCGCCACCCCGATGTCGCGCTATCCGGAGTATCGCCAGAGCCGCCAGAGCTTCGGCATCAACGTGTTGGGCACGCTGGTCGTCGAGATCGAGGCCGCCGACGGCACGATCGGCTTCGCGGTGACCACCGGCGGCGAGCCCGCCGCCTACATCGTCGAAAAGCACCTGGCTCGCTTCCTGGAAGGTCGCGATCCCGCCGAGATCGAGAAGATCTGGGATCAGATGTACTTCTCCACCCAGTACTACGGCCGCAAGGGCCTGGTCGTGAACGCCCTGTCGGGCGTGGACCTGGCGCTGTGGGACCTGCTGGGCAAGCTGCGTCAGGAGCCGGTCTATCATCTGCTGGGCGGCAAGGTTCGCGACGAGCTGACCTTCTACGCCACCGGCGCGCGGCCCGACCTGGCCCAGAAGATGGGCTTCATCGGCGGCAAGATGCCCCTGCACCACGGCCCGGCCGAGGGCGAGGAAGGCCTGCGCAAGAACCTCGAAGAACTGGCCACCATGCGCGAGCGCACTGGCGAGGACTTCTGGCTGATGTTCGACTGCTGGATGGCGCTGGACCTGAACTACGCCACCAAGCTGGCCCACAAGGCCCACGAGTATGGACTGAAGTGGATCGAAGAGGCGCTGAGCCCCGACGACTACTGGGGCTATCGCGACCTGAAGAAGAACGCCCCCAAGGGCATGCTGGTCACCACCGGCGAGCACGAGGCCACCCGCTGGGGCTTCCGCATGCTGCTGGAGATGGAGTGCTGCGACATCATCCAGCCCGACGTCGGCTGGTGCGGCGGCATGACCGAGCTGGTGAAGATCTCCAACCTCGCCGACAGCCGCGGCGTGATGTGCATCCCGCACGGCTCGAGCGTCTACAGCTACCATTTCGTCACCACGCGCCATAACAGCCCGTTCGCCGAGTTCCTGATGATGGCCCCCAAGGCCGACGAGGTGGTGCCGATGTTCCACCCGCAGCTGATCGGCGAGCCCGTGCCGGTGAACGGCAAGCTGAAACTCTCCGACGCCCCCGGCTTCGGCGTCGAACTCAATCGCGAGGTCGGTCTGCACCGGCCTTACGCCCGCTAAATCCCCCGAAAGACTAGACCCATGAAACTGCTCCGTTACGGCCCCCGCGGCGCCGAAAAGCCCGGCCTCCTCGACGCCGACGGCAAGATCCGCGACCTGTCGGGCGTGGTGTCCGACATCACCGGCGCCGAGCTGTCGCCCGCCAGCCTCAAGAAGCTGGCCGCGATCGACCCCAAGTCGCTGCCGCTGGTCGAGGGCTCGCCCCGTTACGGCGTGCCTGTCAACGGCGTCAGCAAGTTCATCGCCGTGGGCCTGAACTTCGCCGACCACGCCGCCGAGTCGAACCTGCCGATCCCCGAGGAGCCGGTGCTGTTCACCAAGGCTGTCAGCTGCCTGACCGGCCCGAACGACCCGGTGATGATCCCCAAGGGTTCGCTGAAGACCGACTGGGAAGTCGAGCTGGGCGTCGTGATCGGTTCGCGCGCCTGCTACGTCTCGGAAGCCGAGGCCCTGGACCACGTCGCCGGCTACGTGCTGATCAACGACGTCTCCGAGCGCGCCTTCCAGATCGAGCGCGGCGGCACCTGGGACAAGGGCAAGGGCTGCGACACCTTCGGTCCGGTCGGCCCCTGGATGGTCACCTCGGACGAAGTGGGCGACCCGCAGAACCTGGGCATGTGGCTGGACGTCAACGGCCAGCGCAAGCAGGACGGCTCGTCCAAGACCATGATCTTCCCGATCAGCAAGCTGGTCTCCTACATCAGCGAGTTCATGACCCTGGAGCCGGGCGACCTGATCACCACCGGCACGCCGCCCGGCGTCGGCATGGGCCAGAAGCCGCAGCCCGTCTATCTGAAGGCCGGCGACCAGATCCGCCTGGGCATCGAGAAGCTGGGCGAGCAACGCCAGATCGTCGTCGCCTGGTCGAAGGAAGGCGTCGCGTGAGCACTGTCTACCCCAATCGTTTCGCCGGTCGGACCGCCGTCATCACCGGCGGCGCCTCGGGCCTGGGCAAGGCCGTGGCCGCGCGCATCGTCGCCGAGGGCGGCGAGGTCTCGCTGTGGGATCTCGACGCCGAAGGCCTGAAGGCCGCCGCCGCCGAGGTGGGCGCCAAGCACGTCGTCGCCCTGGACGTCTCCGACCAGGCGGCCGTCTCGGCCGCCGCCAAGGCCGCCAACCAGGCCCTGGGCCGGATCGACGTCCTGGTCGCCTCGGCCGGCATCACCGGCGCCACCGCCCCGGTCCACGAGTACCCGCTCGACAGCTGGCGGCGGGTGATCGACATCAACCTCAACGGCCTGTTCTACTGCTGCCGCGAGGTCGCGCCGTTCATGATCGCCAACGGCTACGGCCGGATCGTCAACGTCGCCTCGGTGGCCGGCAAGGAAGGCAATCCCAACGCCAGCGCCTATTCGGCGTCGAAGGCGGGCGTGATCGGCCTGACCAAGTCGCTGGGCAAGGAACTGGCCACCAAGGGCGTGATCGCCAACGCCCTGACCCCGGCCACGTTCGAGAGCCCGATCCTGGAACAGCTGCCCAAGAGCCAGGTCGACTACATGCGCGGCAAGATCCCGATGGGCCGCCTGGGTGAGATCCACGAGAGCGCGGCCATGGTCTGCTTCATGGCCAGCGAAGAGTGCTCGTTCACGACGGCTTCGACCTTCGACACCTCCGGCGGCCGCACCACGTTCTAGGGAAAGCGGAGCGATGACCTATCTCGGCCCGATCATCGACCCGCACATGCACCTGTGGGACCTGGACCAGCATTACTACAGCTGGCTCCAGGACACCCCGCTGCCGAACAATCCGGCCGGCGACATGTCGCCGATCGCTTACCGCTCCTATGGGCTCGATGACTATCTGGCCGACACCGCCGGCTGGAACGTCGTCCAGACCGTCCACGTCGAGTGCGGCCTGCCGCCCAAGGACCAGCTGTCGGAGACTGACTGGCTGCAGTGCCTTGCCGATACCCGAGGGGTGGTCGGCGGCATCGTGGCCGGCGCCAATCTGGACGATCCCGGCGTCGAGCCGCTGCTCGAGGCCCACGCGGCGCGGGCCAATGTTCGCGGCATCCGCCAGATCGTCAACTGGCACGCCGACCCGGCCAAGACCTACGGCCCGCGCGATCTGCTGCTGGATCCGCAGTGGCGGCAAGGCTACGCCCTGCTGGCCAGGTACGGCCTGTCGTTCGACCTGCAGCTCTATCCCTCGCAGATGGCGACGGCCGCCGCCCTGGCCGGCGCGAACCCGGACGTCCCGGTGATCGTCAACCACGCCGGCATGCCTACCGACCGCGACGACGCCGGGCTGAAGGCCTGGCGCGACGGCCTGGCCCTGCTGGCCCAGCGGCCCAACGTCAGCTGCAAGATCTCGGGCCTGGCCATGATCGACCGGACCTGGACCGTCGACAGCCTGCGCCCCTACGTGCTGCAGGTCATCGAAACCTTCGGCCCCAACCGCTGCATGTTCGCCAGCAACTTCCCGGTCGAGAAGGTGCACGGGTCGTTCGGCGGCTTCTACGAGGCCTATGACGCGATCACGGCGGACTTCGGCGAGGCCGAGCGGGCCCTGCTGTTCGGCGGAACAGCCGCCCGCGTCTACCGCCTGCCGCCGCCCACCACCTGAACCACAAAAGCAAAAACGGGAGGACACGATGAGCATCCAGGACCGGCCCCTCGCCTTCCGCATGCAGCTCAAGGCCGGCGTCGCCGCCGAGTACGAGCGCCGTCACGACGAACTGTGGCCCGACCTGGCCGCCGCCCTGCGCGACGCGGGCATCCACGACTATTCGATCTTCCTGGACGAAGGGACCATGAGCCTCTTCGCCGTGCTGCGCCTGCGCCCCGACAACAAGAAGGACGCCCTGCCGTTGCAGCCGGTGATGAAGCGCTGGTGGGACTACATGGCCGACCTGATGGAGGTCCACCCGGACAACAAGCCCGTCGAATGGCCGCTGAAGCCCGTTTTCTACTTCGAGGGCTGAGGATGACCCGTCCGTTCCTCCGCGCCCTGAGCCTGGCCACGGCCCTGCTGGCGACCACCGCCTTTGTCGAGCCGGTCTGGGCCGAGCCCGTGCGCTACACGATGACGGCGTTCACCAACGCCAGCCAGTCGAACATGAGCGTCTACGACTCGGCGGACGGGACCCGGTTCACGCTGAAGAAGCCGCTGGCCTACACCCCGCCCAAGGGCCTGATCCGCGATCCCAGCGTGATCAAGCACACCGACGGCTGGTACTATGTCGCCTACACCACCGGCTGGGCCGGAAACACGATCGGCCTGGCCCGCAGCCGGGACCTGACCGACTGGACCTTCCTGCGCGACGTCACTGTCGAAGTCCCCGGCGCGACCAACAGCTGGGCGCCGGAATGGTTCGTCGACCAGGACGGGTCGGTGAACCTGATCCTGTCGGTCTCGACCACCGGCCAGCAGGGCAGCTTCCAGCCCTATCGCATCACCGCGACCGACGCCTCGCTGGCGGCCTGGAGCGCGCCCAAGCCGCTGGCCGGCCTGGGCCCCAACTTCATCGACACCTTCGTGGTGCGCGAGGGCGGGCTCTACAACGCCTTCGCCAAGAACGAGACCAGCAAGTTCGTCGAGCTCTACACCGCCCCCTCGCTGGACGGGCCGTGGCAACCGAAGGGCTCGGGCGACTGGGCCGGCTGGGGCAGGTTCCTGGAAGGCCCCGCCCTGACCCGCGCCCCCGACGGCGCCTGGCGGATCTATTTCGACGAGTACATGTCCAAGCGGTACTGGTACTCCGACAGCAAGGACGGCTTCCGCACCTGGACGCCCAAGACCGAGCTGCCGGAACTTTCCGGCACGGTGCGTCACTTCACGGTGCTGAAGGAAGGCGGCGATCAGGCGGTCGCGGCCAAGCCCGCCGAAGCCCACAAGGTCACCTGGGACAAGTACTCGCTGAAGGTCGACGACCAGCGCGTCTTCTCGTGGGGCGGCGAGTTCCACCCCTTCCGCGTGCCCAGCCCCGACCTGTGGCGCGACATCCTCCAGAAGATGAAGGCCAGCGGCTACAACACCGTCGCCATCTATTTCGACTGGGGCTACCACTCGCCCAAGCAGGGGGTCTACGACTTCAACGGCGTGCGCGACATGGATCGCGTGCTGACCATGGCCAAGGAGGAAGGCCTCTACGTCATCACCCGCGCCGGGCCCTATGTGAACGCCGAGCTGACGCGCGGCGGCTTTCCGGGCTGGATGGTCAACCAGCAGGCCCGGGCCCGCACCGACGCCCCGGAATACATCACGGCCGCCGACGAGTGGCTGACCCGGATCAACGCCGTGATCGCCCGCCACCAGCTGACCACCGGCCAGGGCACGGTGATCGCCCACCAGATCGAGAACGAGCTCGACGTCGTCGGCGCCCCGCAGCAGCGCTACATGCAGTGGCTGTACGACAAGGCCAAGGCCGACGGCATCACCGTCCCGATCTTCCACAACGACAAGGGCCGCAACGGCTATTGGGTGCCTAAGGACTCCAAGGTCCCCGGCACGGTCGAGGGACCTAACGACCTCTACGCCTTCGACGGCTATCCGGGCGGCAGCTGCAAGGTCGACTCCACCCCGTCCAGCCCCGGCGTCGCGCCGGACTGGGGCCTGTACGGTCCCGGCGGCTCCAAGGGCGGCGCCTCGGCCAGCCCCAACACGCCCGGCTTCGCGGCCGAGTTCGGCGGCGGCTGGTTCGACTACTGGGGCAGCAATGGCGACTACGACTGCACCGCGCTGCATCGCGGCGTCGGCTACCAGCGGGTGTTCTACGCGACCAACATCGCCAACGGCATCACGCTGCAGAGCTTCTACATGACCTATGGCGGCACCTCGTGGGGCTGGCTGCCGGCCCCGGTGGTGTTCACCTCGTACGACTACGGCTCGGCGATCGACGAGACCCGGGGCCTGCGCGACAAGATCCGCGTGATGAAGCAGATGGGCGAGTTCATCAACGCCGTGCCCGACATCCGCCGCATGGACAAGGGCGAGGCCGTCGCCCCGTCGAACGACAAGGTCCGCGTCTATCACAACGTCAATTCGGAGACCGGCAGCCACCTCTATGTGGTGGTCCATAACCCCAGCAGCGCCACCGGCGACGAGGCCTTCACCTTCAAGGTGAAGACCCGCGACGGCGAGTACGTGGTCCCCTCGCGGATCAAGGGCCAGGACAGCAAGATGCTGATGGCCAGCTACGACCTGGGCGGCCAGCGGCTGGTCTATTCGACGTCCGAGATCCAGACGCACCTGAAGTGGAACGACGGCGACCTGGCCCTGCTCTACGGCCGCGCCGGCGAGGCGGGCGAGACGGTGCTGCGCTACCCGTCCACCCCGAACGTTCAGATCATCGAGGGCGACGTCGTTCCGCACTTCGACGCCGTCAAAGGCGATCTGAAACTCACCTACACCCACAAGGGCCTGGCCCGGGTGCGGATCACCGGCGGCGGCCGCCCGCCCCTGACCCTGCTGCTGGCCGACGCCGAGACTGGCCAGACCTTCTGGCGCCGCGACACCGTGCTGGTGCGCGGCCCGGGCCTGGTGCGCGGCGACGCGACCAAGGGCGGCGTGCTCAGCCTGACCGGCGACACCGAGACCGACAGCCCGCTGGAGGTCTTCGCCCCCAAGGCCGTGACGTCCATCCGCTGGAACGGCGCCAAGGTCGCGACCAAGGCCACCGCCTCGGGCAGCCTGCTGGCCGACAAGCCGCTGGCCGGTCCGGCGGCGGTGACCGTGCCCGACCTCGCCACGCTCGACTGGAAGACCGCCCCCGGCACGCCCGAGGCCGATCCCAAGTTCGACGACGCCGCCTGGCTGAAGACCGAAGGTCGCCGCAGCGGCTCGACCGTGCGCGGTCCTACAGGCCAGCCGGCGCTCGATATGAGCGCCTACGGCTTCCACCAGGGCGACGTCTGGTATCGCGGCCGCTACACCGCCAAGCCCGACATCGACACCCTGACCCTGCACTACGGCGGCGGCGGCGCGGGCATGCTGCAGGTCTGGCTGGACGGCCGCTTCCTAGGCCAGCACGAGCTGGACGGCGGCCTGCCGCGCCCGATCACCACGGGCGTCGCCAGCTTCAAGCTGCCGGAAGACCTGCGAGGCGCCGGCGAGCACGTGATCTCGGTGATGGTCCGCAACAACGGCCACAACTGGGACCTGGACGCCGACGACTTCCACAAGGAGGCCCGGGGCCTGATCTCGGCCTCGCTGTCCAGCCCGACCAGCTACAGCTTCGCCGTGCCGATCGCCTGGAAGATTCAGGGCAATCTGGGCGGCGAGGACATCCAGGACCCGGTGCGCGGCAACGCCAACAACGGCGGCCAGTACGGCGAGCGGATGGGCTGGCATCTGCCCGGCTTCCCCGACGCGACCTGGATCAAGGCAGACATGGGGACCAAGGCCGACATGGCCGCCACCAAGCCCGCCGCCGGCACGACCTGGTATCGCACCCGCTTCGACCTGAACCTGCCCAAGGACCAGGACACCACCCTGGGGCTGACGATCGGCGACCCCACCGTCCCGCGCTCGCCGGGCCGCTACCGGGTGCTGATCTTCGTCAACGGCTGGAACATGGGCCAGTTCATCGCCAATGTCGGACCGCAGCGGACCTTCGTTCTGCCGCCCGGCATCGTCGACCTGCACGGCAAGAACACCCTGGCCCTGGCCGTGACCAGCGACGGCGCCCCCGGCGACGCCCTGGAGACGGTGAAACTCGTAAGCCTGCGCACCGTGCGCGGCGGCATCCCCGTCGCCCGCGTCCCCGCGCCCGATTTCAAACCCTGAACTCTACCTTGCTTGGGCGCTCCCCCGCCCGAGCCAAGACTTTCCAAGGAGACTACCCCGTGCCCAATCTCGCTCACGGCCTCGAGGCCAAGGACATCAAGGCCAAGATCGCCCTGCTGATCAGCAATCTGGTCGACATCCAGGACGAGACCGGCGAGTTCCTGCTGCGCCTCGACGACGGCCGCGTCATCGACACCAAGGGCTGGAACGACTGGGAATGGACCCACGGCGTGGGCCTGTACGGCCTGTGGAAGCAGTACGAGATGACCGCCGATCCGCGGGCGTTCGAGATCATGACCCAGTGGTTCGCCGACCGCTTCGAGGCCGGCACCCCGACCAAGAACATCAACACCGTCTCGCCGTTCCTGACCCTGGCCTATCTGTACGAGGCCACCGGCGACCACACCTACCTGCCCTATCTCGAAACCTGGGCCGACTACGTGATGTACGAGGGTCCGCGCACCGAGGAAGGCGGCTTCCAGCACATCGTCTTCAACAGTGAGAACCCCCAGCAGCTGTGGGACGACACGCTGATGATGAGCGTCCTGCCGCTGGCCAAGATCGGCCTGCTGCTGGGCCGCGACGACTTCGTCGAGGAGGCCAAGCGCCAGTTCATGGTGCACGTGAAGTACCTGGCCGACCGCAAGACCGGCATGTGGTTCCACGGCTGGACCTTCGAGGGCCGGCATAACTTCGCCGACGCCCTGTGGGCCCGCGGCAACTGCTGGGTGACGATCGCCATCCCGGAATTCATCGAGCTCTTGGACCTCAAGCCCGGCGACGCCCTGCGCGACTTCCTGATCGACACGCTGGAAGCCCAGATCAAGGCCCTGGCCCGCTATCAGGACCCGGCCACCGGTCTGTGGCACACCCTCGTCGACGACAAGACCTCGTACCTGGAAGCCTCGGCCACGGCCGGCTTCGCCTACGGCGTGCTGAAGGCCGTGCGCAAGCGCTACGTCGGTCGCGAGTACCAGGAGCTGGGCGTCAAGGCGCTGAAGGGCGTCCTGGCCAACATCGACGACAAGGGCGAGCTGCAGCAGGTGTCGTTCGGCACCCCGGTGTTCGACACCCTGCAGGGCTACAAGGACATCCCCCTGACCTCGATGCCCTACGGCCAGTCCCTGGCCATCCTGGCCCTGGGCGAGTTCCAGCGCGCCTTCATCTAAAGCGCCGCCCAGCGTCGGGCTGGGTCCCTTCCATCAGTCGGAAAGATACGCAAAATGGCGACGCCGGAACCTCGCAAACCCTCCTGGATCAACTACTGGGGCTGGGGTTCCGGCGACATGCTGGGAGCCGGCGCGCAAGCCGTCATCACCGGCTGGCTGGCCTACTTCTTCATCACCTTCTGCGGCCTGTCGGCGGTCGAGACCGGCCTGATCCTGGGCCTGCCCCGGCTGCTGGAGGCGATCACCTGCCCGCTGATCGGCTACATCTCGGACAACCTGCGCCACACCTGGATCGGGCGGCGGATCGGGCGGCGCAAGATCTTCCTGATCCTGACCATCCCGCTGCTGCCCAGCTTCGCCCTGATCTTCGTCACGGGCCAGACGTTCGCCTACTACCTGGTGACGTTCATCTTCTTCGAGTTCCTCTACACGATGTTCCTGATCCCGTGGGAAACCCTCGCGGCGGAAATGACCAAGGATTACAAGGAGAAGGCCAAGTTCGCTGGCGCGCGGATGCTGATCGCCCAGAGCTCGGCGATCCTGGCGTCCTACCTGCCGACCCTGATCATCAACCACTTCGGCGGCAAGGATTCGTCGGGCACCTTCCTGATCATGGCCGCGATCTTCGGCGGGCTGTTCAGCCTGGTCGTGCTGCTGGTCGTGCTGTTCACCTGGGAGCGGCCCTACACCGAGGCGGAAAAGCTGATCCAGCCCGAGCCCATGGACTGGGCCAAGGCGGCGCTGATCCCGGTCAACATGTTCCGCGACCTGTTCTCGACCCTGCGCATCAAGGCCTTCCGCCAGCACCTGAGCCTCTATCTAGGCGGCTACATCTCGCAGGACATCTTCAACACCGCCTTCCCGCTATTCGTGGCGACGGTGATGATGGGGGCCACCCTGGTGATCTCCCAGCTGATGACCACCATGTACGTCGCCCAGCTGATCTCGGTGATGATCGCCATCAATGTGGTCATCCGCACCGGTCCGACCGTCGCCTACCGCCTGGCCATCAGCTCCGTCGGCGCGGCCCTGCTGCTGTTCCTGGCCTTCTACATGATCAAGCCGGCGGGCTTCGCCGAGGGCCTGACGGCGATGGGCGGCAACCTGTTCAGCGCCGCCAACCCCATGGTGCTGTTCTGGCTGTTCGTGCCGATCATCCTGGCGGGCCTGGGCCGCGGCACGCTGAACTTCGTGCCCTGGAGCGTCTACAACTACCTGCCCGACATCGACGAGGCGGTCACAGGCCAGCGCCGCGAGGGCATCTTCGCCGGAGTGATGACCTTCGTGCGCAAGATCGCCCAGTCCGGGGCCATCCTGGTCACCACCTCGCTGATCGGCCTGGGGGGCTATGTCTCCGCCGACAAGGCCCACCCCGGCGTGGCCGTGGTCCAGTCTCCCGAGGCGGTGCGCGCCGTGGTGCTGGTGATGGTGGGCGGGCCGATCCTGGTGATGCTGTGGGGCCTTTGGATGTCCTGGTCCTTCCGCCTCAACGCCAGGACCCACGAGGTCCTGATCCACGAGGTCGAGCGCCTGCGGGCCGGCGAGACGCAGGCCGAGAGCGAGGAGTCCAAGCAGATCGTCGAGAACCTGACCGGCTGGCGCTTCGAGCGCCTGTGGGGGCGCGGCTAGAGCCGCGCCCTCAAGCGCCTACCCCTGACCGGGGATCGGCAGGCGTTCCATGATCTCCACCGAGTCCCCGGGGAAGATCGCGAAGTGGGGGTGGTTCTCGAACATGGCCGCCGCCGCCTCGTGGGACTCGGCCTGGACTATGATGTAGCCGGCGACCCGGTTGCGGATGTCGCTGACGCCGTCGGCCGCCGTCTTCTTGGTCTTGCCCACCGGGCCGCCGTGGTCGATCACCGCCCCGGCGTGGTCGGCCATCCACTGGCCCCAGGCGGCCATGCCCTTGTCCTTGGTCTCGTCGTCGATCGTGCTGGGATCCATCGGGGCGTCGGAGCCCATGTAGAGGGCCAGGAACGTCTTCATCGCCATCTCCCTTGGTCGGCGGGCTCCCCTTTCGCGGGGATTGGGCGGAGCCTAGCGCCTTCCTCGCGACAGGAGACATGAAAGATTGGCGAAGTAGCCAAGCCGACTAATACTCAGACAAATAGCCGAGGGAGGATCGGATGGCGCCGTCGAGACTGGGCCTGAAGCTGGCCTCGGCTGGAGGCCCGGTAGGACGGCAAGTGGGTGGAGGTGGCCAAGGCCCCCGCCCCGCTGGCCAACGGCGTGGACCGCACGACCTGGCGCCGATCACGAAGACGAAGCTGCGGGCGGTGTTCGATCTCACGCCGGGCAAGGACATGCGGCTGATCGAGATGAAGGTGTTCTAGGGCCTCCATCCGATCCGCTCCCTCAACGCCCGTCATCCTCGGGCTTGTTCCGAGGACCCCTGCTTCAACCGCGAAGAAGGATGATCCGTGGGACAGCGAGATCGCGACCAAACATCGAGCGGCAGCGAGGCGGAACGAGGGGTCCTCGGAACAAGTCCGAGGATGACGGACGTGGGTTGAATCGATGGGGACATGCGCATGCGCATGTCCCCATCAGAAGCCCTAGTTCAGATCCAGCACGACCACCGACTTGCTCGGCAGGGTCGCGGTCAGGGTGTCGCCCTTGATCGAGGCCGCCGTGAAGGCCGCCGGCTTCACCGCGTTCGGGGCCTCGAAGGTGTTGTGGGCGCTCATGGTCGGGGCCGTCAGCACCCGGCCCTTGGCGGTCTTGCCGCTCACGCCCGAGAGCTTGACCGTCACCGTCGCCGACTTGTTCGGATCCAGGTTCACCAGCGCCAGGTGGACCACGCCGGCGGTGTCCTTGCCGGCCGAGGCGCTGACCGCCGGAACGCTGGACTTACCCATCGTATAGGCCGGACTGTTCAGCTCGACCGGCAGCGAGGTCGCGCCCTGGAACGGCTTATACAGGTCGTAGACCCAGTAGGTCGGGGTCAGGACCATCTTGTCCTTGTCGGTCAGGATCATCGCCTGCAGCACGTTGACCATCTGGGCGATGGCCGTCAGCCGCACCCGATCGGCGTGCTTGTGGAAGATGTTCAGCGTCGCGCCGGCCGCCACCGCGTCGCGCATGGTGTTCTGCTGGTACAGGAAGCCCGGATTGGTGCCAGGCTCGACGTCGTGCCAGATGCCCCACTCGTCGACGGCCAGGCCGACCCGCTTCTTCGGATCGTACTTGTCCATGATGGCGGTGTGCTTGGTGATCAGCTCTTCCATGCGCAGGGCCTGGAACATGGTGTCGGCCCAGACCTGTTCGTCGAACTGGGTGGCCGAGCCCTTGTTCTCCCATTTGCCGCTGGGGATCGTATAATAGTGGACGCTGATCTGATCCATGTTCTTGGCCGCGCCGGCCATCAGGGTCTCGGTCCAGCTGTAGTCGTCGCTGTTGGCGCCGCCGGCGATCTTCTCGGTCTTCGTCCCCTTCGGCACCCGGATGAACTCGGCGAAGTTGCGGTAGAGGTCGGTATAGTGGGCCGCCGTCATCTGGCCGCCGCAGCCCCAGTTCTCGTTGCCGACCCCGAAGTAGTCGAGTTTCCAGGGCTTATCGCGGCCGTTGGCGCGGCGCATGTTGGCGATCGTCGAACTGGTCGGCGAGACCATGTACTCGACCCACTCGGCCATTTCCTGCGGCGAGCCGGTGCCGACATTGCCGGCGACATAGGTCTTGGCGCCGATCAGCTCGGCGAACTCCATGAACTCGTTGGTGCCGAAGCTGTTGGGCTCCTCGACACCGCCCCAGACGACATTGACCTTGGTCGGGCGCTTGTCGCGCGGGCCCACGCCCTCGCGCCAGTGATAGTCGTCGGCGAAGCAGCCGCCGGGCCAGCGGACCAGCGGCACCTTGATGGCTTTCAGGGCTTCGACCACGTCGGTGCGATAGCCCTTGGTGTTGGGGATCTTGCTGTCCTCGCCGACCCACACGCCCTCGTAGATGCCGTGCCCCAGGTGCTCGGCGAACTGGCCGTAGACTTCGGGCTGGATCACCGGACCGGGCTGGTCGGCGCGCAGGATGGCGGTGACGGCGGTCTGGGCCGCGGCGGCTCCCGCGCCCATCAGGGCGGCGGTGGCCAAACCGGCGACGAGCGCGTGCTTCAGCGTGGTCAGCTTCACGTGATTTCTCCCTAGGCTCGCCGTTTGTCGGCGTTGGTCTTGGTTCGGATGTCGGGGCGGCGCCCCGAGCTCTAGTGGTTGTCGCGGGGCAGGCCCTTGGTCTGGGCGATGCGCTGGTACTTGACCGCCGGTTCCAGGACCGCGCCGGTCTCCATCTGGCCGACGATGGCCCGCTGGATCTCCTGCCAGGGCGTCTGGCTTTCCGGATATTTGTAGCCGCCGGCCGCCTCCAGCGC
>NZ_JBFUAW010000031.1:0-44538 GCF_056406095.1 Caulobacter sp. P1_D6 | reverse complement strand
CGTCTGGGCGATGCCGATGATCGGCTTGCCCGACTGCAGCTCATCCAGCGACAGGCCGAAGTTCAGGTAGCGCTCCAGATACAGCGCCGTCATGTCCGCGTTGTCCGGATTGTCGAACCAGGCGCGCGAACGAAGGGCGCGGGGCGGAACGGCGGCAGAGCTCATGACAGTCCTTGATAGGCGGCGACAGCGGGAGGGCCTGGCGGGTGACATGAGGATTGTCCGCCATCTGGACGGAGCGATCGACAGCCCGTTCGGTTCACCCCTGTTTATTTGTCTGACTATACCGGCCAAGACGCGGCGTCAACGTGAGAGCTGCACCGCTCGACAAGGCCGGCAAGCCGTGTTTTCCAATTGAACGCAAACGAAAATTATTCGCCGTTTGTTGTCGGACGATAGGTCGCTCGGGAGGCGCCGATGGACTCGAAAAATCCGCTCGCGAGGAGCCAATTCCGCGCCCTTCGCCGGGCCTTGCTGGCCGCTTCGGTGGCCGCGCCCTGGCTTCCGGGCCTCGCCATGACCGCCAATGGGGCCGCCGATCCCCTCGCCTTC
The DNA here is from genome assembly GCF_056406095.1 of Caulobacter sp. P1_D6. NCBI lineage: Bacteria > Pseudomonadati > Pseudomonadota > Alphaproteobacteria > Caulobacterales > Caulobacteraceae > Caulobacter > Caulobacter sp. P1_D6. The sequence continues at coordinate 43,986 of NZ_JBFUAW010000031.1, read as the reverse complement.
CGCCGCCTGGCCCCGACTCCGCCGATGGGCTGGAACAGCTGGGACAGCTTCGCCACCACCCTGACGGAAGACCAGGCGATCGACAACGCCAAGGTGATGGCCAAGGTGCTGCTGCCGCACGGCTACGACGTCTTCACGGTCGACATCCAGTGGTACGAGCCGGGCGCGACCGGCTTCGACTACCGCAAGGACGCCCATCTCGAACTGGATCCGTGGGGACGGCTGCTGCCGGCCGTCAACCGCTTCCCCTCCTCGGCCGCCCCCACTTCAACTGGCGTCGCGGGGTTCAAGCCGCTGGGCGACCGGCTGCACGCCCTGGGCCTGAAGTTCGGCATCCACCTGATGCGTGGCGCGCCCCGACAGGCGGCGGATCGGAACCTGCCGGTGCTGGGAACCGACGTCCGCATCGGCGACATCGTCGACCGCTCCAGCCTCTGCCCCTGGAACCCGGACATGTACGGCGTCGACATGACCAAGCCCGGCGCCCAGGCGTATTACGACAGCGTCTTCAAGCTGCTGGCCGCCTGGGGCGTCGACTACGTCAAGGTCGACGACATGAGTCGGCCCTATCACGACCACGCGCCGGAGATCGAAGCCGTGCGCAAGGCCATCGACGCCAGCGGTCGGCCGATGGTGCTGAGCCTGTCGCCCGGCGAGACGCCGCTGGACGCCGCCAGCCATGTGCAGCGCCACGCCAACCTCTGGCGGATCAGCGACGACTTCTGGGACCAGTGGCCGCTGCTGATGGAGCAGTTCGGCCGGCTGGAGCGCTGGAACCCGTACCGCATCCCCGGCTGCTGGCCCGACGCCGACATGCTGCCGCTGGGCGTGCTGGACCTGGGCAAGCGGACCACGCGGTTCACGCCCGACGAGCAGCGCACCATGATGACCCTGTGGTCCATCGCCCGCTCGCCGCTGATCATGGGCGGCGACCTGCGCAAGCTGGATCCGGCGACGACGGCCCTGCTGACCAATGACGAGGTGCTGGCCGTGAACCAGGCCAGCACGGGCAACCGGCCGCTGATCAACGCCGGCGGAAGCGTCGTCTGGATGGCGGAGGTTCCGGGCTCGACGGCGCGCTACCTGGCGCTGTTCAACACGACGGACGAGGAGATGCTGGTCAGGATCGACCTTGGGCTAGCGGGCGTGAAGGGCCGCGTGAACGTGCGCGACCTCTGGGCCCGCAAAGACGACGGCTTGGTCGAGCACAGCCTGCAACGAAGACTGCCGCCGCATGGCGCGGGGCTGTATCGGCTGGGGTGAGCCTACGATTGGGGACAGGCGCATGCGCCTGTCCCCAGCCGAGAACGACGCCGACAAGGAACCTGATCCCTAGGACTCGATCGCCGCGCGGGTGTCTTCCAGCGCCAGCCCCACCAGCCGCTCCATCGCCTGCCGCGCCTGGTCCGGCCTTCCGGCGGCGATGGCGTCGAACACCTTCCAGTGGTCGGGCATCGGGTCGCGCGGCAGCTCGCGCTTGCGCTGCTTGAAGATCGTGGTCCAGCGCACCGCCGCGCCGATGCTGCTGCTGAGCGTGAACAGCGGCGCGTTGGCGGTGGCCTCCAGCACGGTGTCGTGGAAGTCGCGGTCGGCGGCCTGGCCGGCCTCGGTGGCCAGGGTCTGGCTCTCCATCTGGATCAGCGCCTTGCGCATGCGTTCCAGCTGGCCGTCGTCGCGGCGCTCGGCGGCCAGGGCCGCGGCGGCCGGCTCGACGATCATCCGCAGCTCGTACAGCCCCTTGAGGAACTCCTCGCTGGGCTCGGACTCGAAGAACCAGGCCAGGACCTCGGGGTCCAGCAGGCTCCAGCGGTTGCGCTCGGTGACCCGGGTGCCGGTCTTGGGACGGCTCTCGACCAGGCCCTTGGCCGCCAGGATGCGGATGGCTTCGCGGTAAGCGCTGCGCGAGACCTGCAGCTGCTCGCTGGAATCGATCTCGTTGTTGAGGATGTCGCCCGGCTGGTACTGGCCCGAGACGATGGCCACGCCCAGGTTGCGGGCGATCGAACCGTGGATCCGGCTGGTGGCCGCAAGGCTGTCCCGCGCGAAATCGCCGTCCCCGGCCTTATCCTTCTTCTTCCGCACGCGCGCTTTGCCTCCCTGTCCAGTCGATGAACGGAGCCCCCGTCCGTCCGCCGATCTCGACGCAGCGCGACACTAACGAGACAGTTTGTGCGCCGACAAGGGATTTCGCAGCCACGACGTCGTTCGCGCGAAGCGGATTTCCACGCTGAAAAGTATGATGATTGCCAAACGCCGACACGGCGCGGGTTTGCGCCCGTTCTCGTGTTTCCACAGCGCCCCGCCTCGTCCGGGCCACCGCCGCAAGCCCGCCGATCCGGGTTTGACACCGCCCGGCAGTTCGCTATTTGTCTGACTAAATAGCCAAACCCGTTGGCCAAATCTCTTGGGAGTCACGACAGCCATGGTGCTGCGCTTTGTGCAACTGAAGGAACAGGGCGGGACGCGAATCCTCGCGGCGGTTAACGATGCGGGCCTGGCCCGCAAGGTCGAGGTGGCCGACACCCTGCTGGCCCTGGCCCAGGCCGCCCTGGCGGCCGGCGCCACCCTGGCCGAGGCCGCCCAGGCCCACCCGCTGGGCGCCGAGATCGACATCCCCGCCGCCCTGGCCGAGGGCCGGGTGCTGGCCCCGATCGATCATCCCGATCCCGCCCACCTGATCCTGACCGGCACCGGCCTGACCCACCTGGGCTCGGCCGAGGGGCGCGACAAGATGCACAAGGCCGCCCAGGCCGGCGAACAGCTCACAGATTCCATGCGGATGTTCCTGATGGGCGTCGAGGGCGGCAAGCCCGCCGCCGGCGCGGTCGGCGCCCAGCCGGAGTGGTTCTACAAGGGCGACGGCTCGCACGTGGTCGGCCATGGCGCGCCCCTGACCTCGCCCGCCTTCGCCCAGGACGGCGGCGAGGAGCCCGAGATCGCCGGCGTCTACATCATCGGTCCCGACGGCGCGCCCTACCGCCTGGGCTTCTGCCTGGCCAACGAGTTCTCGGACCACGTGATCGAGCGCGGCAACTATCTGTGGCTGGCCCACTCCAAGCTGCGCCAGGCGGCCCTGGGCCCCGAACTGCTGACCGGCGAGCTGCCGGCCGACGTGCGCGGCGCCAGCAAGATCCTGCGGGACGGCCAGGTGGTCTGGGAAAAGCCCTTCCTGTCGGGCGAGGCGAACATGTCCCACACGATCGCCAATCTCGAGCACCACCACTTCAAGTACGACCTCTTCCGCAAGCCGGGCGACGTGCACGTGCACTTCTTCGGCACGGCGACCCTGTCGTTCTCGGAAGGCTTCCAGACGAAAGTCGGCGACGTGTTCGAGATCGGCGCCGCGCCGTTCCTCTACCCCGTCAGCAATCCCCTGGCCCAGGCGCAGGACAAGCCGGTGACGGTGCGCAGCCTGTGACGCCGATCCGCCTTGCACTGGTGGGTCTCGGCAAGATCGCCCGCGACCAGCACCTGCCCGCCATCGCCGCCGACGACCGCTTCGAGCTGGTCGCCGTCGTCAGCCGCAACGCCGACCTCGACGGCGTCGCCCACTTCACGACCCTGGCCGAGCTGCTGGCCAGCGACGTGGCGGTGGACGCGGTGTCGCTGTGCACCCCGCCCCAGCCGCGCCACGCCCTGGCCCACCTGGCCCTGGCGGCCGGCAAGCACGTGATGCTGGAAAAGCCGCCCGGCGCGACGCTGAGCGAGGTCGAGGACCTGCGCCAGACCGCCGCCGAGCGCGGCCTGACCCTGCAGACCACCTGGCACTCGCGCTACGCCCAGGGCGTGGCGCCGGCCCGCGAATGGCTGGCCGACAAGACCATCAAGTCGGTGCGCATCGACTGGCGCGAGGACGTCCGCGTCTGGCACCCGGGCCAGACCTGGATCTGGGAGGCCGGCGGCCTGGGCGTTTTCGATCCGGGCATCAACGCCCTGTCGATCGCCACCGCCATCCTGCCCCGGCCGTTCTTCCTGACGAGCGCGGCGCTGCACGTGCCCGAGAACTGCCAGTCGCCGATCCAGGCCGAGCTGGACTTCGTGGACGCGGCCGGCGCGCCGATCCGTGCCGAGTTCGACTTCCTGCAGACCGGTCCGCAAAGCTGGGACATCACGGTCGAGACCGGCGACGAAGATACCGGTAACAACGTGTTGAAGCTGTCGCACGGCGGCGCCAAGCTATGGATCGACGACGTCCTGCTCCGCGAGGGGCCGGACGCCGAATACGCCGGTCTCTACGACGCCTTCGCGCGCCTGGTGGCCAGCTCCGCCAGCGATGTCGACGTCAGCCCGCTGCGTCACGTCGCCGACGCCTTCCTGCTGGGCCGACGGGTCGTCGCTCCGGCGTTCATTGAATAGAGCGAGACAACGAATGGCCGAAGCCGCCCTGCGGGCCTTGAACCCCGCCACCAACGAACACTTCGGCCAAAGCTTCCCAGAGCCCAGCCCCGCCGAGATCGAGGCGGCGCTCGCCGCCGCGGCCGCCGCGTTCGACGTCTATCGCGAGACCGACCTGGAAACCCGCGCCGCCTTCCTCGAGGCGATCGCCACCGAGATCGAGGCCCTGGGCGACGAGCTGATCCAGACCGCCGTGGCCGAGACCGGCCTGCCGGTGGCCCGGATCACCGGCGAGCGCGGCCGCACCTGCGGCCAGCTTCGGCTGTTCGCCCAGGTCGTGCGGCGCGGCGACTGGATCGGCGCCCGGATCGACCCGGCCATGCCCGAGCGCACGCCCCTGCCCCGTTCCGACCTGCGCCAGCGCTTCATCCCGCTGGGCCCGGTGGTGGTGTTCGGCGCCAGCAACTTCCCCCTGGCCTTCTCGACGGCCGGCGGCGACACCGCCTCGGCCCTGGCGGCCGGCTGCCCGGTGATCGTCAAGGGCCACTCGGCCCATCCCAACACCGGCGCCCTGGTCGGCGGCGCGATCGACAAGGCGATCAAGACCGCGGGCCTGCCGGCCGGCGTCTTCGCCATCCTGATCGGCCAGCAGCGCACCCTGGGAACCGGCCTGGTCGCCGATTCCCGCATCAAGGCCGTGGGCTTCACCGGCTCGCGGGCCGGCGGCACGGCCTTCATGCGGATCGCCGCGAGCCGACCCGAGCCGATCCCGGTCTTCGCCGAGATGAGCAGCATCAATCCGGTGGTGCTGATGCCCGCCGCTCTGGCCGCCCGGGCCGAAGCGCTGGGCACGGCCTTCATCGGCTCGCTGACCATGGGCGCGGGCCAGTTCTGCACCAATCCCGGCCTGATCTTCGCCCTGGCCGGCCCTGACCTCGAGCGCTTCGAAGCGGCCGCCGTCGCCGCCCTGACCGCCGCCCAGCCGCACGTCATGCTGACACCGGGCATCTTCGGCGCCTACGAGCAGGGCGTGGACCAGCTGAGCAACCGCGAAGGCGTCCAGCAACTGGCGCGCGGCTGCGTCGGCGACGGCGTCAACCAGGCGGTCGGCGCGCTGTTCGCCGTCGACGCCGAGACCTTCCAGCGCGACGAAGTGCTGAGCCACGAGGTGTTCGGCTCGTCCTCGCTGATCGTCCGCGTGCGGGACGCCGTCCAACTGGCCGCCGTGCTGGAGGGCCTGGAGGGGCAGCTGACCGCCACCCTGCAGATGGACGCCGCCGACGCCGAGGCCGCGCGCGGCCTGATCCCGATCCTGGAGCGCAAGGCCGGCCGCATCCTGGCCAACGGCTGGCCGACCGGCGTCGAGGTCTCGCACGCCATGGTCCACGGCGGCCCGTTCCCGGCCACCTCGGACCCGCGCGGCACCTCGGTCGGCACCCGCGCCATGGAACGCTTCCTGCGCCCGGTCTGCTACCAGGACATCCCCGACACCCTGCTGCCGCCGGCCCTGAAGGCGGACAATCCGCTGGGCGTGCGTCGCGCCGTGGACGGCGTGCTGTAAGGAATGGCCCCAAGTTCGTCATCCCCCGCCCCGCCGGGGGATGACGGCTTTATAGTCCGACAATTACAGCTTCCCTTTCGTAACCTCTCCACCGTGGAACCGGGCGCGCGGCCAATCATCATACTTTTGATCTTGCGCCCTCCAGGATTCATCGTTATCCCGCTTTTGTCTGAGTAAATAACTCAGACAATAACCAGCCCCCAATCAAAGGCGGGCGGAAGCAAGAGCGCTCTGGCGCCGTGACCGGGAGGAGACGACGGCTTCACGCCACCCTTCCGTCACGCGTCGCGGGCCGACTGGGGAGTGGATGCGTGGCGCGTGTGCGGCTTGACCATCTGAGCAAGAGCTTCGGTTCCGTCGCCGTGCTCGACGACATTTGCCTCGACATCGCGTCCGGCGAGTTCATCGCCTTCCTCGGTCCGTCGGGCTGCGGCAAGTCCACCCTGCTGCGGATGATCGCCGGGCTGGAGACGGTGGAGACCGGCCAGATCCATATCGGCGAGCGTCGCGTCGACGCCCTGGCGCCGGGCGACCGCGGCGTGGCGATGGTGTTCCAGCACTACGCCCTCTACCCGCACATGACGATCTTCGAGAACATGGCGTTCGGCCTGCGCAACGCGAAGGTTCCGAAAGCCGAGATCGAGGCCCGCGTGGCCGAGGCGGCGCGCATCCTGGAGATCGAGCGCTTCCTGCAGCAGAAGCCCGGCCAGCTGTCGGGCGGCCAGCGCCAGCGCGTCGCCATCGGTCGGGCCATCGTCAAGAAGCCGGACCTGTTCCTGTTCGACGAGCCGTTGTCCAACCTCGACGCCGCCCTGCGCATGCGCACCCGGCTGGAGCTGGCCCAGCTGCGCCGACGCGTCGAGGCGACGATGATCCTGGTCACCCACGACCAGGTCGAAGCCATGACCCTGGCCGACCGCATCGTCGTCATGAGCGACCGCAGGATCCAGCAGGTCGGCACGCCGATGGAGATCTACGCCCGGCCCGCCAACCGCTTCGTGGCCACCTTCGTCGGCTCGCCGCCGATGAGCTTCCTGGACGTGACGCTGGGCGAAGGCGCCGGCGGCGTGGCCCGCGCCACCCTGCCGGGCGGCGCGACCGTCGACACCGAAGTCCCGCTCGCCGCCCTGCCCGCCAGCGCCGCCTGGCGCCTGGGCGTGCGCGCCGAGGCCGTGAAGGTGGTCGCGCCGGGCGCGGGCCTGGTCGACGCCAAGGTCGAGTTCGTCGAGCGCCTGGGCGACCGCACCCTGGTCTATCTGCGCCTGGCCGACGGGGCGGCGATCATCGCGGAGGACGCCGGGACCAGCCGCGCGGCCATGGGCGACGCGGTCGGCCTGGCCCTGGACGGCGCCGTGCACCTGTTCGACGCCGACGACCGCGCCCACTACGCCCCCCCGCCCATTGGGGCTGTCGCATGACCGCCGTCTCGCCTCGCAAGAGCACCTGGGTCAACGGCCTGTTCGTGACGCCGTACCTGCTGGTCTATCTCACCCTGCTGCTCTACCCGCTGCTGGCCGGGGTGTGGCTGAGCCTGCACAAGGCCGACCTGTTCGGCGGCGAGGCGTTCGTCGGGTTCGAGAACTTCGGCCGGCTGCTGCGCGACGGCGTCTTCCTGCAGGCGGTGCGCAACACCTTCTGGTTCGTGCTGCTGACCGTGCCGCCGCTGGCGGTGATCGCCCTGGCCCTGGCCATCGCCCTGAACCGTCCCACCCGGGCGGCGGCCTTCTTCCGGGGCGTGTTCTTCAGTTCCTCGGTGCTGTCGGTGACCATCGTCACCCTGATCTGGCGGCTGGTGCTGATCCCCGACGGCGGGCTGATCGCCAACATCCTGCACGCGGTCGGCCAGCCGCCGATCCCGCTGCTCAGTCATCCCGACCTGGTGCTGCCGGCCATCGCCCTGACCACCGTCTGGTGGTGCCTGGGCCTGCCGATGATGCTGTACCTGGCCGCCCTGCAGCAGGTTCCCGCCGAGCTCTACGAAGCCGCCGCCCTGGACAAGGCCAGCCCCTGGAAGGCCCTGACCCGCATCACCCTGCCCTCGATCCGCCGGACCCTGGTGCTGGTGGTGATCATCCAGTGCGTGCTGCAGTTCCAGCTGTTCGGCCAGGCCCAGTTGCTGACCCAGGGCGGCCCCAGCGGCTCCTCGCGGCCGATCGTGCTGTTCATCTACGAGGTCGGTTTCCGGCGCTGGGACATCGGCTACGCGGCCGCCGCCTCGGAGATCCTGTTCGGCCTGATCCTGGTCGCCACCGTGCTGCAGTACGTGACCACGCGCGAGAAGGAGGCGGTCCGATGAGCGCGCTGGACCGCGCCGCCGGGCGCAATCCCTGGATCAACCGCCTGGGCTGGGCCGCCCTGACCCTGGCCGTCCTGGTCATGATCATGCCCTTGCTGTGGACCGTGGGCCTGTCGCTGAAGTCGAACGGCGAGCTGCTGCGCGACACCGCCTCGGTGTTCCGCGGCCCCTACACGCTGGAGAACTACGGCTCGATCCTGGCCCGGGCGGCGGTGTTCCGCTGGCTGGCCAACAGCCTGCTGGTCTCGCTGTGCACCACCGCCGGCGTGCTGGCCCTGTCGTCCCTGGCCGGCTACGGCTTCGCGCGGCTGGAGTTCCCGGGCCGCAAGTGGCTGTTCGCCCTGGTGCTGTTCGGCCTGGCCGTGCCCGAGCAGTCGGTGATCATCACCCGCCACCAGCTGTTCAGCGCCCTGCACCTGCACAACACCTATCCCGGCCTGATCCTGCCCGGCCTGGCCGCGCCGTTCGGGGTGTTCCTGATGACCCAGTACTTCAAGGCCATTCCGGTCGAGCTGGACGAGGCGGCGATGCTGGACGGGGCCTCGCGCCGGCAGGTGTTCTGGAAGGTGCTGCTGCCCCTGACCCTGCCCGCCCAGGCGACCCTGGGCATCTTCACCTTCCTGTCGTCGTGGAACGACTACTGGTGGCCGCTGATCTCGGCGACGCGGTCCGAGATGTTCACCCTGACGGTGGGCGTCGCCAGCTCGCAGATCAACTTCGCCCAGACCAGCGGGCTGGGCTTCCTGATGGCCCAGGCGGTGTTCGCCAGCGCGCCGATCCTGGTCGTCTACGTGTTCTTCCAGAAGTACATCGTGCGGGCGGTGTCGGGAGCAGCCGTGCGATGAGCCGCCCCCTGCGAACCCTCGCCCTGGCCGCCGTCGCCCTGGTCCTGACCAGTTGCGCCAAGAAGCCGCACGTCACCCAGATCACCGTCCAGCGGATCTTCGGCGAGTGCCGCTCGGCCGGGGCCGGCGCGCGCAATCCCGACGGCGAGTGCGAGATCATCACCGGCCTGCTGGACCAGTTCCAGCGCGAGAACCCGGACATCCGGCTGAAGGTCAACATCGCCGCCTGGCCCGGCTACGACCAGCTGTCGGCCCAGTTCGCGGCGGGCGATCCGCCCGACCTGGTGACCATGCACATGTCGGCGATCTCGGACTACCAGTCGCGCGGCCTGATCGAGCCGATGGGACCAGGGCTGGAGAGCGTCGGCGTCGATCCCGCCGCCTTCACCCGCGCGGCCCGCGAGGGGGTGACCAAGAACGGTCAGGTCTGGGGCCTGCCCTTCGACAACTGGGCGCCGCTCTGGCACATCAACCTGAACCAGTTCCGCCAGGCGGGACTGGTCAAGGACGGCCAGCCGGTCCTGCCCACCAGCGCCGACGAGCTGTTGGCCCAGGCCCGCCAGTTCAAGGCCGCCACCGGCAAGCCCTACCTGGTCCAGGCCATGGCCAACGAGACGGCCAGCTACACCCGCAACCTCTACACCTACCTGATGACCCAGGACGCGGTGTTCTTCACCGATCCCAAGCACATCAAGCTGACGACGCCGGAAGCCCACCGCATCGTCGCCCTGTTCAAGACCCTGCACGACGAGAACCTGTCGACCCGCGACCAGGACTATCCCGCCGCCACCAGCGGCTTCATGAACGGCGACGGCGGGGTCTATCTGGTCGGCACCTGGATGATCGGGACCTTCGAGGCCGAAGCGCACACGCCCGGCCGGCCGCTGTCGGGCGGCTACGCCGTCGCGCCCTATCCCCGGATTTTCGGGACCAAGGAGGCGGCCTATGTCGACGGCCATGCCTGGGTCGTGCCGCATCGCGATCGGACGCCCGAGCAACGCGCCGCCGTCTATCGACTGACGAGGTTCCTGGCCGACCACGACTACGACTGGTCGCGCACGGGCCACCTGCCGGCCATGCAGGCGGTGATCGACAGCCCGCGCTTCAAGGCCCTGCCGCACCGCCAGGCCATCGCGCCGCTGGCCACGATCGGCCAGACCCTGCCGCCGGAGGTCGAGCGCCAGTTCGCGATCCAGGACATCATCGGCGACGAGATGGCCAACGGCATCACCGGCCGCAAACCGATCGACACCGCCCTCGCCGACGCCGAGCGCCGCGTCAACGACCTGCTGTTCCACCTTCTCTAGCTGCACGAGCTCGCCATGCTGACCGCCAAGATCATCGCCGACGCCGACTTCGTGGTGGCTCCGCTGGACCGCCGGATCTTCGGCACCTTCGTCGAGCACATGGGCCGCTGCGTCTATGGCGGCATCTACGAGCCAGGCCACGCCACGGCCACGCCGGAAGGCTTCCGCCAGGACGTGCTGGACCTGACCAAGGAACTGGGCGTGACCATCGTCCGCTACCCGGGCGGCAACTTCCTGTCGGGCTACAACTGGGAAGACGGCGTCGGCCCCAAGGAGGATCGCCCCGTCCGCCTGGACCTGGCCTGGCACTCGACCGAGACCAACCAGTTCGGGACCAACGAGTTCATCACCTGGTGCCGCAAGGCGGACCTCGAGCCGATGTTCGCGGTCAATGTCGGCACGCGCGGCGCGGACGAGGCCCGCCATTTCCTCGAATACTGCAACCACCCGGGCGGCACCCACTATTCGGACCTGCGCCGCGCCCACGGCTACGAACAGCCGCACGACATCAAGTTCTGGTGCATCGGCAACGAGATGGACGGTCCCTGGCAGATCTGCGCCAAGACCTCGGCCGAGTACGGGCGCATCGCCCAGGAGACCGGCAAGGTGATGAAGTGGGTCGACCCCACCATCGAGCTGACCGCCTGCGGCTCGTCCCAGCGCGCCATGCCCACCTACGGCAAGTGGGAATACGAGGTGCTGGACCAGTGCTTCGATCAGGTCGACTACATCTCGCTGCACCACTATTGCCGCAACGACGCCGGCGACATCCACGAGTTCCTGGCCACGATCGACGACCTGGACCATTTCATCCGCGAGGTCGCCGCGATCGCCGACGCCGTGGCGGCCAAGCGCCGCTCCAAGAAGCGGATCATGCTGTCGCTGGACGAATGGAACGTCTGGTACAAGGCCAGCGGCCCCGACGACCTGAAGAAGCCCGGCTGGCCCGAAGCCCCCCCGCTGATCGAGGAAGTCTACAATCACGAGGACGCCCTGGTGGTGGGCGGCTGCCTGATCGTGATGATGAACAACGCCGATCGGGTGAAGGCCGGCTGCCTGGCCCAGTTGGTCAACGTGATCGGCCCGATCATGACCGAGACCGGCGGCCCGGCCTGGCGCCAGACCATCTTCCACCCGTTCGCCGACTGCACGCGCCACGGCCGCGGCGAGGTGCTGAAGCTGAAGGTCGAGACCGGCACGTTCCCGACCAAGGCCCACGGCGAGGTGTCGAACCTGCTGGCCACGATCGTGCGCGATCCGGATACCGGGGCGACGACCCTGTTCGCCCTGAACCGCAGCGTCACCGACGACATGGAGCTGTCGGTCGACCTGCGCGGCGTGGCCGACGACCTGGTGATCCAGACCTCGACCCAACTTCACGATCCGGACCTGAAGAAGACCAACACCAAGGCCGCGCCCGACGCGGTCTCGCCGGTCGCCAACCCGACCGCCAAGCTGGAAGGCGGCCGCCTGACGGCGACGCTGAAGCGCCAATCCTGGAACGTCGTCAGCCTCGCCCGGGACTGACCATCGACGATGACGACGACGGCGGCGGCGGCGCGGGATCGCTACCGCCGCCATCGACTGCCCCAAGGCGTGGTCATACGAATCTCTCATATTTGTCTGACCAAGATTCGAACGATCCAGGTGCCGAACCTGCCTCGGCGAACGAACCTATTCCGCGTTGCGAACCGCCCGTGCGCCTACCGTGCCGTTAGGTGACAGGTCTCATAATTCGCTGAATTTATTCAATCTATTGCCACACCCAGCGCCCTGGACAGGGCGCACGCCGAGGCGCGCCATTCTGCACGCGCGAACGAACGTCGTTCATATTTCGATGATCACATTAGTAATACTCTTGCGAATGGATCATTTGTCAGACAAGATAATCTGCATCGAGAAGCTTCCCGCGCAGACGGGGAGACGATGAGACTTGGGAGGGAAATCCATGACTACCGGCACCCAAAAGCCGATCCGATCCGCCGCGCGCCTCGCGCAGCGGGCCCTGCTGATTTCGGCCGCTTCGGCCATCACCTTGCTGGCCGCCGCGCCGGCCCTGGCCCAGACCGCCGCGCCCCAGGACGACCAGACGGTCGACGAAGTGGTCGTCACCGGTCAGCGTAAGGCCGCCCAGAGCGCCCAGCAGATCAAGAAGAACAACGACCTGGTGGTCGACTCCATCGTCGCCGAGGACGTGGGCAAGTTGCCCGACAACAACGTCGCCGACGCCCTGGCCCGCGTCACCGGCATCCAGGTCCGCCGCGACTCCGGCGAGGCCAATTCGGTGCTGATCCGCGGCCTGCCCAACCTGGTGACCCTGCTGAACGGCCGCGAGGTGTTCACCACCACCGGCCGCTACATCGCCCTGGCCGACGTGCCGGCCAACATGTTGCAGCGGGTCGACGTCTATAAGAGCGCCGCGGCCGACCAGATCGAAGGCGGCATCGCCGGGGCGATCGACATCCGCACCCGCCGGCCGTTCGACTTCGCCGGCGCCCAGGTCAACGCCTTCGGCCACGCCGCCTATTCCGACAAGGTCAAGGAATGGAACCCGGACTTCGGGGCCACCGCCTCGAACCGCTGGGAGACCGGCGCCGGTGAGTTCGGCGCCCTGCTGGGCGTGTCGTTCGTCGAGCGCGACTACCACGAGGAGCGGGCGTTCAACACGCGACCCGAAACGCAGACCGGCTGTCCGCAGCCGCCTCCGCCCGCCGCGCCCGTCCCGCCCAACCGCACCTGCGGCCAGTTCAACGCCGCGCACCCCGCCCCGGTCGACGACTTCCGCGGCCCGTTCGTGATGGGCTACATCCCGATCGTCGGCGACCGTAAGCGCCAGGCCGCCAACTTCGCCCTGCAATGGCGGCCGGACGACACCAGCGAGCTGTATTTCGAAGGCTTCGTCACCGACTACAAGAACGTGTTCGAGCTCGACTTCCTGGTCGGCCTGCCGTTCCTCGGCAACGGCGACATCTCGGCGACGGTCTTCCCGGGCACCAACCAGATGAAGACGCTGACCAACCACAACGTCTTCACGATCATGTCGACCCAGGCCAACGACCAGCACTCCAACACCAACCAGTTCTCGGCCGGCGGCTACAAGGAGCTAGGCAGCTTCAAGCTGTCGACCGACCTGTCGGTGACCAACTCGTTCTTCCGGTACGAAAACCCGATCCTCGACAGCTCGACGATCGTTCCGCTCGTGCAGGTCGACACCAGCCACGACGGCACCGCCCAGCTGAACTACAACAGCCCGGGCTACGACATCAAAAACCCGGCCGCCTACAATATCGAGAACTGGTTCGACAACTACGGCAAGCAGACCGGCACCTCGGTCGATTGGCGCGCCGACGTCGTCTACACCGCCCCGTCCGACGAATTCATCCGCGAGATCAGCGCCGGCGTCCGCTACGCCGACCGCAGCGCCGAGTCCAACCAGTCGTACGGCGGCGCGGCCTATCCGTTCGTGCACAGCTCGGTCAGCATCCTGCCCGGCCTGAACGGCGTGTCCGAGCCCATGGCCGACGGCGGTCCCGATTACGTCACCACCCAGTGGTACACGCCCAGCGCCTCGTACCTGCTGAACAACACCGACAAGGTGCGGGCCCAGACGGCCCTGCGCTACGTGCCCTACTCGATCAATGGGGCCGGCGTCGGTTCAGGCACCACGCCCACCGAATACGCCCTGCGCAACGACCCGGTCACCGGCAAGCGGAAGATCGATCCGGGCATGTTCTTCTCCGACGTCGAGAAGACCTTCGCGGGCTACGTCCAGTCCAAGATCGGCGGCGACCTGGGCAGCGTTCCCTGGAGCGGCGTCGTGGGCCTGCGCCTGGTCCGCACCGAACAGACCCTGGGCGGCAACATCGCCCAGGCCGTGCGCCTGGCCACCCCCTACAACAGCAACCCCGGACACCTGGACGATCCGGAAAACTTCCTGCTGACCTATACCCCGACCACCAAGAAGAACTCGTCGGTCGACCTGCTGCCCAGCGCGAACCTGAGGTTCAACCTGCGGCCGGACCTGGTGGCCCGCGTGTCGCTGGGCCGCACCGTCACCCGCCCCGACTTCGCCCAGCTCAATCCGGGCGTCTCGCTGTCGACCGTTGTGTCCAACACCACCTTCCTGTCGGGGTCGGGCGGCAATCCGGGCCTCAAGCCGGTGACTTCCGACAGCCTCGACACGTCGCTGGAATGGTACTTCTCGGCCGACGGTTTCCTGACGCTGGCCTACTTCCACCGCAACATCGACGGCTATATCGAAACCACCTCGGCCAACGAGGTGATCAACGGCCGCACCTACATCATGACCCGGCCCAGCAACTCCGGGAAGGACAAGCTGGACGGCGTCGAGCTGGGCTACCAGCAGTTCTACGACTTCCTGCCGGGCGTGTTCAGCGGCCTGGGCCTGCAGGCCAACGCCACCTTCATGGACGGGTCGATGAAGAACGCCGTCACCGGCGTGAAGACCGAGTTCCGGGGCCTGTCGAAGTGGTCCTACAACGTGGCGGTCCTTTATGAGAAAGGCCCGATCTCGGGTCGCCTGGCCTACAACTGGCGCAAGCACTTCCTCGACACGCCGAACTTCGAGAACAGCGGCTTCGACCTGATCGCCGACGACACCGCCCAGATGGACGGCAGCCTCTCCTACAAGGTCGGCGACAAGCTGACCCTGACCCTGGAAGGCGTCAATCTGCTCGACACCGAGTTCAAGGACTACTTCACCGACAAGCACCTGTACCCGCGCGACACCCGTCGCTACGACCGCCAGGTCCTGATTGGCTTCCGCTGGAAGATGTAAGACCCGCGCGCGCCCGGCTCCCCTGGAGTCGGGCGCGTCCGCCTTCGCGTCGGAGTTCGTGATGCTGACCCGCAGACATGCCCTGGCCGGGGCCCTGAGCGCCGCCGTCCCG
Source organism: Caulobacter sp. P1_D6 (assembly GCF_056406095.1). Classification (NCBI taxonomy): domain Bacteria; kingdom Pseudomonadati; phylum Pseudomonadota; class Alphaproteobacteria; order Caulobacterales; family Caulobacteraceae; genus Caulobacter; species Caulobacter sp. P1_D6. Next base: position 28,732 of record NZ_JBFUAW010000031.1, on the reverse strand, counting down.
GCCGCCGCTCAGGCCGCCGCCAGCCTCAACGACCGGATGACCGGCGACCTGTCGCCCGTCCACGATCCCTGCATCATCAAGCAGGGCGCGACCTACCACCTGTTCTGCACCAGCCAGGCCAACCAGAAGCCCGGCCTGATCCACTGGCGCACCTCGCCGGACCTGGCGGCCTGGACCCTGGTCGGCGCCGTCATGCCCGCCCTGCCTAACTGGGCGCAGAAGGAAGTGCCCGGCACGCGCGGCGCCTGGGCCCCGGACATCAGCCTGATCAATGGCCGCTATCACCTCTATTACGCGCTCTCGACCTTCGGGAAGAACCGCTCGGTCATCGCCCTGCAGACCACCGCGACCCTGGACCGCTCCGACCCGGCCTTCGGCTGGCGCGACGACGGCGTGGTGCTGGCCTCCAAGCCCGGCGACGACTTCAACGCCATCGACGCCAACATCGTCACCACCCCGGACGGGCGCGTCTGGATGAGCTTCGGCAGCTTCTGGTCGGGCCTGAAACTGGTCGAGATCGATCCCGCGACCGGCAAGCCCAAGCCGGGCGCCCCGCTGACGGCCATCGCCGCCCGGCCTCACCCAGACGCCATCGAGGCGCCCTGCGTCATCGAGCGCGACGGCTGGTTCTACCTGTTCGCCTCGTTCGACTTCTGCTGCCGCGGCGCCGACAGCACCTACTACACGGTGGTCGGCCGCTCGAAGGCGGTGGCCGGCCCCTATGTCGACCGCAACGGCAAGGCGATGATGACGAAGGGCGGCGGGCTGATCGTGCTGCACGCCGACCTGGATCCGGCCAAGCGCTTCAAGGGCCCCGGTCACGTGGCCGTGCTGCGCGACGCGGGCCGCGACTACATCGTCTACCACGCCTATGACGCCAGGAAGGGCGGCGTCCCGACCCTGCGCATCCAGCCCCTGGCCTGGAGCGCCGACGGCTGGCCCGTGGCCGTCTGAACCCTTTTCCCCACCTGAGTTCTGCCCCGCCTGCGCCGTTCCGGACCTGCTCCGGAACGGCGGCTTTCTTTCCGTCCAAGCTCGATTGCATCGGCTCGATTTGTCGGAGTATATGACAACTAAGCCGCCTCCAGAGCCGCTGCGTCGTTGGAACGAGGAACACCATGAAGACTTCAGGCCGCAAACTGACCGGCGCGCTTCTGGCCGCCACCGCCATCGCCCTTCCGGCGGGAGCCTTCGCGGCCGACTACGCCCGCGCCTCGTTCGGCAAGACGCCCGACGGCGTCGAGGTCGAAGCCATAACCCTGACAAACGGTAAGGGCGTCAGCGCCACGGTGATCACCTACGGCGCCACCCTGCAGTCGCTGATCGCGCCCGGCCGCGACGGGACCAAGGCCGACATCGCCCTGGGCTTCAAGGACGCCGAGGCCTACGCCAAGAACGCCAGCTATTTCGGGGCCTCGGTCGGCCGGTTCGCCAACCGCATCGGCAAGGGCAAGTTCATCCTGGACGGCAAGACCTACCAACTGGCCCTGAACAACAACGGCGTCGCCGCCCTGCACGGCGGGGTGAAAGGTTTCGACAAGCAGGTCTGGAAGGTCAGCGACATCAAGCGCGGCCCGGTCGCCTCGGTCACCTTCACCTATGTCAGCCCCGACGGCGAGGAAGGCTATCCCGGCACGCTCACCGCCACGGCCACCTACGCGCTGGACGAGGCGAACCAGCTGACGGTCGTCTACGGCGCGACCACCGACAAGCCGACCATCGTCAACCTGACCAACCACGCGCTGTTCAACGTGGCCGGCGAGGGTTCGCCCGACGGCGCGATGGGCAACGTCCTGACCCTAGCCTCGGACGGCTACACCCCGGTCGACGCCGAACTGATCCCGACCGGCCAGATCACCCCGGTGGCCGGCACGCCGTTCGACTTCCGCAAGCCCACCGTCGTGGCCGAGCGCCTGCGCGACGCCCGCGATCCGCAGATCGTCGTCGGCCGCGGCTACGACCACAACATGGTGCTGACCGGCAAGGCGGGCGGCGCCCCGCGCCTGGCCGCGCGCCTGGCCGATCCCAAGAGCGGCCGGGTCATGGAGATCCTCAGCGACCAGCCGGGCATCCAGTTCTACACCGGCAACTTCATCGACGGCACGATGGTGGGCAAGAGCGGCAAGATCTATCGCCAGGGCGACGGCATCGCCCTGGAGCCGCAGCACTTCCCCGACGCCCCCAACAAGCCGGCCTTCGCGCCGGTGCGGCTGGATCCGGGCCAGAAGTACAGCAACACCATGGTGTTCAGGCTGACCACGGACGGGAAATAGCCCCCTCTCGCCGGAGAACAACGACCTTCCGGGTCATTGCGGAAGGCGGTGGAAGTCTGTTTCCCTCTGGGCATGCCCGCCGCCTTCTCCATCCACTCCGTCCGCACCGCCGACGACCTAGCCGCGGTCGTCGCGCTGTTCGAGGACTATGTCGCCGGCCTGACCGTCGACCTGGGCTACCAGGACTTCAGCGGCGAGTTGGCCGGTTTGCCGGGCAAGTACGCGCCGCCGAAGGGCGAGCTGTTGCTGGCGCGGGACGCGGAGGGGCGGCCGCTGGGCTGCGCGGGCCTGCGCCCGATCCCACCCGATGGCCGCTGCGAGATGAAGCGCCTCTACCTGCTGCCCACCGCGCGAGGCCTTGGCCTGGGCAAGGCCATGACCGAGGCGGTGATCCAGGCGGCCCGCGCCCTCGGCTATGAAGAACTGCGGCTGGACACCCTGCCCAGCATGACCACCGCCATGGCGCTCTACGACGCCATGGGCTTCGAGCGCACCGGCCCCTACTACGCCCCGACGCCCGACGGCACGGTGTTCATGCGGCTGAAGCTCTAGCGAAAAAGACGCTGGACTGACCCAAGGGCGCCGGCGTTCTCCTCCGGTCAAACATCCGTTTCTGGGAGGAACGCCGTCATGCCCGAAGCCCTGATCATCGACGCCTGCCGCACGCCGCGCGGCATCGGCAAGGTCGGCAAGGGCGCCCTGGCCGACTTCCATCCCCAGCATCTGGCCGCCACGGTGCTGAAGGCCTTGGCTCAGCGCAACAACCTCAACACCGCCGAGGTCGACGACATCATCTGGGGCACAAGCACCCAGCGCGGCAAGCAGGGCGGGGATCTCGGCCGGATGGCGGCGCTGGACGCCGGCTACGACACCAAGGCCAGCGGCATGACCCTGGACCGGTTCTGCGGCTCGGGCATCACCACGGTGAACCTGGCGGCGGCCTCGATCATGTCCGGCATGGAGGACCTGGTCATCGCCGGCGGCACCGAGATGATGTCCTACACCGCCGCCACCGCCGACCGCACCTCGCCCGGCCTGCTGGACAGCGGCAACCTGCGCCTGCGGGCCAGGCATCCGCAGAGCCACCAGGGCGTCTGCGCCGACGCCATCGCCACGCTGGAAGGCATCCCGCGCCAGGCCCTGGACGAGCTGGCCCTGGTCAGCCAGCAGCGCGCCGACCGGGCGATCCGCGAGGACCGCTTCGACCGCGCCCTGGTTCCGGTCTTTCACGATGACGGGGCGCTGGCCCTGGACCGCGAGGAGTTCCCCCGCCCCGAGACCACGCTGGAAGGGCTGGCCGGGCTGAAGGCCTCGTTCGGCGCCGTCGCCGGCGTGCCGATCGACGAAGCGGGCACCACGCTGGGCGGGCTGATCAACCAGGTCTATCCGGACCTGAAGATCGAGCACGTGCACCACGCCGGCAACTCGTCGGGCGTGGTCGACGGCGCGGCGGCGGTGCTGCTGGCCTCGCCGGCCTACGCGGCCAAGCACGGGCTGAAGCCTCGCGCCCGCATCGTGGCCATGGCCAACATGGGCGACAGCCCGACCCTGATGCTCAACGCCCCTGTCCCCGCCGCCCGCAAGGTTCTGGCCAAGGCCGGCCTCACCGTCGACGACATCGACCTGTGGGAGATCAACGAAGCCTTCGCCGTGGTGGCCGAGAAGTTCATCCGCGACCTGGGCCTCGACCGCGACAAGGTCAACGTGAACGGCGGGGCCATGGCCCTGGGCCACCCGATCGGCGCCACCGGCTCGATCCTGATCGGCACGATCCTGGACGAGCTGGAGCGTCGCGACCTCAAGCGCGGCCTGGTGACCATGTGCGCGGCCGGCGGCATGGCCCCGGCGGTGATCATCGAGCGGGTGTAGCGGGCCAACGCTCTCAAATCTTTGATCTTCCAATCCGCTCATCCCGGCGAAAGCCGGGACCCAAGCGGGCTGTAAAGGCTGACGCTTGCGAACGGGGCGGCCGTGACCTATCGGCCTGCTCGGCTTGGGTCCCGACTTTCGTCGGGATGAGAGGAGCAAAGGAGCGACGCTTCGGTAGAGGCGAACGCTGTCGACACCTACCCCTTGGTCGCGCTCAAGAGATTGTCGCGCAGCCGGGCCACGGACGCCTGCACGACCGGAAACTCGGCCTCGTCCAGCCCGATGACGTCGGTCAAGGCCGCGCCGGGATCGGCGTCGACCAGCTTGCGGCCGGCCGGCGTCAGGTGCAGCCGCACCTGGCGTTCGTCGGCCGGATCGCGCCGGCGCTCGACATAGCCCAGCGCCTCCATCTTCTTGAGGATCGGCGTCAGGGTGTTGGATTCCAGGAACAGCTTCTCGCCCAAGGCGCCGACCGTCTGGTCGTCCTCGTCGGCCAGCGCCACCAGCGCGATGTACTGGGTGTAGGTCAGGCCCAGCGCGTCGAGCAGCGGCTTGTAGGCCCGGCCAAACGCCAGATTCGCCGAATAGACAGCGAAGCACAGGAACTTCGGAAGCTTGGGGTCGTCGCCATCGGTTGGCCGCGGGGTCGGGGGGGTGTGGGTCATCTGCATATCCAGGGGCGTCAGGGCCTCATTCATATAAATCGCATCCGATTAAATCGGAAAGGCTTGACTCGATATGGGGCGACAACTAATTAGATCGCATCCGATTGAAACGGATGCGATCAACCTCTCTCGAACAAGGAATTCCCCATGACCGCCAAGGTTCTCTTCACCGGCAAGACCCACACCACGGCCGGCCGCGATGGCGCCGCCCGCAGCGCCGACGGCTTCCTGGACGTCAAGCTGCCCCAGCCCCACCCCGCCGCCGAGAACCTGTTCGGCGCGGCCTGGTCGGCCTGCTATCTCGGCGCCATCCAGTTGGCCGCCGGTCAGCAAAAGGTCGCTCTGGTCGACCCTTCCGTCGACGCCGAGATCGACCTGGCCAACGAAGCCGGGGCCTTCTTCCTGCAAGCGCGCCTGAGCGTCAGCCTGCCGGGCGTGGATCGTGATGTCGCCCAAGGCCTGATCGAAGCCGCCCACGCGATCTGCCCCTATTCGAAGGCGGTCCACGGCAACATCGACGTCGTCACCACCCTGGCCTGATCTCAAAAGCACCTGTCATCCCGGACAAGCGCGCAGCGCGCCGATCCGGGACCGACGCCTGAGCTCAGCGCTTCAGGGCGGTCCCGGGTCTTCGGCTCGCTTCGCGAGCCTGCGCCCGGGATGACAGCTTGAGAGATGTTCGTTGTCTCAGGCGCGCTTCTTCGCCGCCTTCGGCTTCGAGGCGTTCAGCGCCACGGCGGCGCGGATCAGCGCCTTGAACGCCGCCTCATCGATCGCCTCGCCCTGGCGGAAATCGATGGCGCGCCGCGTGGCGCCCTCAAGGCTCGAATTGAACAGACCCTTGGGGTCCTCCACCGACGCGCCTTTGGCGAAGGTGGTCTTCACGGCGGCCTTGTAGATCTCGCCCGTGCAGATGATCCCGTCGTGCGACCAGACCGGAATGCCCCACTTCCACTCCTCGACCACGTCGGGATCGGCCTCGTGGATCAGCTTGCGAAGCTTGGCCAGCGTCTCGCCGCGCCAGTCGTCCAGCGCCGCGATCGCCTTGTCGATCAGTTCCGAAGGAGGTCCTTCCAGCGGTCCGCCCATCTTCTTCATCGTGTCACCTCGTACTTTCCAGCTTTGTACTGGCGGCTCACATTCGTTCGCCGGGCAACTGGCTGGCCTGCTTCACCCAGTCAGTGAACTGGGCCTCGTCGAACGCCTCGTCCTCGCGGATGTGGAAATAGCGCACATCCTTCTGCTTGGAGCCGACCGGCGGCAGGGGATCCAGCGCCGCGCCGCGGAAGAAGGCCACCTTGATGTACTTGGCGAAGACGTGGATTCCGAGGAACCAAGTCTTCTCCTCCATGCCGTAGAGCGGCGAGTTCCATTTCACCGCCTTCAGGACGCCCGGAACGGCGCCCGAGATGAGCGTGTCCAGTTGGCGCCCGACCTCGCTCTTCCAGCCGGGCATGGCCGCGATATAGGCCTGGACCGGCGCGTCGCCTTGGCCCTTGGGGACCTGAGGGTTGCCGCCCGACAGCAGTTTCGGCTCGGCCATGGCGTTCCTCCTATCCCTCCGCGCGGCGCCCGTTCCGCCCCTTGGCGACGTAGGGCAGCACGAACATGTACAGACCGGTGACCAGGAGCAAGATCAGCGGAACCAGCGCGAACAGGCCGACCCACGCCGGGGGCTGCCCCTGGCTCATGACGATCATGTAGCTGATGACGCCCAGCGTGAAGGCGATGGACAGCCAGCGGTGGGTCTGGCGGATGATCTTGTTCAAGGAAACCTCCTTTGACGACGTGACGACGCGGACAGGGCGGCGGCCCTAGTCCAGCCGTTCCAGCAGTTGATCCAGGTTGCCGAGGAACTGCTTCCAGCCGGCATGGGCGCCGCCGTAGGCCTGCTTCTGATTGGGATTGAACCCGGCCTGCTCCACGCGCAGGTGCGTGCCCGCGCTGGTCGGCGTCAGGGTGAAGGTCACCACGCTCTGCAGGGCGTAGGCCGGGTCCGGATGCTCGTGGTTCCAGGTGTAGGACAGGGTCCTGTTCGGCTCGACGGCCAGGACCTCGCAGTCCAGCACGCCGCCCCACTCGCCGCGAAGCTGGAAGCCGTGGCCCACCTGGGGCTTGAAGTCGTTCTTCATCAGCCACTCCTCCATCAGGTGCGGCTGGGTCAGCGCGCGCCAGAGCTTTTCGGGGGGATGCGCGATGTCTCGTTCGACGACGACGGTGCGCGTCTCGGTCGCGGTGTTGGTCATTGGTCCATCCTGTTGAGCAGGTCTTCGAGATTGTCGAACCGGGTCTCCCAGAACCCGGCCATGCGGCTTGTCCAGTCGACCAACGGGGCCAGGGCGTTCAGCTGGGCGCTGTAGTGCGTCTGTCGGCCTTCGTGGCGGTCGCTCACCAGCCCGGCCTGCTTCAGCACCCCGAGGTGCTTGGAGACGGCCGGCTGCGAAACGCCCGCCAGGGCGGTCAGGGCCCCGACCGTCTGCTCGCCGTCGCGACACAGCCGCTCGAAGATCCCCCGCCTTGTGGGATCGGCGAGCGTCCTGAAGAGCACGTCGTGAGCGTCGGTCATGGGAACTGATAACCCGTTGGCTATGGGTTACTCATAACTGGCGAGTTATGGGTTCGTCAAGCAGCGAGTGCGGGCACGGGGATCGAGGGGCCTCAATCCCCGTGCCGAGCGACCCCGAACCTGAAACCTTTCAACGCTCTATAGAATAATCAGCGTCACAAGCGCCGCCGCGCTCACGCCGCCTGCATACTTCTCCCCGCCCTGTCGTAGGGGAGGACGTCCGGCCGGCGACCTCGACGTGCGGCTGGGGCGGTCGAGCGGGAAGCGTTCGTCGATGGTCTTCAGTGACGCTTCGCATCGTCAGGTCAGGTTCCCTGCAACACGGGACGAAGCCCTGGCGGCGAAGGATCGGCGAACGCACCAGGCGCGGGCTGAAATCGCCCGCGCGGTCCGGACGGGGTACGTCGCCCCTCCGCCCGCCGGGGGCCTCCATCGGAGCGGGTTAAAAATCCGCGATCCGAAGGCTTCTGGAAGACGGCCGCGCGGAGCGCCCGTGACGTGTCGAAACGGTACTCTCCAAACCTACTCTTCCGGGCGCGCCCCGGACGCTCCGCCGCCTCCCCAGCCCGCCGGGCCTCCCGGTCGGGGACATGCCCTTGCGGCGTGTCCCCATCAGACGCAGTGCGAGACTTGGGGRCACGCCGCGAGGGCATGTCCCCGGTTAGCGAGCGTAATACGCCTCGACCAGCTGCCGATGCGGCGGCAGGTGCTTGAGCGCCTCGCGCGCGGCATCGGCGACCTTGGCGAAGCTCTGCCTGGCGACCTCGCCTTCGTCGTAGCGCCCCTCGACCGGCGCGAAGTCGGTGGCCGCGTTCATGCCGTAGAGGATGTACTGGTAGCTGGACGGCAGGAAGGTCTCCAGATCGACCAGGAAGTCGAACCGCGACACCGGCCGGTGCTTCCACTGGGCCAGCAGGTCGCGCAGGGCCTCGGGCCAGGTGGCCGGATCGGCGTTGTCGCGCCAGTAGGGCTCGTCGCGCTTGGTCAGGCAGTAGTGCAGCTTGAGGAACGTGACGATCCGCTCGAAGCGGCCGACCATCAAGCGGTTGAAGTTGCGGGCCCCGGCGTCCATCGCGGCGCGCTCACGCAGCGGGAAGACCTCGGCGATCATCACGGCGGCGGCCTCGATCAGCATGATGCCGGTCGATTCCAGCGGCTCGAAGAAGCCCGCCGACAGGCCCACGGCCACGCAGTTGCCGATCCACTGGCGCTCGCGATAGCCGGTCTGGAACTTCAGCAGGCGGGCGTTGAGGCCGTCGCCGGCCTTGCCGACATAGCCGCGCAGCACCTGCTCGGCCCGGTCTTCGTCCGTATGTCGGCTGGAGAACACGTAGCCGACGCCCCGGCGGCTATCCAGGCCGATGTCCCAGGTCCAGCCGGCCTCGTGCGCGGTGGCCAGGGTGTAGGGATTGATCGGCGAGTCGGGCGTCTCGTATGGGACCTGGATCGCCAGGGCCCGATCGTTGAACAGCACGTCGTCGACCCGCTTGAACGGCGCGCCCAGGGCCTCGCCGATCAGCAGGGCGCGGAAGCCCGAGCAGTCGACGAACAGGTCGCCCTCGATCGTCCCGAGATCGCCGGCCTGGATCGAGGCGATGTCGCCGCGCATGTCGCGGGTGACGCCGTCGACCTTGCCCTTCAGGTGCGTGACGCCGGCCTCGACCGCCACCCCGCGCAGGAAGTCGGCGAAACGCGCGGCGTCGAAATGGTAAGCGTAGTTCATAGGTCCCTGGAAATCGGGATCCTCCAGGCGCTTGGGCGCCAGCCCCTGACCGATGATCGCCCCTTGCGTCGTCACCGCGTCGGCGAACGGCAAGGCGCCGCCCGCCTGGTGGTCCAACAACCAATACGGCGACATATCGCGGCCATTGGGGCGGAGCGGCAGGTTGAACGGGTGAAAGTATTCGGAAGATTTCCCATTTTCCGAACGCTGTTCCCAATTCACGAACCGGACGCCCTGCTTGAAGGTCGCCGAACTCTCGCGCAGGAACCGCGCCTCGCTGACGCCAAGCTCGGCCAGGGTGGACCGGATCGTCGGAAATGTGCCCTCCCCGACCCCGATGGTGGCGATGTCAGGAGCCTCGATCAGGGTGATCCGCGCGCCGTCGGGCCGATCGGCGCCCAGGCGCTTGGCCAGATAGGCGGCGGTCAGCCATCCGGCCGTGCCGCCGCCGACGATGACGATGCGGTTCCCGGTCATGAGCACGGTTCCTTGGAGACGCCTCGGGACTCCGACGAAAGCCCGAGTCGGCCGCCGAATGTCGGCGCGGAGAAGAAAAAGCCTGGGTGACGGTCAGGAGAGCCGTCACCCAGGGAGCGCAGTCTGGGAGGCAATACGCTCAAAGAAGGGCGGAGCGACAAGCCTCCCCCCGAAGGAAAAGAGGGGCGACATGCCGCTCCTGAAACGCGGCCGTCCTGGGCCGGACGGCGGATCGCGCTTCAAGCACTCGAAACAGGACCTCCCCGCCCGGCGGACCGGACGGGGAGGCTTGGACCTGACCTAGAACTTCGTCCGCAGACGGAAGCCCCAGGTGCGCGGCGGCTGATAGACCGACGACCAGACCACCGGATAGTTGCCCTGGCCGGCGGTGCCGGCGCCGGTCCTGATGTTTTTGTCCTCGAGGTTCTGGACGAAGGCCTCGACCGACCACGGATCGGTCGGCGGCTCGTAGCGCACGCTCAGATCGGTCCGAGTGTAGCTCCCCTGCTGATCGGGGGCGCCCTGGTTGAAGTAGGACAGCCACGACTTGCTTTCGAAGTGCGTGCTGATCCGCGGGATGATCCGCGCACCGCTCGACAGCTCGAAGTCGTGCTCGTAGGCGATGTTGCCGGAGAAGTGCGGGGCGTGCGGAAGCTCGTTGCCCTTCACGTCGACGGCGTTGGCCAGGTTGCCGCCGTAGAGGCGCCCGTCGACCGACAGCAGGGTGTCCATCTTGGTGTCCTGGGCGGTCGCCGAGATCTGCAGACGGTCGTTGGCGGTCAGGTTGGCCGTCAGCTCGGCCTCGATGCCCATGGCCTTGGCGCCCTCGGCGTTGTCGGTCACGACCGAGGACGAGATGGTGTTGCCCTGGGCGTCCTTCACGGTGACGACCTGGTTGACCTGGTAGCCCTTGAAGTCGGCGTAGTAGGCCGCGAGGTTCAGGGTGGCCCGGCCGTCCAGGAAGCGGATCTTCGACCCGACTTCGTAGTTGGTCAGGGTTTCCGGGTCGGCCAGGCGGCCGCCGTCCAGGATGTTGCCCGACTTGAAGCCCGTGCTGACGCTGGCGTAGACGAGGATGTCGTCGGTCACGTCGGCGTCGGCGCGCGCCAGCCAGGTGAACTTGTCCCAGCTGCCCTTCACGTCGTTGTTGCTGATGTCGTAGCCGGGGCCCAGCAGGGCCAGCAGCTCGGTCGCCGAGGCGCCGCGGTCACGGCCGAAGATGCCGGTGTCGCAACGCGACGGGACGCCGCCGCCGGGAAGGGCGGCTTCGGCGGCCAGACAGGCGGAGTAGCCCTTGAACGTGACGTTCCGGCCGCCCTGGTCCTGCTTGGTGTCGTCGGTGTAGCGCAGGCCGGCGGTCAGGCGGACGCGATCGTTCATGTGCCAGACGGCCTGACCGAACGCGGCCTTGGACTCGATGGTCCGCTTGGCCTGGATGAAGCTGCCCGACCAGTTCATCGGACCGTCGCGATAGCCGTCACGCTGGTCGATGTCGAAGCGGATCGAGTTGTCTTCGTGGCTGTAGTAGCCGCCGACGATCCAGTCGACGGTCTGCTGGCCTTGCGACTTCAGCTGGACTTCGTGGCTCCAGGCGTCGTTGCGCGACCAGGTGGTGCGGTTCTCACCGAAACCGCCGCGGGGGAACAGGAAGCCATTGGCGTCGGTGGTGCCGTCGATCCGCAGCAGGCCGGCGTCGGCGTCGCTGACGGCGCTGCCGCCCACGCGTTGCCAGCCGGTGATGTAGGTCAGGCCGACATTGTCGTTGATGGAGTAGTCCATCGTGCTGCGCAAGCCGTACGAGAAGCGGTCGCTGTCCGGGGCGGTGTCGATCAGGGCCGACCAGTGCTTCTGGCCGGCGCGCGGCGTCTGGGCCAGGGCGATCACCGGCGCGCCGGTGTCCTGGTAGCCCTCGACGTTGACGTTCCAGGTGAACTTGTCGTTCGGCTGCCACAGGGCGCTCAGGCGAGCCGAGCGCTGGTCCTGGGCGTAGTACTTCTTGCCCTGGGTGACGAAGGCCGACGGATGGATCCCCGCCACTTCCGGCGGACGCTGGAAGTCGACATAGCCGTCGTGACGCTCGGTGATCGCGGCCAGGCGCAGGGCGAACGTGTCGGAAACCGGCATGTTGACCGAGACGCGGGCGCCGAGGCGGTTGTACGAGCCGGCCACGACTTCGGCGCTGCCGTAGTAGTCGCTCAGCGTCGGCTTGGCGGTGCGCAGGCTGACCGCGCCGACCGTGGCGTTGCGGCCGAACAGCGTGCCTTGCGGGCCACGCGCCACTTCGACCGCGTCCATGTCGTACATCAGCACGGCCGCGCCTTGGGCGCGGGGCGAGTAGATGCCGTCGACATAGATGGCGACTTCCGGGTCGGCCACTTCGGTGAAGGCGGTGTCGTTGCCGATGCCGCGCATGGTGATCAGGATCGCGCCCTGGTCGCCTTGCTGGTTGATGGCCATCGACGGCACGAACTTGGCCAGATCGGTGACGTCCTTGACCTGGTTGCGGTCGAGCGCGCCCTGGCCGAACGCGCTGATGGCGATCGGGGTGTCCTGCAGGTTGGTTTCGCGCTTGGTGGCGGTGACCGTGATCTCTTCGAGCTGGTTGTTGTCGGCGGCGGCCGGAGCCGGGGCCGTCTGAGCGTGGACGGCGGTCGCGGCGATCATGGCCGCCACGGCCGACGAGCCGGCCAATAGGGTTCTGCGGAGCTTCATCTTCATCCCTCCCTGCGCGCGATCCTTTGTGGTCGCGACTTGCGTCTTGTGAATAGCTACAGTACGACAACGTTGTCAATCACGTATGTATTTACGACTTAGTTGAAACTCTCGTTTCATTCGTCGTGAATAGCTAAAACTAGTCGCTGACCGGCAAGATTTGACAAAGAACGCCGCGCGTATAGCTTAAGACGTAAATGGGAGGAAAAAGAATGAAGCGACAGCAGATGCAGGGCCTGATGATGGCTCTGATGCTGACCACGGCGTTGCCGACGGCAGCCGCTCACGCCCAGGCCGCGACCGCGAGCGCCTCGAAACCTTGGATGAACACCAAGCTGAGCGCCGATCAGCGCGCCGACCTGATCGTTGCGCAAATGACGCAGGACGAGAAATTGACCCTGGTGTTCGGCTATTTCGGTTCGAACCAGGACAAACCCAAGTTCACCCCGCACGCCGAGGCCCGCATGGGCTCGGCCGGCTACATCCCGGGAATCGCCCGCCTGGGCGTGCCCCCGCAGTGGGAAACCGACGCCGGCGTCGGCGTCGCCACCCAGCGCGAGTCGAGCGATCCCTATCTGGAGCGCACCTCCCTGCCCTCGGGCATCGCCACGGCCGCGACCTGGAACCCCGAGCTGGCCTTCAAGGGCGGCGCGATGATCGGTTCGGAGGCCCGCTCCTCGGGCTTCAACGTCCAACTGGCCGGCGGCGTCAACCTGGCCCGCGACCCGCGCAACGGTCGCAACTTCGAATACGGCGGCGAGGATCCGCTGCTGGCCGGCGTCATGGTCGGGGCCCAGATCAAGGGCATCCAGTCCAACAACATCATCTCGACCATCAAACACTGGGCGCTGAACGGCCAGGAGACGAACCGCATGACGGTCAGCTCCAACATCGGCGACGCCGCCGCCCGCCAGTCCGACTTCCTGGCGTTCGAGTTCGCCATCGAGCAGTCGAACCCGGGCTCGGTGATGTGCGCCTACAACCGCATCAACAGCACCTACGCCTGCGAGAACGACTACCTGCTGAACCAGGTGCTCAAGAAGGACTGGGCCTATAAGGGCTACGTGATGTCCGACTGGGGCGGCACGCACTCGACCGCCAAGGCGGCCAATGCCGGCCTGGACCAGGAGTCGGCCTACACCTTCGACAAGCAGCCCTTCTTCGGCGCGCCGCTGAAGGCCGCCCTGGCCGACGGCTCAGTGTCGCAGGCGCGCCTGGACGACATGGCCAAGCGCATCACCCGCTCGATGTTCGCCCACGGCCTGTTCGACCATCCGGTGGTCAAGGGCCCGATCGACTTCGCCGCCCACGCCAAGGTGACCCAGGCCGACGCGGAAGAGGCGATCGTCCTGCTGAAGAACGACGGCGGTCTGCTGCCCATCCTTTCTGACAAGGGCGCCAAGAGCGCCAAGAAGATCGTCGTGATCGGCTCGCACTCCGACGTCGGCGTGCTGTCGGGCGGCGGCTCCTCGCAGGTGTTCCCGATCGGCGGCATGGCGGTGAAGGGCCTGGGCCCCAAGGGCTTCCCCGGCCCGATCGTCTTCCACCCCTCCTCGCCGCTGAAGGCGCTGCAGGCCAAGAACCCCGGCGCGGCCTTCACCTATGACGACGGCTCCGATCCGGCCGCCGCCGCCAAGGCCGCCGCCGGCGCCGACCTGGTGATCGTCTTCGCCCACCAATGGGCCGCCGAGTCGCAGGACTACTCCCTGACCCTGGCCGACAACCAGGACGCCCTGATCGACGCCGTCGCCGCCGCCAATCCCAAGACCGCCGTGGTCCTGGAAACCGGCGGCCCGGTGCTGATGCCCTGGCTGCCCAAGGTCGGCGCCGTGGTCGAGGCCTGGTACGCCGGCACCAGCGGCGGCGAGGCCATCGCCCGCGTCCTGACCGGCGAGGTCAATCCGTCCGGCCGCCTGCCGATCACCTTCCCGCAAAGCGCCGAGCAGCTGCCGCGCCCGGTGATCGATGGCGACCCGTCCCAACCGGAAGCGTTCTTCGACGCCAACTACGACATCGAGGGCGCGGCGGTCGGCTACAAGTGGTTCGACCAGAAGGGCCACGCCCCGCTGTTCGCCTTCGGCCACGGCCTGTCCTACTCGACGTTCGGCTACAGCGACCTGAAGACCTCGACGGCCGGCGACACGCTGACCGTCAGCTTCAAGGTGACCAACACCGGCAAGACCGCCGGCAAGGACGTGCCCCAGGTCTATGTCGGGCCGAAGGGCGGTTCGGGCTGGGAAGCGCCGCGTCGTCTGGGCGGCTTCAAGAAGGTCGACCTGGCGCCCGGCGCCAGCACCACGGTCAGCGTCTCGGTCGATCCGCGCCTGCTGGCGACCTTCGACTCCAAGGCCAAGGCCTGGACCATCGCCGCCGGCGCCTACGAGGTGTCGCTGGGCGCGTCGTCCCGCGACCTGGGCGCCAAGGCCGACGTGACCCTGGCGGCCAAGACGCTGCCAGTGTCGTACGACGGCAAGTAGTCGGCTGGGGACAGGCGCATGCGCCTGYCCCCAATCCCGCTATTTCGGCGCCGGCCCGGTCGAGGCCCGCACCATCAGTTCGAACGGCACCAGGGTGTTGCCGGCGATCTGCTTGTCTCCCGCCGCGCTGGCGACGATCAGCATGTCGGCGGCCTTCTCGGCCATCTTGGCCACGGGCTGGCGCACGGCCGTCAGGGACGGCACGCTCAGCCGCACGCCGATCGTATCGTCATAGCTGAGGATCGACAGGTCGCCCGGCACCGCCAGGCCCCGCGCCTGGGCGACGCTGACCGCGCCCAGCGCCATCTGGTCGTTCGACGCCATGATCGCGGTCGGCGGCTCGGGCAGGTCCAGCAGCGCCTCGGCCCCGGCCACCCCGGCCTCGAACGTGAAGTCGCCCTTGTAGATCCGTTCGTCCGGCACGGGCAGCCCGGCCGCCTCCATGGTCGCCTGGAAGGTCTCGACCCGCAGGATCGACGACGAGAACTTGTAGTCGCCGGCGATCATGCCGATGCGCGTATGACCCAGGCCCAGCAGGTGCTTGGTCGCCTGCCGCGCCGCGGCCCGGTCGTCCATGTAGACCCGCGGCCCCTGCCCGCGCACCGGGGTGTTCAGGCGAACGAACGGAATGTTGCGCTTCTTCAGCGCGCCCAGCACGACCGGGTTCTCGCAGTTCGGCGGCGTCAGGATCACGCCGTCCGGCTGCAGCGACGACAGTACAGCGGTGATCTGCTTCTCCAACTGGTCCGACTCGCGGTCGACCAGTTCGAACATCAGGTGGTAGCCCGACTGCTCGCAGCGCAGCATGGCGCCGTACAGCATCTGGTCGATCCACTCGTTGCCGCGTTCGCTGCGCCAGTTGTCCAGCGTCAGGCGGCGATCGTTGAAGGCGACCAGCAGGTACGAGCGCGAGCCGGCCATGGTCCGCGCGGCCTTGCTGGGGCTGTAGCCCAGCTTTTCGACGGCCTCCAGCACCCGCGCCTTCAGATCCGGCGTGACGTTGGGCTCGTCGTTGAGCACCCGCGACACCGTCTTGACCGACACGCGCGCCTTCTCGGCGACATGGATGATCGTAGCCGGCCGCTTCGCCATTCAGAATCCGTTTCCCCCCAGGGTTCGAATGAGCGTAACCGGCGTGAAACAATCTGTCTGCCCCCGTGCCGCTTGACGACAATGGGAGCGGTATCATTTAAGACCCAGCACTGATTTCGAAATGCGAGGAACGCGCCTTGACCATCACCGGTGAACTTCTGATCGACGGCGGCGCTCGCCCCGGAACCGGCGGCGCGATCCTCGCGGTCGATCCCAGCACGGGCGGCACGCTGGACGTGACCTTCGGCGGCGCGACCAAGGCCGACCTCGACGAGGCGACCGCCCTGGCGGCGGCGGCCTTCGGTCCCTACCGCGCCACCTCGCCCGAGCAGCGCGCCGTGTTCCTGGAAACCGTAGCCGCCCAGATCGAGGCGATCGGCGACGAGTTGATCGTCCGCGCCATGGCCGAGACCGGCCTGCCCCGCGCCCGCCTGGAAGGCGAACGCGGCCGCACGACGGGTCAGCTGAAGATGTTCGCCGGCGTGCTGCGCGACGGCGGCTGGCTGGAAGCGCGCATCGACCCGGCCCAGCCGGACCGCAAGCCGATGGCCCGTCCCGACCTGCGCCTGCGCAACGTGCCGCTGGGTCCGGTGGCCGTGTTCGGCGCGTCGAACTTCCCGCTGGCCTTCTCGGTGGCCGGCGGCGACACCGCGTCGGCCCTGGCGGCCGGCTGCCCGGTGGTGGTCAAGGCCCACCCGGCGCACCCGGGCACGTCCGAGCTGGTCGGCCGCGCCGTCCAGGAAGCCGTCAAGGCCTGCGGCCTGCCGTCGGGCGTCTTCGCCCTGCTGCACGACGCCGGCATCGAGATCTCGCAAGGCCTGGTCGCCGACGCCCGCATCAAGGCCGCCGGCTTCACCGGGTCGCGCCGCGCGGGCCTGGCCCTGCTGGCCATCGCCCAGGGCCGTCCCGAGCCGATCCCGTTCTACGCCGAGATGAGCAGCATCAACCCGGTCCTGCTCCTGCCCAACGCCCTGAAGGCGCGCGGCGCGGCCATCGCGCCCGAGTTCGTCGCCGCCCTGACCCAGGGCGCGGGCCAGTTCTGCACCAATCCCGGCCTGATCCTCGGCATCGACGGTCCCGAGCTGGACGCCTTCCTGGCGGCCACCGCCGAGGTCATCGCCAAGGCCCCCGCCGGCCAGATGCTGACCCCCGGCATCTGCAAGGCCTACACCGGCGGCGTGAAGGCGCTGGCCGAGACCGCGGGCGTCGCCGAAGTGGCCCACGGCCTGGAAGGCGGCCACGGCCAGGGCCGCGCGACCCTGTTCTCGGTGGACGCCGCGACCTTCCTGAGCACCCCGCACCTGCAGGACGAAGTGTTCGGCGCCGCCTCGCTGGTGGTCCGCGCCAAGGACCTGGCTCAGCTGACCCAGGTGATCGCCGCCCTGGAAGGCCAGCTGACCATCGCCGTGCACATGGACGAGGCCGACACCGACCTGGCTCGCGCCCTGCTGCCGGCCCTGGAGCTGAAGGCCGGCCGCGTGCTGATCAACGGCTTCGGCACCGGCGTCGAGGTGGGCCACGCCATGGTCCATGGCGGCCCGTTCCCGTCGACCTCGGACAGCCGCTCGACCTCGGTCGGCTCGCTGGCCATCTTCCGCTTCCTGCGTCCGGTCTCGTACCAGAACCTCCCGGCCGCCCTGCTGCCGGCGGAACTGCAGGACGCCAACCCGCTGGGGATTGCGCGTCGGGTGGATGGGAAGGTCGTGCTGGCCTAAGCCGCGCCTCGGCTGGGGACAGGCGCATGCGCCTGTCCCCAATCGTTTCCACGGCCTAGACCGCCCCATAGCCCCCGCCGCCCGGGGTCTCGATCACGATCGAATCCCCCGCCGCGACCTCGACCGCGTCGGTCGCGCCCAGCACCTGCACCGAGCCGTCCGCCCGCTCGACCCGCGCCGCGCCCAGCATCCCCTCACCACCGCCCGCCAGCCCGAACGGCGCCACGCGCCGCCGGTTCGACAGCAAGGTCGCGGTCATCGGTTCGCGAAACCCGATCTTCCGCACCACCCCGTCGCCGCCGTGGTGCGCGCCCGCGCCGCCGGAACCCCGCCGGATCGAGAAGGCCTCGACCAGCACCGGATAGCGGCTCTCCAACACCTCCGGATCGGTCAGGCGGCTGTTGGTCATGTGGGTCTGCACCGCGTCGGCGCCGTCGAAATCCGGCCCCGCGCCCGCTCCGCCGCAGATCGTCTCGTAGTATTGCCGTCGGTCATCGCCGAACGTGAAGTTGTTCATCGTCCCCTGGGCCGCGGCCATCACGCCCAGCGCGCCGTAGAGGGCGTCGACCACCACCTGGCTGGTCTCGACATTGCCGGCCACCACCGCCGCCGGATAGCGCGGCCGCAGCATCGAGCCTTCGGGGATCACCAGGTCGACCGGCCGCAGGCAGCCGTCATTCATCGGGATCTCGTCATCGACCAGGGTGCGGAACACGTACAGCGCCGCCGCCCGGCAGATCGAGGCCGGGGCGTTGAAATTGGTCGGAACCTGTTCGCTGGTCCCGGTGAAGTCGACCCGCGCCGTGCGGGCCTGGCGATCGACGGTGATGGCCACCTTCACCACCGAGCCGTCGTCCAGCTCGTAGGCGAAGTCACCGTCCGACAGGCTCGCCAATACCCGGCGCACGGCCTCTTCGGCATTGTCCTGCACGTGGGCCATGTAGGCCTCGACCACGTCCGGGCCGAACTCGGCGACGAGGCCGGTCAGCGACTCGGCTCCGCGCGCGCAGGCCGCCACCTGTGCCTTGAGGTCGCCGATGTTCTGGTCGGGGTTGCGGGCCGGCCAGGCGCCCGAGGCCAGCAGGGCCCGGACCTCGGCTTCGCGGAACCGTCCGCCCTCGACCAGCAGGAAGTTCTCGATCAGCACCCCCTCCTCCTCGACGGTCCGGCTGTTGGGCGGCATCGAGCCTGGGGTGATCCCGCCGATGTCGCCCTGGTGACCACGCGCGGCGACGTAGAAGGTCAGGACGCCCGCCGCGTCGAACACCGGCATCACCACGGTCACGTCGGGCAGGTGGGTGCCGCCGTTGTAGGGAGCGTTGAGCATGTAGACGTCGCCGGGCTTCAGGCCTCGGCCGTCATGCAGCCGCCCGTCGCGGATCGCCCGCACGCTGTCGCCCATCGAGCCCAGGTGCACGGGCATGTGCGGGGCGTTGGCGATCAGGTTGCCGTCGCGGTCGAACAGGGCGCAGGAGAAGTCCAGCCGCTCCTTGATGTTGACCGAATAGGCGGTGTTCTGCAGGGCGAACCCCATCTCCTCGGCCACGGCCATGAACAGGTTGTTGAACACCTCCAGCATCACCGGATCGGCCTTGGTTCCGGCCGCCTGGCGAGGGGCAAGCGCGGCGACGCGGTCGATGACCAGGTTCAGATGCCGATCGACCGTGGCCCGCCAGCCCGGTTCGATCACCGTGGTGCCGGTATCCTCGCGGACGATGGCCGGCCCCGCCACCTCGCCGCCGATCGGCAGGGCGGCGCGGTCGAACACCGGCGTGGCGTGCTCGGCGCCGGCCATGCGGGTGGTCAGCGTCGCCAGGGGCTTGGGCTGTGAGTCCGCTCCGAAGCCCAGGTCGGGCGCTTCGCCGGCGTCGGCGTGGCCGACGGCTTCCACGGCCAGGGCCTCGACGACCAGGGCGGTGCTCGGCGAGACGAAGCCGAACCGCCGCTGATGCAGCGCCTCGAACGCCTCGCGCACGGTCGCTGCGTCGCCGAGCGGCACACGCAGCGGCGTGTCGGTCCCGGCATACTTGACCAACAGGCTGGCGATCGTCTTGACACGGATCAACGGCACGTTCTGGGCTCGCAAGGCCGCCTCCGCCTCGCCGGCCAGGACGTCGGCGCGGGCCGCCAGATCGGCGGCCGCCTCGCTCAATGGCCGCTCGACGGTCGCCTCGCGCAGGGTGCGCAGATCGGCCAGGCCCATGCCGTAGGCGCTGAGCACCCCGGCGAACGGGTGGATCATCACCTCGGTCATGCCCAGGGCGTCGGCCACCAGGCAGGCGTGCTGGCCGCCCGCCCCGCCGAAACAGGCCAGGACGTATTTGGTGACGTCATAGCCGCGCTGGATCGAGATCTGCCGCACGGCCTTGGCCATGTTCTCGACGGCGATGGTCACGAAACCCTCGGCGATCTCGACGGGCGTCATGGCCTTGCCGGTGGCGGCGAGGATCTCGGCGGCCAGGGCTTCGAACTTCGCCACCACCACGTGGCGGTCCAGCGGCTGGTCGGCGTTGGGCCCGAACACCGCCGGGAAGAAATCCGGCGACAACTTGCCCAGCATCACATTGCAGTCGGTCACCGTCAGCGGTCCGCCGCGCCGGTAGCAGGCGGGCCCCGGGTTGGCGCCGGCCGAGGCCGGACCGACGCGGAACCGCGCCCCGTCGAACGAACAGATCGAGCCGCCGCCCGCCGCCACGGTGTGGATGTTCATCATCGGCGCGCGCATCCGCACCCCGGCCACCACGGTCTCGTAGGCCCGCTCGTACTCGCCCGCGAAGTGGCAGACATCGGTCGAGGTGCCGCCCATGTCGAAGCCGATCACCCGCTCGAACCCGGCCTGGGCGGCGGTCTTGGCCATGCCCACCACGCCGCCGGCCGGACCGGACAGGATGGCGTCCTTGCCCCGGAAGGCGTGGGCGTCGGTCAGGCCGCCGTTCGATTGCATGAACAGCAGCCGCGTCTCGCGACCCAGGGCGTTCGCGACCTTGTCGACGTAGCGGCGCAGGATCGGCGAGAGGTAGGCGTCGACCACCGTGGTGTCGCCCCGCCCGACCAGCTTCATCAGCGGGCTGACCTCGTGGCTGACCGACACCTGGGTGAAGCCGACCTCGCGAGCGATCGTCGCGACCCGGACCTCGTGATCGGTGAAACGGAAGCCGTGCAGCAGCACGATGGCCACCGCCCGGAAGCCGGCGTCGAAGGCGGCTTGCAGGCCGACGCGAGCGGCCGCCTCGTCCAACGGACGCAGCACCGCGCCCTCGACGCCGAGCCGCTCGTCGATCTCGACCACGCGGGTGTAGAGCGCCTCGGGCTTGACGATGTGACGGTCGAACAGCTTGGGCCGGGCCTGGTAACCGATGCGCAGGGCGTCGGCGTGTCCCTGGGTGATCGCCAGGACTGTCGGCTCGCCGGCCCGCTCGAGCAGGGCGTTCGTGGCGACCGTGGTGCCCATCTTGACCGCGTCGATCCCGGCCTCGCCCTCGAGCAGGGCCCGCACGCCGGCCACGGCCGCGTCGTCATATTGCTCGGGATTTTCGGAAAGCAGCTTGTGGGTCAGCAGCGACCCGTCCGGACGCCGCGCGACGATGTCGGTGAAGGTGCCGCCGCGGTCGATCCAGAACTCCCAGCCGCGGTCGGTCATGTCTCGAAGGCTCCCAACAGTGGGACCCCTTTTGAGGCTGAGGCCCGCCCGCATCAAGGGCGGACGGGCCTCGTCACGTCAAAGCACGTGGAACAGGTACAGCAGCAGGATGATCGGCAGCGGGATGCCCAGCAGCCAGAGGAAAATGCCCTTCATCGAAGCCTCCTAGACGCTGGGGGTGATCACGACGCGGGCGCGCCGATGCCAGACGGGATGGCGGGCGCCGAGGCGACCGCCGGCGACGGCGCCGATCGCGCCCAGGACCATGGTCGCCACGCCCCACCAGGCCAGGCTGGCGGTGACGTCGCCGGCCTGCTCGGCCGCGGCCTTGGCGTCGGCGTCGCTGACCCGGTCGTCCGGGCCCGAGACTTCATCGGCCGCCGTGGCGTAGGCCGTGGCCGCCGTGTCGCCGCCTTGCAGAAGACCGCCGACGCTGCTGCCCAGGCCCGCGAAGGCCAGGACGAAGGCCACGCCCCAGACCGCCAGACCCTGGAACAGGCCCCGGTGGTGGTCAGGGTACTTGGCGGCGCGGGCGGCGATGAAGGCGCCGACCTGCAGGGCCACGGCGTTGGAGAACGCCACCCACAGGCCGCCGCCGATCGTCAGGGCCTTGGCGTCGCCGCTGTCCATGGTCCAGGGGTTGGCGGCGGTCGCGCCGATGGCCAGGCCCAGCATGTTGAGCAAGGCTCCCAGCGCGATGGCCACCGCCACGCCCGCGATGACCGCCCCCCACGAGATCAGCGGGTGCGCGTAGACGTCTTCGTGAAATTCCGATGGCGACAGATCGCTCATCTTCCCATCCTCCCACAGTTCAGATGCGGGAGAACGGAGAGACGGGGATTTCGGTTGCGCTAGGCGCGGAAGGCCTCGATCCCGGCCCAGATCCCAAGGCCCAGGAAGATCAGCGCCGCGCCGGTCCGCACGTACTTCAGCGGCACGATCTTGGTCGCCGCCTCGCCCAGGTACACGGCCGGGATATTGGCGGCCATCATGCCAAGCGTGGTGCCGGCCGCGACCCACAGCACGTCGTGGAAGCGCGCGCCCAAGGCGACCGTGGCGATCTGCGTCTTGTCGCCCATCTCGACCAGGAAGAAGGCGATGGTGGTGCTCAGGAACACGCCGTAGCGACCCTTGCCGCCGGGCATGTCGTCATCGGCCTTGTCGGGGATCAGGGCCCAGCCCGCCATGGCGACGAACGAGACGGCGATGGCCCACTTGAACCAGGCGCCGTCGAACAGGCCCGAGACCAGCGAACCGGCCAGGGCCGCCAGGGCGTGGTTGGCCAGGGTGGCGACCAGGATGCCGAGGATGATCGGCACGGGCTTCTTGAAGCGGGTGGCCAGGATGATGGCCAGCAACTGGGTCTTGTCGCCGATCTCGGCGATGGCGACCACGAGGGCCGAAACGAGCAGGGATTCCATGGATCTAAAAACACCGTCCGGGCCGAGCGCACGCCAATAGCATCGGAGACCCCGCCCAGCCCGGAACGGAAACCGACGCCATTGGTCTCGCCGCGGAAGCCGGTGGCTTCCTTCACCCGCGCCATGGTCCGAAGACCAAGTGTGTTGACGACGGGCCCCGCTGACAGGCGCGGGCGGCTACTCCCCAAAGGTGGCGGGTTGGTAGCGGCGTTGGTCCTGGAGGTCAAGGCGATGAAAGGTCGCGACGCGGCTGGGGACAGGCGCATGCGCCTGTCCCCTTCCTCCTAGACCGCCGCCGGTCCGTCGAACCGCATCACGTGCATCGACACCCGCACCTTGCCGCCGGTGAAGCTGCCGCCCGCGGCCGTGATCACCACCGGCGTGTCGGCGTAGTAGGCCGTCGGGCCGATCACCCCGACGTTGCTGGCGTTCTTGGCCACGCCCAGCGAGGAGCCGAACTTGCCCGCCTCGCCGGCCACGCCGCAGCTGTACGAGGTGGCCCCGGTGATCGCGACGCTGGTGCGGGTCGAGACGCCCAGCACGACGGCGCGGCTGGGGATCGCCACGCTGGTGGCGACCGAAGCGCCCGACAGGGTCACCTCCTGTTCGAGGATCTCGAACCGGGTGGCGGCGAAGAACGGCGAGCGGGCGGCCGTCAGGTTCTTGAAGGTCGAGGACAGCGGGGTCCAGTTCTCGCCGTCGTGGATCAGGGCCAGGCCCTCGTCGATGATCCAGGCCAGCCAGCCGGCCCTCGGCGTCAGGTCTTGCCAGACGCCGTCGACATAGTGGGCCAGCAGGCCGGCCGCTTTGTCGAACCACGCGGCGCCGGTCGCGCCGGAGGGCAGGATGTGCATCGCCCCGTCGGACGGCGAGGCCGGCTGGGTGGCCACCGTACGGCTATGGACCGCCAGTTGGACAAGGCCGTCCAGCTTGCCGAGGGCCTCGTTGACGGTGATATGCTTCTGGGCCTGGCCGGCGGCCACGAAGGGCAGCGACAGGCGAGGCGTCGTATCGTTGGACATGGGAGCTCCTGGAGGGTTTCAACGCCTCCAGTTTCCCCCCGCCGGGAGTCCCGGAGGACCGACGGCTGTCGATCCCCCTGCCATCCCCGCCTACTGGGCGGCGAAAGCCAGGCGGTTTCCCGAAGTCAGCGCCGTCTTGGCCGCCAGCTCCGCCTTGGCGTTCTCGTACTGCTCCGCGAACTTGGCGACCAGTTCGCCAGCGGTCAGCACCGCATCGATCGCACCGACGCCCTGGCCCGAGCCCCAGATGTCACGCCAGGCCTTGGCTTCCTGATTGCCGCCCGAGCCGAAGTTCATGGCCGACGGGTCGCTGACCGGCAGGTTGGCGGGGTCCAGCCCCGCCCGCTCGATCGACTGGCGCAGATAGTTGCCGTGCACGCCGGTGAACAGGTTGGAATAGACGATGTCGTTGGCCGAGGCCTCGACGATGGTGTCCTTGTAGCCCTGGGGCGCGTTGGCCTCCTTCGTCGCGATGAAGGCCGAGCCGATATAGGCCAGGTCCGCGCCCATGGCCTGGGCGGCCAGGATCGAGCGGCCCGAGGCGATCGAGCCCGACAGCGCCACGGGCCCGTCGAACCACTGGCGAATTTCTTGGACCAGAGCGAACGGCGACAGGGTTCCGGCGTGGCCGCCGGCGCCGGCCGCCACCGGGATCAGGCCGTCGGCGCCCTTCTCGATGGCCTTGTGGGCGTGCTTGTCGTTGATCACGTCGTGCAGGGTGATGCCGCCGTACGAGTGGATCGCGCCGTTCAGGTCCTCGCGAGCCCCCAGCGAGGTGATCACCACCGGGACCTTGTGCTTCACGCACATGGCGATGTCTTCCTCGAGCCGGTTGTTGCTCTTGTGGACGATCTGGTTGACCGCGAACGGGGCCGAGGGGGCGTCCGGGTTGGCCCGGTCGTAGGCCGCCAGCTCTTCTGTGATCCGCGCCAACCACTCGTCCAGCTGCGAGATCGGCCGGGCGTTCAGGGCCGGGAACGAACCGACGACGCCGGCCTTGCACTGGGCGATCACCAGGTCAGGATTGCTGATGATGAACAGCGGAGACGCGATGACGGGCAGGCGCAGGCGGTCGCGCAGGATCGGCGGCAAGGCCATGAGGGACGTCTCCTTTGGGGCGGCCGCTCCGGGCCGCTCATGTAAACAGCGTTAGCTTAAACGGTCGTTCGCACCGCGCGCAAGCGCTTGACCTACCCTAGGGCACGGGCGCATCTGCTGGCCAAAACAAGAAAATGCTGCGGTGCAGGAGACAGACGTCGTGAATCATCCGCCCACCCCCCTGGCCGAGGATTTTGGCGCCCCGGATCGGTCGAAGTGGATGGCCCTGGTCGAGAAGACCCTGAAGGGCCAGACGTTCGACGACGCCCTGATCACCCAAACCCCCGACGGCATCGCCATCCGGCCGCTCTACACGGCGGAAGACGGCGTGGCCGTGGCGCGCGATCTGCGGGCACGCGACGCCGAGCGTCCCTGGGACCTGCGCATGCGCGCCGCCCATCCCGATCCCCGCCAAGCCGCCGCCGAGATCATGAAGGACCTGGAGAGCGGCGCGGCCTCGGTGCTGCTGGCCCTGGACCCGACGGGCGTGAACGGCGTCGCCGTCGGCTCGACGCAGGACCTCGCCCAGGCGCTGAACGGCGTGATGCTGGACCTCGCCCCTGTCGCCCTGGACGCCGGCTTCCTGGGTCCCAAGGCCGCCGACTGGCTGGGCGGCCTGGCCAAGGCCGCGCCCAACGCGCCCCTGGCCTTTCACATGGATCCGCTGAGCGCCTTCGCCCAAGCAGGAACCAGTCCGGGACCGATCGAGGGTCATCTGGTCTCGGCCGCGACGGTCGGGGCGCGGCTGTCCGAGACCTACGCCAAGGCCCGCCTGATGCTGGCTACGGGCCGCTCGGCGCATGAAGCCGGTGGCTCCAACACCGAGGAGCTGGCGGTGATGGCCGCCTGCGCCCTGGCCTACGCCAAGGCCCTGGTCCGCGCGGGCATGTCGATGGAAGAGGCCTTCTCGCGCATCACCCTGGGCGTCAGCCTCGACGCCGAATACTTCACCGGCGTGGCCAAGGTCCGCGCCGCCCGTGCCCTGTGGGCTCGGATCACCGACGCCTGCGGCGTCTCCGTTCCGGCGGTCATCGAGGCCCGGTCCTCTCATCGCATGCTGACCCGGGCCGACGCCTGGACCAACCTGCTGCGCCTGACCTCGGCGGGCTTCGCCGGCGCGGTCGGCGGGGCCGACGCCATCGTGCTGGGCGCCTTCACCGACGCGATCGGCCTGCCCACCGCCTTCGCCCGTCGCCAGGCCCGCAACACCCAGCTGGTGCTGATGGAGGAGAGCCACCTGGGCCGCGTCGCCGATCCGGCCGGCGGGTCCTGGTACCTGGACAGCCTGACCGACCAGCTGGCCCGCGCCGCCTGGGGCGGGTTCCAGGCCATCGAGGCGGCCGGCGGGATCGTAAAGGCGCTGGAGAGCGGCCTGATCACCGACATCGTCGGCGCCACCCGTGCGGCGCAGGAAGCCGCCTTCGCCGACAAGAGCCGCAAGATCCTGGGCGTCACCGCCTTCCCCAACGCCGACGACAAGCCGGTGGAGGTGGCCACGCCCAAGACCGAAGACTTCGCCACCGACCCGCCCAGCGTCCGCGTGCCCGGACCGGATTCCCGTTGCCCGCCCCTCACGCCCATCCGGTTCTCGGCCGCCTTCGAGGGGGCGCAAGCATGAGCAAGTTCCCCGACTTCACGAGCGTCGTCTTCGAGACCGGCGCGACCGGCGCGACCGGCGCGGCCCCAGAGGGCGCGGTCTGGTCCACCCCAGAAGGCGTGGACGTCGCCCCGGCCTTCACCGCCGAGGACACGGCCGGCCTGGACTTCACCGACGGCTATCCCGGCGTCGCGCCCTATCTGCGCGGCCCCTACCCGACCATGTACGTGACCAACCCATGGACGGTGCGGCAGTATGCGGGCTTCTCGACCGCCGAGGACAGCAACGCCTTCTACCGGCGCAACCTCGCGGCCGGCCAAATGGGCCTGTCGGTGGCCTTCGACCTGGCCACCCACCGCGGTTACGACAGCGACCACGAGCGGGTGAAGGGCGACGTCGGCATGGCCGGCGTGGCCATCGACTCGATCCTGGACATGCGCACGCTCTTCAGCGGCATCCCGCTCGACAAGATGAGCGTCTCGATGACCATGAACGGCGCGGTGCTGCCGATCCTGGCGCTCTACATCGTCGCCGCCGAGGAGCAGGGCGTCAGCCCCGACAAGCTGTCCGGGACCATCCAGAACGACATCCTCAAGGAGTTCATGGTCCGCAATACGTACATCTATCCGCCCGGTCCCTCGATGCGGATCATCTCGGACATCTTCGCCTTCACCTCGGAGAAGATGCCGAAGTTCAACTCGATCTCGATCAGCGGCTACCACATGCAGGAGGCCGGGGCCTCGGCCGACCTGGAGCTGGCCTACACCCTGGCCGACGGGGTCGAATACGCCCGGGCCGGCGTGGCGGCGGGCATGTCGATCGACACCTTCGCCCCGCGCCTGTCGTTCTTCTGGGCGATCGGGATGAACTACTTCATGGAAGTGGCGAAACTTCGAGCTGCACGTCTCCTGTGGGCCCGGCTGATGAAGCGCGAGTTCGCCCCCAAGGACGACCGCAGCCTCTCCTTGCGCACCCACAGCCAGACCTCGGGCTGGTCGCTGGCGGCCCAGGACGTGTTCAACAACGTCTCGCGGACCTGCGTGGAGGCCATGGCGGCCGTCAACGGCCAGACCCAGAGCCTGCACACCAACGCCCTGGACGAGGCCCTGGCCCTGCCCACCGACTTCTCGGCCCGCATCGCCCGCAACACCCAGCTGTTCCTGCAGATGGAGAGCGGCACCACCCGCGTCGCCGACCCGTGGGGCGGCAGCTACTACGTCGAGCGCCTGACCCACGACCTGGCGGTCAGGGCCCTGGCCCACATCGAGGAGGTCGAGGCGGCCGGCGGCATGGCCAAGGCCATCGAGCAGGGCATCCCCAAGCTGCGCATCGAGGAAGCCGCCGCCAAGACCCAGGCCCGCATCGACGCCAATCGCCAGAGCGTGGTCGGCGTCAACCGCTACAAGCCGGAAGTCGTCGACGAGATCCCGATGCTCAAGGTGGACAATAGTTCGGTCCGCACCCAGCAGCTTGAGAAGCTGGCCCGCCTCAAAGCCGAACGCGATCCGGCGGCCACGGCGGCGGCGCTGAAGGCGCTGGAGGACGGCGCGCGCGGAACCGGCAACCTGCTGGCCCTGGCCGTCGACGCGGCTCGCGCCCACGCCACGGTCGGCGAGATCAGCCTGGCCATGGAGAACGTCTTCGGCCGCCACCGCGCCACCATCCAGTCGATCCAGGGGGTCTATATGAAGGAAGCCGGCAGCGACCCCGCCGCCGCCCGGGCCAAGGCCATGGTCGAGGCCTTCGAACAGGCCGACGGTCGCCGCCCCCGCATCCTGGTCGCCAAGATGGGTCAGGACGGCCACGACCGCGGCCAGAAGGTGATCGCCACCGCCTTCGCCGACCTGGGCTTCGACGTCGACATCGGCCCTTTGTTCCAGACCCCGGCCGAGGCCGCCAAGCAGGCGGTCGAGAACGACGTCCACATCGTCGGGGCCAGCTCCCTGGCGGCCGGACACCTGACGCTGGCCCCCGAACTGAAGGCCGAACTGGCCAGGCAGGGCCGCGGCGACATCATGATGGTGGTCGGCGGCGTGATCCCGCCCCAGGACTTCCAGGCCCTGCGCGACGCCGGCGCCGCGGCGATCTTCCCGCCCGGCACGGTGATCGCCGAGGCGGTGATCGAGCTGCTGGACAAGCTGAACAAGCAGCTGGGCTACACCCAGGGCGAGGCGGCTTAGGAGACCTCATGCGCACGGGTTAGGCCTCCCCCTGTGGGGGAGGCGATCGCGCAGCGATCGGTGGGGGGAGGTTTAGGATCGTCGATCGTTGATCCGGCCATCTGCCGATCACTCCCCCCTCCGTCGCCCTTCGGGCGACACCTCCCCCACAGGGGGAGGGACTTTGGCGGCACGGCTTCTTGTCCTCACACTCTTGTCCTCACAC
>NZ_JBFUAW010000030.1:0-78484 GCF_056406095.1 Caulobacter sp. P1_D6 | reverse complement strand
CCGCCGTCGCTGCGCCGACGACCGAAGCCGCCGAGCCCGCCACCGCTCAGGCCGCTGTCGCCGCCCAGGCCGCCTCGCCGGAAGTCGTCTCGGTGACCGGCAAGATCGCCAAGCCCGTCGAACAGAAGGCCGCCGCCTCGACCACCGCGACCGCCGTCGCGGCCGACGTGGCCGACGCCGCCGCCGAGCCCGCCCACGGCCAGGTCGCCGCCACGGCTCATGCCGCGACGACCGGCGAAGGCGGAGCCGAAAGCGGCGCCAAGGACCAATCCAACACCCAGGGCTCGGCCCTGAAGGACGCCGCGCCGATCGTCGCCTCGGCCGACACCGCCGCGACCGCCCCGACCTTCGTCGCGCCCGGCACGGCGGCCGCGCCGGCCCCGATCGTCGCCGCCCAACTGCCCAAGGCCGGCCCCGAGACGGTCAGCCACCTGACGACCGAGATCGCCAGCAAGGCGGTGGTCGGCAAGACCAGCCGCTTCGACGTCGTGCTGCAGCCGGAAGGCCTGGGCCGCGTCGACGTGCGCATCGAGATCGCCAAGGACGGCAAGCTGACCGCCGCCCTGAACTTCGACAACCCGGCCGCCGCCGCCGAGCTGCGCGGCAAGTCGGGCGAGCTGCGCCAGGCCCTGGCCGCCGCCGGCTTCAACGTCGCCGACAGCGCCCTGAGCTTCGACAGCTCGAGCCAGAACCAGAACGGCGGCCAGAACCAGAACGCCTTCTTCAACAACTTCCAGGACGGCGAGAACGGCCGTCAGGCTTTCCAAGGCCGCGCCTTCCGATCGGCGCTGGGCGAGGAAATCCCCACCCTGTCTCCGTCCGCCCTGCTGCCCGGCCTTCGCGTCGCCGACAGCAGCGGCGTCGACGTCAGAATCTAGGAGAGTCCGCCATGGTCGCCGCCACCAGCAGCACCGGTAACGCCACCACCGACAAGATCAACAACTCGCGGAACTCGCTCGCCAACAACGAGCAGACGTTCCTCAAGCTGCTGACCACCCAGCTGAAGAACCAGGATCCGCTGGCGCCCACCGACACGACCCAGATGACCAGCCAGATCACCCAGATGACGGGCGTGGAGCAGCAGCTGGTCACCAACGACCTGCTGGCGGCCCTGGTCGGCATGAGCACGGGCGGCGGCATCAGCGAAGGCGTCAACCTGATGGGCAAGCAGGTCACCGCCGAAACCGACAAGTCGGTTCTGAAGAACAAGGAAGCGACCTGGAGCTACACCCAGAGCCGTTCGGCCACCGGGGTGAAGATCGAGGTCCTCGACAAGTTCGGCAAGACCATCGCCACCGTCCTGCCGGACGACATGTCGGGCGGCGACCACACCTTCAAGTGGGACGGCAAGAGCACGCCCGAAGGCGTCCAGCAGCCCGAAGGCGGCGAGTACACCATCAAGGTGACCGCGACCGACGGCGAAGGCTCGAAGATCACCACCACGGCCAAGGGACGCATCGACGGCGTCGTCACCAAGGTCACCAACGAAAGCGGCGTCAACATGGTCTGGATCGGCGACACGAAGGTCCCGCTCGACTCCGTGATCGGCGTCACCAACGCGCCCGCGGCGACCACCTAGCGGCCGCCGCCACCTGATGAACGGGCGTCAGAATGACGCCGTCGCGGTCTCTTCAGAGACCCAAACGCAAACCGCGCTGAACCCTCAAACCCATTCGTTTTTGAACTTCATCGCAGGATCGCAGTCATGAGCATCAACAGCGCCATGCTCGCCGGGGTTTCCGGCCTGATCTCCAACTCGTCGGCCCTGGCCGCGATTTCGGACAACATCGCCAACGTCAACACGGTCGGCTACAAGCGCAGCTCGGCCAACTTCTCGACGCTGGTCACCTCGCAGAGCAAGAACTCCACCTACAGCGCCGGCGGCGTGCGGGCCCAGACCCACCAGTTCGTCAGCCAGCAGGGCCTGACCCAGGCCACGACCTCGAACCTGGACCTGTCGATCGCCGGCTCGGGCTTCTTCGTCGGCACCGAGAAGCCGGAAGGCCTGACCGCCACCGACAGCCGCTCGTTCACCCGCGCCGGTTCGTTCCAGCTCGACAACCTGGGCTACCTGCGCAACGACGCGGGCCTGTACCTGCAGGGCTGGCTGGCCGACCCGGTGACCGGCACCATAACGCCGGACCCCTCGGACCTGACCCAGCTGTCGTCGATCAATGTCGGCACGGTCGGCGGCACCGCCGAGAAGACCACCCGGGTCGGCGTCAACGCCAACCTGCGTTCGGAGCAGCCTGTCTCGGCCGCGGCCAACGCCGTGGCGACCAAGACCGGCGTCGCCGACTCCGGCGGCGGCACCGGCACCTACACGGTCGCCTACAGCCCGACGGGCAACGGCAACCAGTACAACGTCGAGATCAAGCAGGGCTCCACCGTGCTCTCGACCGGCGTGGCGACCTACAACCCGGCCACCGGGGCGCTGGTCAACTACATGCAGAACAACCCCGCGCCGGCCGCGCCGACCGCGGTCGCCAACATCACCGTCGGCGCCAACACCGTGACCGTCGCCGCCCTGGGCCTGGGCACCAAGGCCGACGCCGTGGCCAGCGGCGCCTATGACCCGACGACCCGCTCGATGTCGGACTACGCCGAAGACCCGACCACGGGCGTCAAGCCGGACTTCGAGATCCAAATCCCGGTCTCGGACTCCAAGGGCGGCCAGCGCACCGTCACCCTGTCGCTGCTGAAGGGCCCGGGCCCCAACGAATGGTACGCCGAACTGCGCGCCAAGCCGGGCGACCTGGACAACAACACCAACGGCCAGATCAGCTCGGGCAAGATCACCTTCACCACCGACGGCAAGCTGAGCTCGGTCGGCAACCTGTTCGGCGGCGTCACCCCGACGGCGATCAACATCGGCGCGTCGGACCCGGCCGTGACCAACCTGGCTCCGCCGGCCGTGACCCCGCCGCGCTGGGCCGACGGCCTGGGCATCGACAGCCAGGGCATCCAGATCGACCTGGCCAGCGCCGCCGGCGGCCTGACCCAGTACAACAGCCAATCGGTGGTCCAATCGGTCAACACCAACGGCACGGCCTTCGGCAACCTGACCAACATCGAAGTCGACGACGAAGGTTATGTCTCGGCGATCTTCGACAACGGCGTGACCCGCCGGATCGCACAGGTAGCGATCGCCACGTTCTCGAACCCCAACGGATTGAAGGGCGTGAACGGAAATGCATATCGCGTCACCAATGAAAGCGGCACCTATAGCTTGAAGACTCCAGGCGGCGGCGGCGCGGGCTCGATTGCTCCGTCCACGCTGGAAGCTTCGACGGTCGACTTGTCGACCGAGTTCACGGGGTTGATCACGACACAGAGAGCCTATTCGGCTTCGTCGAAGATCATCACCACCGCTGACCAGATGCTAGAAGAGCTTCTGAGCATTAAGCGGTAATTACAGGTCTTAACTGACCTTAATTGCCCTGTGTCACATTGATACATCACGGGAGTAGGGAGAAGGCTTCGTGTTTCAGTCTTTCTTTACTATTGGAATTAAGCGCCTGTTATTTCCCGGCGCCTATATTCCTCTCCAACAGTGATGGTTGTGGGAAAGGCGTAAAGCCATGTTGCAGCAGCAGCGCACGAACAGCCGGGGTGAGAAGTACGTGATCGGTCCGACCGGCGCGCCGCTAACTCTCTCGGATTTGCCGCCTCCGGAAACCCAACGTTGGGTGATCCGGCGCAAGGCCGAAGTGGTGGCCGCCGTCCGCGGTGGTCTCCTCTCGCTCGACGAGGCGTGCGATCGGTACAAGTTGACCAACGAGGAGTTCCTCGCCTGGCAGCAATCGATCGACCGGCACGGCCTGGCGGGTCTTCGGACCACGCGGCTTCAGCAGTACCGCTAGTTCGCGGGACTGAAAGCGTAAGCCGCGCAAGGGTTTCGGCCCTTTTGCGGTCCAAGTTGTACAGATCAGCGGCCGCGTCCCTCGGGGCGCGGCCGCGACCTTTTGGCGCCCTTGGTCCCCCCTTGGAGGGGCCTTTTGTAAACGACCCGTTTACCTTGCACTGGGTAAATCCTGCCTAGCGACGGCGTGCTTCGGCATGCAGCGGCTGGCGTTCTGTCGGGAACGCTGTTCAGGGGTAGGGCGTAGTTTGGATAAGTTCCTCAGCGCGATTCAAAGGTTTGGCGTCGGCCGTCTGGCCGCCCTGATCGGCGTTGTTGTCGGCGGGATCGCCGTGATCGCCGCCGTCATGATGATGATGAGCAAGCAGCCCAACGAGCTGCTGCTGTCGAACGTCGACCCCAAGGAATCCGCCGCCGCCACCCAGGCGCTCGACGCGGCCAACATCAAGTACGAGACCAAGAGCGACGGCGCGACGATCTATGTCGCCCGCGACAAGGTCAACGCCGCCCGCCAGCTGATCTTCACCAAGGGTCTGGTGACCTCCGGGTCGGTCGGCTACGAGATTTTCGACACCTCCAGCGCGCTGGGCCAGACCGATTTCGTCCAGCAGCTGAACCGCCAGCGCGCCCTGCAGGGCGAGCTGGAGCGCACCATCCAGGGCTGGGACGGCGTCAAGGGCGCCCGCGTCCACCTGGTGCTGCCCAAGCGCCAGCTGTTCGAGGAAGACGCCGAGAAGCCGACCGCCGCCGTCACCATCAGCACGGGCCGCGAGCCCTCGGCCGACATGGTCCGCGCCGTCCAGAACCTGGTGGCCGGTTCGGTCGCCGGCATGAAGCCCGACGCCGTCAACGTCATCGACCAGCACGGCAAGACCCTGTCGGCCGGCAACGACGGCAGCCTGGCCGGCAAGCTGGCCCAGGACGCCAAGAGTGAGGCCGAGGCCCGCGTCGCCAAGACGGTCAAGGAAATGCTCGACGGCGTGTTGGGCCCGGGCAAGGCGCGCGTCACCGTCAACGCCAAGCTCGACCTGAACCGCGTCACCGTCCAGGAGCGCAAGTTCGATCCGGACGGCCAGGTCATCCGCTCGGAAAGCACCAACGCCAACAACGCCAGCGAGACCAAGAACGACGACACCGGCGGCGTCACCTCGACCCAGAACATCCCCGGCCAGACCCCGAACGGCTTCCAGCCGGTGGGCTCCAAGCAGGACAGCAACGAGAGCGTCACCAACTACGAGATCTCGGAAAGCACCAAGACCACCGTCCAGGAGCCGGGTTCGGTGATCCGCCAGGACGTCTCGGTGGCCATCGACGGCATCACCGCCCCTCCGGGCAAGGACGGCAAGCCGGGCGCCTACACCCCGCGCACCGCCGAGGAGATGGCGCAGCTCGAGCAGATGGTGAAGACCGCGGTCGGCTTCGACCAGACCCGCGGCGATCAGGTCTCGGTGGTCAACGTCCGCTTCCCGCAGCCGGAGGACCAGGGTCTGGGCAAGGCCGGCCTGCTGGACGGCATGGACAAGAACGACCTGATGCGCTTCGCCGAGCTGGGCGTGCTGGCCGTCGTGGCCCTGCTGATCCTGCTGTTCGCGGTCCGGCCGTTCCTCAAGAGCCTGATGAGCCCGCCGCCGACCCCGCTGGGCCTGGCGCTGAACACCCCGCAGATCACCCGCCTGGTCACCCTGTCGGACGGCTCCACCCAGGAAGTGGTGGTCGACCAATCGGGCGAGTCCATCGCCATCGCCGGTCCCGGCGACATGGACCAGCGCATCGACATCGCCAAGATCGAAGGCCAGGTGAAGGCCTCGTCGATCAAGCGGGTCTCCGAGTTCGTCGAAAAGCATCCGGAAGAATCCGTCGCGATCCTCCGCTCCTGGCTTCACGAGTCGGAGTAGGCGATGAAGACCTCCGTCAACGACGTCAAGAAACTGGCCGGGCCGGAAAAGGCCGCCATCGTGCTGCTCGCCCTGGGCGAGGACCACACGGCGATCTGGCAAGCCCTGGACGACGAAGAGATCAAGGAAGTCTCCCAGGCCATGGCCGGCCTGGGCACGGTCTCGGCCTCGGTCGTGGAAGAGCTGCTGGTCGAGTTCGTCTCGGGCATGAGCTCGACCGGCGCGATCATGGGCTCCTATGAGCAGACCCAGCGCCTGCTGTCGGCCTTCATGCCGCAGGAGAAGGTCGATCAGCTCATGGAAGAGATCCGCGGTCCCGCGGGTCGGACCATGTGGGACAAGCTGGGCAACGTGAACGAGGCGGTGCTCGCCAACTATCTGAAGAACGAATACCCGCAGACCGTCGCCGTGGTGCTGTCCAAGGTGAAGTCCGACCACGCCGCGCGCGTGCTGGCCTCGCTGCCGGAGGACTTCGCCCTGGAATGCGTCACCCGCATGCTGCGGATGGAGCCGGTGCAGCGCGAGATCCTCGACAAGATCGAGCAGACCCTGCGCACCGAATTCATGTCGAACCTGGCGCGCACGTCCAAGCGCGACAGCCACGAGATGATGGCCGAGATCTTCAACAACTTCGACCGCCAGACCGAAGCCCGCTTCATCGCCGCGCTGGAAGAGCGCAACCGCGAGGCGGCCGAGCGCATCCGCGCCCTGATGTTCGTGTTCGAGGACCTCTCCAAGCTGGATCCGGGCGGCGTCCAGACCCTGCTGCGCGCCACCGGCAAGGAACAGCTGGCCCTGGCCCTGAAGGGCGCCTCGGACAAGCTGCGCGAGATGTTCTTCTCGAACATGTCGGAACGCGCTTCGAAGATCATGCGCGAGGACATGGAGAGCATGGGGCCGGTCCGTCTGAAGGACGTCGACCAGGCCCAGGTCGCCATGGTGCAGGTCGCCAAGGACCTGGCCGCCAAGGGCGAGATCATGCTGGCCGGCGCCGGCGCCGAAGACGAACTGATCTACTAGGGGGATGGCTGAATGACCGACATGACCCCCAAGCGCTTCACCTTCGACACCGTGTTCGACGACCACGGCGGCATGACCGCGCCGGCGCGGGTGAAGAAGAACTTCACGCTGGAAGAGCTGGAAGAGGCCAAGGCCGAAGCCTTCGCGGCCGGCGAGCAATCGGCCGTCGCCCAGGCCGAGCACGAGGCCGTCATGGCCCTGAACACCATCGGCCAGGCGATCCACAGCGCCTTCTCGACCCTGACCGCCGTCGCCCACGAGCACCGCGAGGGCTCGGCGATGCTGGCCCTGGCCTGCGGCCGGGCGATCGCCGACGCCGCCCTGGACCAGTTCCCCCAGGCTCCGGCCCAGGCGGCCCTGGTCGCCCTGGCCCGCGAGGTCGAGGCCAGCCCGAAACTGACCGTCCGGGTCGCCGCCCATCTGGTCGAGCGCACCCAGGCCGCCCTGGAGCAGACGGCCCAGGCCATCGGCTTCCCGGGCCAGATCGTCGCCCGGGCCGACGCCATGCCGGCCGCCGCCTTCCTCCTCGACTGGGGCGACGGGCGCGCGGCCTTCAATCCTGACGACGCGGCCGCCCGCGTCACCCAAGCCCTCGAAGCCGCCATCGCGGCCGAGGGACTCCACGCCGAACCCCTTCTGCCTAGCGAGAGCTGACCGTCATGTCCGAAGACAACCTCACCCTCGACGAATTCGGCGGCTCGATGCTGGCCTCCGAGATGCCGGTCGAACTCAGCGACAAGATCGCCTCGGACCTGGCGCCGGTCTTCGACGTGCCGGTCAACATCTCCGCCGTGCTGGGCCGGGCCCACATGTCGGTGGCGCAGCTGCTGCAGCTGTCGGCCGGGTCGATCCTCGAGCTGGACCGCAAGGTCGGCGAGGCGATCGACATCTATGTGAACAACCGCCTGGTGGCGCGCGGCGAGGTCGTCGTCGTCGACGAACGCCTGGGCGTGACCATGACGGAAATCATCAAGGACGGCGACGCCGCCGGCTAACCCCCGCGCGATGTCGAGTGAAGCTTAACCAGTTGAACTGCCGGGGTAAAAACACCCCAACGGAGATAGAACGATGCGCCTCCTGGTCGTCGGAAAACTGAACGGACAGCTCTCGGTCGCCGTGAAAATGGCGATGAACACCGGGGCCAAGGTCTCGCACGTCGAGACCTGCGAAGCCGCGACCCACGCGCTGCGGGCCGGGCAGGGGGCTGACCTGATGATGGTCGAGTACACGCTCGACATCGCGGGCCTGATCGCCGCCAACGAGTCCGAGCGGATCCGGGTGCCGGTGGTGGCCTGCGGCGTCGACGCCGATCCGATGCGGGCCGCCGCGGCGATCAAGGCCGGGGCCAAGGAATTTATCCCGCTGCCGCCGGACGCCGAGCTGATCGCCGCGGTCCTGGCCGCCGTCACCGACGACAACCGTCCGATGATCGTCCGCGACCCGGCCATGGAGGGCGTCATCCGCCTGGCCGACCAGGTCGCGCCGTCGGAAGCCTCGATCCTGATCACCGGCGAAAGCGGCTCGGGTAAAGAGGTCATGGCCCGCTACGTCCACGCCAAGTCGCGTCGGGCCAAGGCGCCGTTCATCAGCGTCAACTGCGCCGCCATCCCCGAGAACCTGCTGGAAAGCGAGCTGTTCGGCCACGAGAAGGGCGCCTTCACCGGCGCCGTGGCCCGCCGGGTCGGCAAGTTCGAGGAAGCCAACGGCGGCACCCTGCTGCTGGACGAAATCAGCGAGATGGACACCCGCCTGCAGGCCAAGCTGCTGCGCGCCATCCAGGAGCGCGAGATCGACCGCGTGGGCGGCTCCAAGCCGGTCAAGGTCGACATCCGCATCCTGGCCACCTCGAACCGCGACCTGGCCGCGGCGGTGAAGGACGGCACGTTCCGCGAGGACCTGCTCTACCGCCTGAACGTCGTGAACCTGCGCCTGCCGCCGCTGCGCGAGCGTCCGGGCGACGTGCTGACCCTGTGCGAGCACTTCGTGAATAAGTACTCGGCCGCCAACGGCGTCGCCGAAAAGCCGATCTCGGCCGAGGCCAAGCGCCGGCTGATCGCCCACCGCTGGCCGGGCAACGTCCGCGAGCTGGAAAACGCCATGCACCGCGCGGTGCTGCTGTCGCCGGGCGCCGAGATCGAGGAGTTCGCCATCCGCCTGCCGGACGGCCAGCCCCTGGCCCCGGCTCCGGACACCCAGGTCGCCCGCGGCGCCCAGATGGCGGCCGACGCCGTCTCGCGCACCTTCGTCGGCTCGACGGTGGCCGAGGTCGAGCAGACCCTGATCATCGACACCCTGGAGCACTGCCTGGGCAACCGCACCCACGCGGCCAACATCCTGGGCATCTCGATCCGCACCCTGCGCAACAAGCTGAAGGAATATTCCGACGCCGGCGTCTCGGTGCCGCCGCCCCAGGGCGGGGTGGCCGCAGCTTAAGGCCTGTCTTCCGCCCCGGCGCCCGCGACCATCGGTCCGGCGCCGGACATGGCTAATTTCGATTAAGACCCTGGTGACGGCGCGCAAATCGCTCCACCGAAAGCCAGGCTACGGGATCGAAGATTTGAATGACTGACGCCGCCGTCCCCAAGACCGCCTCCTCGGTCCCCAGCGCCAAGTCGCTGTGGGAAGGGATCCTGCGCGGCGAAATGGGCCTGGCCCTGGGCGTGGTCGGGATCATCGTCCTGCTGATCATCCCGGTTCCGGCGATCCTGCTGGACCTGCTGCTGGCGATCTCGCTGACCGGCGCCGTGCTGATCCTGATGACGGCGATCCTGATCAAGAAGCCGCTGGAATTCACCTCGTTTCCGACCGTCCTGCTGGTCGCCACCCTCTATCGCCTGGGCCTGAACGTAGCCTCGACGCGCCTGATCCTCGGCCATGGCCAGGAAGGCTCGCACGGCGCTGGCGCCGTCATCCAGGCGTTCGGCAACCTGATGATGCAGGGCAACTTCGTCATCGGGGTGATCGTCTTCATCATCCTGGTGGTGGTGAACTTCATGGTCGTCACCAAGGGTTCGGGCCGGATCGCGGAAGTCGCGGCCCGCTTCACCCTGGACGCCATGCCCGGCAAGCAGATGGCCATCGACGCCGACCTGTCGACCGGCCTGATCGACCAGGACACCGCCAAGCAGCGCCGCAAGGACCTGGAGCAGGAAAGCACGTTCTTCGGGGCCATGGACGGCGCCAGCAAGTTCGTGAAGGGCGACGCCGTCGCCGGCCTGATCATCACCGCGATCAACATCATCGGCGGCATCCTGATCGGCGTCGTCCAGCACAAGATGCCGATCGGCGAGGCCTCGGCCTCCTACACCATCATGACCATCGGCGACGGCCTGGTCAGCCAGATCCCGGCCCTGATCATCTCGATCGCCGCCGGTATGGTCGTGTCCAAGGCCGGCGTCGAGGGCAGCGCCAACAAGGCCCTGACCACCCAGCTGGCCATGAACCCGGTCGCCCTGGGCATGGTCTCGGCCTCGTCGGGCGTCATCGCCTTGATCCCCGGCATGCCGATCCTGCCCTTCGCCGCGCTGGCCGTGGGCTCGGGCTACCTGGCCTATCGCCGCGCCGTGAAGGCCAAGGAGCCGCAGCCACTGGACGCCGCCGCCCTGGCCGCGCTGGCCGAAGCCTCGGCCGAGCCGGAGGAGGAGCCGATCAGCGCCTCCCTGGCCATCGACGACGTCAAGATCGAGCTGGGCTACGGCCTGCTGACCCTGATCAACGACCTGGACGGCCGCAAGCTGACCGACCAGATCCGCGCCCTGCGCAAGACCCTGGCCACCGAGTTCGGCTTCGTCATGCCGCCGGTCCGCATCCTGGACAACATGCGCCTGGCCAACCAGGGCTACGCGATCCGCATCAAGGAAATGGAAGCCGGGGCCGGCGAGGTCCGCCTGGGCTGCCTGATGGCCATGGACCCGCGCGGCGGCCAGGTCGAGCTGCCCGGCGAGCACGTGCGCGAACCGGCCTTCGGCCTGCCCGCGACGTGGGTCGAGGAAGCCATGCGCGAGGAAGCCACCTTCCGCGGCTACACCATCGTCGATCCGGCCACCGTGCTGACCACGCACCTGACCGAGATCCTCAAGGAGAACATGGCCGACCTGCTCTCCTACGCCGAGGTGCAGAAGCTGCTGAAGGACCTGCCCGAGGGCCAGAAGAAGCTGGTCGACGACCTCATCCCCTCGGTCGTCACCGCCGCCACCATCCAGCGCGTGCTGCAGGCCCTGCTCAAGGAGCGCGTCTCGATCCGCGACCTGCCGCAGATCCTGGAAGGCATGGGCGAGGCCGCGCCGCACACCGCCTCGGTGGTGCAGCTGACCGAACAGGTCCGCGCCCGCCTGGGCCGCCAGCTGTGCTGGGCCAACCGCGGCGAGGACGGCTCGCTGCCGATCATCACCCTGTCGGCCGAGTGGGAACAGGCCTTCGCCGAGGCCCTGGTCGGTCCGGGCGAGGACAAGCAGCTGGCCCTGGCCCCGTCGCGCCTGCAGGACTTCATCCGCGGCGTGCGCGACGCCTTCGACCGCGCCGCCATGGCCGGCGACAGCGCCGTGCTGCTGACCAGCCCGGGCGTGCGTCCCTACGTCCGCTCGATCATCGAGCGCTTCCGCGGCCAGACCGTGGTGATGAGCCAGAACGAGATCCACCCGCGTGCGCGCCTGCGCACGGTGGGGATGGTCTAGGGCCCGGTCCGGAGCAGGCCGGCCGCGAGCTGCCTGAAGGCCTCGACGGCCTTGGCAAGGACGGCGGGGGGATCGTCGGCCGCCGCGATCCACAGCGCGGCGTTCAGAGCCGCCCCGTTGATCAGCCGCGCGGCGGCTTCCGCGTCCACCGGCTTGACCGTTCCAGCATCGATCATCGCCTGGAGGGTCTGGGTCGTGGTGCGCAGGCACGCGGTCTGGTTGGGCCATTGCGACGGGTCGCCCAGCACCGCCGGCCCGTCCAGGAGCATGATGCGCTGGATCTCCGGCTCCAGGGCCATCTCGATATAGGCGACGCCCTCGTCGAGGAACCCCAGCCAGGGGGTTTCCGCCCGCGCCTGGACGGCGCGCGTCCGCGCCAGCATCTCCGCGTCGATCTGGTCGATCACGGCCCGCAGCAGGCCCTTCTTGTCGCCGAAGTTATGATAGAGCGCGCCACGCGTCAGGCCGGCCTCGGCGGTCAGGTCGTCCATCGACGCCGCCGCATAGCCCTTGGCGGCGAAGGCCTTCCGGGCGGCCCGGATCAGCTTGGCCCGGGTTTCCTCCATCATTTCGGCACGCCGTTTCGCGACCACTCACCGTCTCCAACAAATGACATACGCAGCGTATGTGGATTGACATGCGGCGTGCATGTCCCGATCTACTCACATACGGAGCGTATATCAATGAGCGCTCCGCCTTGTTGAAGCAGGATCGATACGATGACCAAACGCGACGCCATCTTCCCCGCCGGCCGTCGGGCGCTGTACGACAAGCACAGCTATTCGGCGGCGATCCGCTCGGGCGACCTCCTGTTCGTCTCGGGCCAGGTCGGGAGCCGCGAGGACGGATCGCCCGAACCGGATTTCGAAAAGCAGGTCCAGCTGGCCTTCGACAATCTGGCGGCGGTGCTGGCGGCCGCGGGCTGC
Source organism: Caulobacter sp. P1_D6 (assembly GCF_056406095.1). NCBI lineage: Bacteria > Pseudomonadati > Pseudomonadota > Alphaproteobacteria > Caulobacterales > Caulobacteraceae > Caulobacter > Caulobacter sp. P1_D6. The sequence continues at coordinate 66,108 of NZ_JBFUAW010000030.1, read as the reverse complement.
ACGTTCGACGACGTTGTCGACGTGACGACCTTCCACACCGACCCGGAGACGCAGTTCGAGGCGATGATGGCCATACGGGAGAAGGCGATCGGCGAGCCGCCCTATCCGAACTGGACCGCCGTCGGCGTGAACTGGCTGGCGGGCTTCGACTTCGAGATCAAGGTCGTCGCGCGCATTCCCCAACCCGCCTGACCGTGGCGCGGGCGACGGGTTCGAGCCTTGGCCGGTCGCCTCCTGGCCGCCGTTCCGATGCCGCTCATCGCCGGCGATCTCAGGCCTTCCGCCTACAAAAAGCCTGGAAACGCCCCGAAATGGTCACGGGTTGTTACTGACTATTTCGGAACCGTTGCCGATAGGTCGCGTTCGGTTTGCAAGGCGGGGGCCTTCACGACGGAGCGTAATGATGAAAACCAAGATCGCCATGCTCGCCGCCGCCGCGACCGTTTCGCTGGCTGGGGCCGCTTTCGCCCAATCGACCGCCCCGGCTCAGACGCCGCCGGCCACCACCTCTTCCACGACCACCACGACGACGGCTCCGGCCCAGTCGACGACCCCGGCCGCGCCCGCGGCCACCACGGCTCCGGCCACCTCGGCCGCGCCGACCAGCGCCCTGCCGGGCGCGCCGACCCAGTCGACCACCAGCAGCACGACCAGCACCACCTCGACGGCCGCTGACGCCGACGCCGCCGGCACCCCGTCCTCGGCCAACGTGGCCCTGGACCTGAAGGTCGGCTCCGAGGTGAAGGACCCCTCGGGCGCGGTGGTCGGCACGATCGCCGGCACCACCACCGGCGCCGACGGCTCGACCAACGTGGTCGTGACCAGCGGCGAGAAGAAGTTCGCCCTGCCCAAGGCCAGCTTCAGCGCCGCCGCCGCCGGCGGCCTGCAGACCACGGCCACCAAGGCTCAGATCGACGCCACTCTGGCCGGCGCCAAGCCCCAGTAACCGTCGACCCAGCCAACGATCGTCGTCTGATGATCCGCGAGCCCGCTCGGCATTGCCGAGCGGGCTTCGCACTGCTAGCGATGGGCCAGTACCCGGCGGAGCTCCCGCTGACATGAGGGGTGTCGGATGGCTCCGGCCAGAAATTCCAAGGCGCGTGCTTCCAACGGTCTGTTTTGGGACCTGCTGACGTTCGACCGCCTCGTCACGGGGCCGGTGATTCATCTGATCTACTGGGCCGGCCTCGGCGTCGTGGCCCTGTTCGCGTTCTCGGTGGTCGGCGCCGCCGTCGGTCTGGCCCTGAAGGAGCCCGGCCTGCAATCGCTGCTGCTGGCCTTCCCTGTGCTGGTCGCGGGCTTGCTGGTGGCTTCCGCCATGGTGCTGCTGTGGCGCGCCTTCTGCGAATTCTATGTCGCCATCTTCCGGATCAGCGAGGACCTGCGGGCCCTTCGCCAGGCCAGCGACGCCGACCACGCCGTGGCGGCCGTCACCCGTCCCCCGGCCCAGAAAGCGGTCGACTAAGTCCTCCGTACCCTGCGACCGAATAACGCGGTTTACGAAAATTCACCGTCGAGCTTGAGGGCAGGGGTCGTTCCCGGCGTCTAAGCGGCAAGGAGGCGTCTCAAGTCTCCAGTCGGAGACGCATGTTGACCGCCGATCAAGAACCTCACCTCGTCGATATCCATGTGGGCGCCCGCATCCGGATGCGCCGCAAATCCATGGGCCTGAGCCAGACCCAACTGGCCGACAGCGTGGGCATCACCTTCCAGCAATTGCAGAAGTACGAGCGCGGGGCCAATCGCGTCAGCGCGTCCAAGCTCTACGGCATGGCGGTGACGCTGCAGACCTCGGTGGCCTGGTTCTTCGAAGGCATGCCGCCGCTGGACAGCGTGGTCGACGGCGACAAGCGCACCATGGCCGTGCGCCGCTTCATGGCCACCGAGGAGGGCGTGGAGCTGGCCTCGCTGGTGCCGCAACTGCCCCTGTCCCAACGCCTGCAGATCCTGGCCCTGGCCAAGACGCTGAGCCTGGACACCAACGACAACGGGTCGGACGAGGCCGCCAGCTAGGCCCTGAACGCCCCCGCCAGGGCCGCAGCGCCGGCCTTGGGCCGTCCGGCGTCGTCGAACGGCGCCGGGGCGTCGGCGGCGTTCTCCTTCTTCAGCCACGAGTCCTTGTCGCGCAGCCCCCACAGGGTGAAGGCGAAACGCTGGCGTTCGGGCAGGGCCATGAAGGCCTCGGCGGTCTCGGCGTAGACGGCCGCCTGGCGACGCTGCAATTCGCCGCGCGACAGCAGCTTGCTCTCCGACCGGACCAGCGAGACGTCCAGCTCGGAAACGTGGATCGGCAGGCCCAGGCTCGCCAGGTCGCGGATCATCGCGGTGATCTGGCCCGGGGCGATGTCGGCCGCCACGTGCATCTGGGTTCCCAGGCCCGTCAGCGGCGCGCCCGAGGCCAGCAGGCGCTCGGCCAGCTTCAGGAACGTGGCGCGCTTGGCGGGCATGTATTCGAGATTGTAGTCGTTCAGCAGCAGGGCCGCGTGCGGGTCCGCCTCGCGCGCCGTGCGGTAGGCCAGGGCGATGTGCTCGAAGTCGCCCAGCCGCCGGGACCACAGGCTGTCGCGCCAGCCGTTCCCATCCTCGGCCACCGCCTCGTTGACGACGTCCCAGCCGACCACCTGGCCGGCATAGCGGCCGGCCACGGCCAGGATGTAGTTGCGGTAGGCGTCGGCGAAGCCGATGCGGCTCTCGTCCAGCCGCTCGAAGGCCTCGGGGGCCTGGGCGTACCAGATCAGGGTGTGGCCCAGCAGGCCCATGCCGTGGGCGCGGGCGAAGGCGGCGATGCGGTCGGGGGCGTCGAAGCGGAAGGAGCCGTCCGGCTGGACGATGTACTCCATCTTCATTTCCCACTCGGGGGTCAGTTGGCTGACCTCGCGGGCCAGCAGGGCGGCCAGGGCCGGATCGTCTAGGTGCAGCGCCTGGACGCAGGCCCCGATCCGGAACGGCGCCAGGCTCTTCAGCGGCGGCAGGTCGGCGGGGGCGGACTGGCTCTGGGCGTCCTTGGAGCCGCAGGCGGTCAGGGCCAGGGCGCTGGCCAGGACCGCGCGGCGGTCGAGACCCTTACCGCCCACCGATCGCCACCCGGCGCAGGCCAAGCTCGTCCAGGGCCGCCGTCTCCAGCTTGCCCGCCAGCTTGATCTTGGCCACCTTGGCGGCCTCGGCGACGTGCTCGTATTTCTTGAGGTTCTCGAAGGCCATCGACAGGGCGTCGCGGGCGCCGGCTTCCTCGATCAGGATCTGGTCGATCTCCAGCAGGGCCTGGTCGCGGCGGATCTTCGAGCCCTGGCGGAAGCCGATCATGTACCAGCCGGCCTCGACGTCGCCCTGGGCCTGCATCGCCTCCAGCTCGGACTGGGCGTCCAGGGTGGCGACCTTCATCTCGGCGGTCTGGCGGCGCTCCACGATCTCGGCCAGGCGCTTCTGCAGGGTCTCGACCTCGTGGTTCGAGATGCGGATCAGGGAGTCGGCCCACTTGGTCATTACGCGGCTTCACTCTGCAGGATGTGGGCGAGGTAGCCGAAGCTGTCGTCGAGGCTGGTGGCCTCGTCGGGGCTCTGGCTGAGGAAGGCCTCGACGGCGGGGTTCAGGCGGATGGCGCGGTCGATCAGCGGATCGGCCCCGGCGCGGTAGGCGCCGATGCGGATCAGCTCCTCCATGTTCGAATAGGCGGCCAGGGTCTGGCGGGCCATCTTCACGACCTCGCGCTCTTCCAGCGTCTGGCAGCCGGGCATGGTCCGGCTGATGGACTTCAGGACGTTGATCGCGGGGAAGCGTCCGCGCTCGGCGATCGATCGCTCCATGACGATGTGGCCGTCCAGGATGCCTCGGGCGGCGTCGGCGATCGGTTCGTTGTGGTCGTCGCCGTCGACCAGCACCGTGAACAGCGCGGTGATCGGGGCGGCCGTGGTGCCGTCGGGGCGGATAGGCCCGGGACCGGCGCGCTCCAGCAGCTTGGGCAGCTCGGTGAAGACGGTGGGGGTGTAGCCCTTGGTGGTCGGCGGCTCGCCGGCGGCCAGGCCGATCTCGCGCTGGGCCATGGCGAAGCGGGTGACCGAGTCCATCAGGCAGAGGACTTCCAGGTCCTGGTCGCGCAGGAACTCGCTGATCGCCAGGGTCATGTAGGCGGCCTGGCGGCGGGTCAGGGCCGGCTCGTCCGAGGTGGCGACCACGACGATCGCGCGCTTGAGGCCGTCCTCGCCCAGGGTCTCCTCGATGAACTCGCGGACCTCGCGGCCCCGTTCGCCGATCAGGCCCACCACGACGGCGTCGCAGGTGGCCTCCTTGGCCAGCATGGACAGCAGCACCGACTTGCCCACGCCCGAGCCGGCGAAGATGCCCAGGCGCTGGCCGCGGCAAGTGGTGGTGAAGACGTTCATCGACCGCACGCCCAGGTCGATGCGCTCGCCGACCCGGCCGCGGGCGTGGGCGGGCGGAGGCGGGGTCTTCAGGGGGTAGGGGACCTCGCCCTGGGGCAGCGGGCCCAGGCCGTCGATCGGCTCGCCGAAGGCGTTGATGATGCGGCCCAGCCAGGCTTTGGTCGGACGGACCACGGCGCCCTCGGGCATGATCTTGATGACGGCGCCGGGGGCCACGCCCTCGACGGGGCCGAACGGCATCAGAAGGGCGCGGGTTTCGCGGAAGCCGACCACCTCGGCGGGCAGGACCGGCAGGCCCAGACGCTCGATCTCGACCCGCGCGCCCACGGCAAGACGGGTCAGCCCGCCGCGCGCCTCGATCAGGAGGCCGTTCACGGCGGCGACGCGACCGAAGACGGTCAGCGGATCGATACGTTCGACGGCGGCGATCAGGCTACGCAAGCACAACTCCCGACGGCTCAGGGCCAAGCTTTGGGCCCCGGGCGTTAATGGGGAGTGAAGTAGACCGACATGGTTAATTCGCTCTTGAGGATTGCGGTTAAGCCAGGGGGCTGCGTCCTTATGCCCACCCCTCCTTTCCGTTCATCCCGACGAAGTCGGGACCCAAGCCGAGCGGGCAGGAAAGCCCGCTGAGGCGCGATCGCATGAGGCCTGTTCTGAGCCTCAGCTTGGGTCCCGGCTTTCGCCGGGATGAAGGGAGTTTGGGGGAGCTAGGGCTTCATCAGATTGGCCTTGAAGAACCCCACCACCTTGGCGTCGAAATCCTTGTGGAAGGCCGCCCGGTCGAAGCTCGGCGCGCTGGTGCAGATGAACGCGGCGGTGGCGCGGCCCTGGTCGTTGCAGGGCGTCAGGAAGTCGAAGTGCCCGGCTCCGGGGACGACATGCCATTCCGGCGGCTTGGGCAGGTTGGCGCGCACGGCCGAGGCGTAGAACGGGTCGGGCAGGATCTGGTCGTTCTCGGCCCGCCACAGCTGCAGCGGAACCGTCACCTTCGACAGGCCGGCCTTGGTGAGACTGTAGCCCATGGCCGGGGCGGCCGAGACCACGGCCTTGATCCGCGCGTCGTGGGTCCAGACCGCCTTGGCCGCGTCGGCGGGCGGCGGGTGCGAGGCGGTCAGCTTGCAGTCGAAGAAGTCGGGGTGGGCCTTGCAGTGCGGGGCCAGGGTCGTCAGGTCCGGCTCGCCGCCGGCCGCCGCCAGCACGGTGAAGCCGCCCGAGGAGAAGCCGAACGCTCCGACCCGCTCCGGATCGAGCGCCGCCTGCATCGGCGAGGCCTTCAGCATGTACTCGATCAGCACCGACAGCTGGCGCGGCCGGTTGGCCATGTCGGTGGCGCGGCTCTGGTCGGCGTAGTTGTCGCCGGTGTGGGTCAGGGCGGCGACCACGAAGCCGGCTTCCGCGAGGGCTTGCGCGGTGTCGGCATGGCCGCCGAAGAAGCCGCCGTTGCCGTGCGACATGACGATCAGCGGCAGGTGGTCGCCGACCAGGGGCGCGCCGGCCGCCACGGTCTGCTGGCCGATGCCCAGGTCCATCAGCTTGGCGGGGGCGTCGGCGGGATACCAGATGCCGACGGTGATCGGCGCGCCCCCTTGCGGATCGGCGGCCTGGACCACGGTGAAGCCCGCCGTGGCCGCCAGGGCGGGTGAGGCGACGGCCAAGGCCAGGGTGGTCGCCGAAGCGAGACAGAGCGAGCGGATCGACATGAACGTCCTCGATGGGTGGAACAGGGCCGAGGTCATGTCCTGGTCGATCCGGGCTCGCCATCGCCTCTTCGCGAATGGGCGAACGGGTTCGCGAACCGGCGAACCGACGTTATAGCAACGGTATGACCGCCCCTCTGACCGCGCCCATGACCGGAAAGGCCGAACCGCTGCTGGGAACCGCCCGCGAATGGGCGATCGACTTCGCCGTGGCCGCGGCGATCGGCCTGTTCGTCGGGGTGCTCGGCCCGTACGGCAGCTATCTGAACGGCGCGCCGGAGCAGCGCATCTTCCATTTCATCGTCTGTTTCTGCGTGGGAACCCTGATTTTCGGCGTGCTGCAGCGCCTGGCGGTGGCCGGGGCGGAGCGCCTGAGGCTCCCGGTCTGGCCGGTGATCGTCGTCGCGCTGCTGGTCGGCTGCGTGCCGCTGGCGCTGTTCATCAGCTGGCTGGCCACGACGTTGTGGCCGTTCCTGCGCGACCGGATCGCGCCGCTGGAATGGTACGGCCAGTGCGTCTTCCTGTCGGGACCGGTCCTGACCTTCGTCATCGTCCGCCGGGCGATGAAGGCTCGTAGGGCGCGCGAGGCCCATCCGGTCCAGGCGACGCCGCAACCGGCGGCGATGCCGGCCTCGGGCGAGGTGCTGTGCCTGCGGATGGAGGATCACTATGTGCGGGTCCACACCCTCAATGGGTCGCGCCTGGTCGCCGGGCCGTTCGAGCGGGTGATCGCCGGCATGGCCCACGAGGGGATGCGCGTGCACCGCTCGTGGTGGGTGGCCCGGGCGGCCGTCACCGGGGTGGTCGCCGACGGCCGAAACCTGCGCCTGACCCTGCGCGGCGACCTCACCGCGCCCATCTCCCGCGCCTCCGTGGCCAAGCTTCGGGAGGCCGGTTGGCTGGCCCCGGAAGCTTCGGGCGAAAAATAGGGTGAAACCCGCCGCGACCGGACGTCGCGGACCTTGCGCGGCAGGGCTCGCGGCGACGCTCCGAGGCCCATGGCCAAGGCAGTAAAATTCTCGCGACAGAACGCCGCAATCTCGCCTCACAGATGAACGGCGGGCCGCTGAAACGGTCGGAAAACAGGGGCGCCGAACCCTTTACAAACCCCGCAAATCAGGCGTTTCGGGCCAAAAGGAATCGTCTTGACGGGCTGTCCACAGCCCCCTGCGACCATTGCGCCAAATGAGTCGCTGACCGCTTGCACCCGATTCGCAAATCAGATTAACCATTTCTTCGACGAGATCATTCACCATTAACCTGTCTTAAATTAACTGTCCGGCAGAGTGCAGGACGGGTTTCACCGGCGGATTCCGCCTAGCTGTCGAATAATGCCGCCCAAGGGCGGGGAGGGCTGCATGCGCGTACTGTTGATCGAGGATGACAGCGCCACCGCGCAGACCATCGAGCTGATGCTGAAGTCTGAAGGCTTCAACGTCTACACGACGGATCTTGGCGAAGAGGGCGTGGATCTGGGCAAGATCTATGACTACGACCTGATCCTGCTGGACCTGAATCTGCCGGACATGAGCGGGCTGGACGTTCTGCGCACCCTGCGGGTGGCGAAGGTGAACACGCCGATCATGATCCTGTCGGGCAGCGCCGAAATCGACACGAAGGTGAAGACCTTCTCGGGCGGCGCCGACGACTACATGACCAAGCCGTTCCACAAGGACGAGATGATCGCCCGCATCCACGCGGTGGTCCGTCGTTCGAAGGGTCACGCCCAGTCGGTCATCAAGACCGGCGACATCATCGTGAACCTGGACGCCAAGACGGTCGAAGTGAACGGCAACCGCGTTCACCTGACCGGCAAGGAATACCAGATGCTGGAGCTGCTCTCCCTGCGCAAGGGCACGACCCTGACCAAGGAGATGTTCCTCAACCACCTGTACGGCGGCATGGACGAGCCGGAACTGAAGATCATCGACGTCTTCATCTGCAAGCTGCGCAAGAAGCTGGCGGCCTCGGCCCAGGGCAAGCACCACATCGAAACCGTCTGGGGCCGCGGCTACGTGCTGCGCGATCCGAACGAGCAAGTCGCCGCGGCGTAGTCCCCAGCGAACGAAACCCAAAAAGTAGAGCGCCCGCCTCCTCGGAGGCGGGCGTTTTCCTTTTTAGGATCAGGGTCTTAACCCTATCCGTGACAAATCGCCCGAAGCACCGAATAGTCCTTGCCCGAAGGTGGCGTCATCCGTCATTTTCCGGCGCGAGGTTTGCTGGGGGGCATCCCAGTCGTGTCATTTTKAACGCACGGCATCGCTACCAGTCGGGGTCTTGATGCAGGAATTCGATCCGAGACGGCCGACCTTGCGTCTGGCCCCGAAGGTCTTCACCGCGATCGCCGGTCTGGCCGCCCTGGGCCTGGGTTGGAAGCTGACGGCCACCGACGCGCCGATGCAGGTGGTCAAGGCCCCGCTGGACGCCAGCGCCCTGGCCGCCCTGCAACACGCCGCCTTCGCCAGCGCCGAGGCTCAACCGGGCTTCGAGCGTCCGGAATCCATCCCCGTGAAGGTGCGTCCCGGCGAGACCCTGGAAGGCGCCGTGCTGCGCACCGGCATCGCCCCCAACGACGCCCGCCAGGTGGTCGCCGCCCTGCAGGGCGCGATCGACACCGTCAACATCAAGGCCGGCATGGCGTTCGAAGCCGCCGTCGCCGAGCGTCGCAACGGCCGCGCCGGCTCGGCCCGCCTGATCGGCCTGTCGATGCGCACCAGCCCGTCCTCGACCCTGACCGTCTCGCGCACCTTCGACGGCGCGATGAAGCTGCGCGAGCTCGAGGAAAAGGTCACCGACGAGACCAAGGTCGCGTGCGGCGAGATGAAGGGTTCGTTCTACGAGAGCGTGGCCGACGTGGGCGGCACCCCGGCGGTGATCAGCCAGGCGGCCAAGCTGTTCTCGCACAAGATCGACTTCTCGCGCGACATCAAGGAAGGCGACAAGTTCTGCCTGGTGTTCGGCCGCAAGGTCACCGAAAGCGGCCGCACGGTCGAGGCCGGCGACCTGGAATACGCCGAGGTCAAGGGCCAGAAGTTCTACGCCTTCGAGCGCCCCGGTGAAGACGGCAAGCCGCAGTTCTTCGACGAGCTGGGCAAGAACATCAAAGGCTTCCTGCTGCGCACGCCGGTCGACGGCGCCCGCATCACCTCCACCTTCGGCATGCGCAAACATCCGGTGCTGGGCTACACCCGCGGCCACAAGGGCGTCGACTTCGGGGCCGGCACCGGCACCCCGATCCTGGCGGCCGGCGACGGCGTGGTGCTGGAGGCCCGCCGCTGGAGCGGCTACGGCAACTGGCTGCGCATCCGCCATTCGGGCCAGTGGGACACCGGCTACGGCCACATCTCGCGCTACGCCAAGGGCATCAAGCCGGGCGTGCGCGTGCGCCAGGGCCAGGTGGTGGCCTATGTCGGCTCCACGGGCCTGGCGACCGGTCCGCACCTGCACTACGAGGTCTGGCTGAACGGTCAGCGGGTCAACCCGATCGGCGCCAAGGTGCCCCAAGGCACGATCCTGGCCGGCGGCGAGCTGTCGCGCTTCAAGGCCCAGCGCAACCACATCGACCAGATGCTGGCCGACGCCGGCGAGGCGGCAGCCGACCCGTCGGCGCCGAAGATGGCGCTGGCCTCGCTGGACAAGGCCAAGGGCCCGACGCTGCGGTAGGCCACAACCGGGGGCATGCCCTTGCGACGTGTCCCCAAGTCCGGGCGCGGCGCTTGTTCACGGGGACACGCCGGAAGGGCATGTCCCCGTCACCAAACTTGACCATCTCCCCCGCTCGTCCCATCCCTGGGCGATGAAAGCGCTGCCCGCCCTCAAGCCCGACTCCGACGACATGCTGCATCTGGACGCCCTGCGCATCGTCGGGGCGCTGATGATCGTGGTGTTCCACTTCAACCGCTACATCAACCTGGATGGGCGCTGGCAAGTGGCGGACGACATGATCAAGGGCTTCAGCCTGATCGTGGACCTGTTCTTCCTGATCTCCGGCTACGTGATGGCGGCGATCTATACCGGCCGGCTGACCAGCTGGAACAAGTACGGGACCTTCCTGAAGAAGCGGGTGGCGCGGCTTGGGCCGCTGCACTGGGCGACCATGCTGGTTTTCGTCGGCGTCTGGGCGGCGGGCGTCGTGCACTGGGGCGGCGATGTCGATCCCAAGCGCTACGACCTGTCCTGCATCGTTCCCAACGTGCTGTTCGTCCACGCCTGGCATACCTGCCACAGCCAGACCTGGAACTTCGTCAGCTGGGCGATCAGCGCCGAGATGGGGATGTATCTGGCCCTGCCGCTGCTGTTCTGGATCACCGCGCGCGGGCGGATCGTCACGGCCCTGGCGGCGGTCGCCAGCTTCGTGCTGCTGCTGCTGAACCCCGACGGCGAGATGCCCTTCCACCAGTGGACCTGGAACTTCGGCGTGCTGCGCGCCGTGCCGGGCTTCCTGCTGGGCATGCTGGCCTTCCAGCTGCGCGACGTGCTGGGCCGGCTGCCGTTCGCAAGGTTCTGGATGTGGGGGCTGCTGGCGGTCTTCCTGGTCGCCTCGACCTTCCGGATCGAGCGGACGCTGCTGCTGCTGATCGTCTACGCCCTGGGCCTGGCCGGGGTCGCCGCCGACGCGGCCGGCGCGCAGGGCGGGGTCAGCCGCCGCCTGGCGCCCTGGGCCCAGCTGAGCTTCAGCCTGTATCTGCTGCACCCGATCGCCCTGAAGATGGGGATCAACTGGGTCGGCGTGGCCGGTTGGGGCCTGAACGGCGACGTCCTGCGGCTGTGGGTGCTGTTCTGGATCGTGGCCCTGATCCCGGCGGCCTATCTGTCGCTGGTGCTGTTCGAGCGGCCGGCGCGGGACTGGATTTCGGGGCTGGGCGCGAAGAAGACCCTCTCCCAGAGGGAGAGGGAGGGACCCGCCGCGTAGCGGTGGGAGGGTGAGGGATTAGGGACGGTCGACGGCGTGCCGGCACTCCGGTTGGCTCCCCACGCCCTCACCCTCCCAAGCTTCGCTTGGGCCCCTCCCTCTCCCCACGGGAGAGGGTTTTAAGTGAGCGAATCCACCCAGCCCGGCAGTTCCCCGATCGACCCCAGCTCCGCATACCGCGCGTGCTCCTTCGGCGCCGTCGCCGCCTCGTGGGCCCAGACCAGCGGGTAGGGGATCAGGGCCGCCCAGGCGCCGGCGTCCAGGGCCGGGATGATGTCGGACTTCGCCGAATTGCCGGCCATCACCGCCTGCTCGGGACCGGTGCCGTGGCGGGCGAAGACCCGGCGGTAGGTGTCGGCGTCCTTCTCCGAGACGATCTCGACGGCGGCGAACAGGTCGCCCAGCCCGGAGGCGGCCAGTTTCTGTTCCTGGTGCAGCAGGTCGCCCTTGGTGATCAGCACCAGGCGGTAGCGCTCGGACAAGGTGGCCAGGGCCTTCTCGACGCCGGGCAGGGGCTCGACCGGCTCGGTCAGCATCTCGCGGCCCGAGGCCAGGATCTGGCGGATCACCCCGATGCTGACCTGGCTGTCGGTCAGCTCCATCGCCGTCTCGATCATCGACAGGGTGAAGCCCTTGGCCCCGTAGCCGTAGAGCCGCAGGTTGCGCTTCTCGGTCTCGGCCAGCTTGGCCTCGATCTGCGCCTCGTCGCCATAGGGGGCCAGCAGCTCGACGAACCGCTTGTGGGTCAGGCGGAAGATGGTCTCGTTGTGCCAAAGGGTGTCGTCGGCGTCGATACCGACGGTGGTGACGGGCATGGAAGGCTCTCCGGGTCTCGGCCGGGTGATACGCCGCGTCGGCGCCCTAGGCAAAGACGCCAGGCAAAAAGGGGGAGAGCCGTCAGCCTTCCTTGTCGCCGCCGTCGTCCGGGTTTTCACCGTCCGTCCGGAACGTGCGTTCCTCGAGCTTGAGACGCTCCTCCTCGAACCGGTTGGTCAGGTGGAGCATCTGCTCGGTCAGGTTCGTCGAAACGGCCGAAGCTGGTTCTTCGTGGGCGTCGTCATGGAGATGGGTCATGCACAGGTACAGATACAGTTAGAGCGCCCCCGCCCGCACCAGACCTAACGATGTCGGCTACCCGACGTTCCCACGGCCAAGATAGGTTTTTCGCGCCCTAGAAGCTCTGCAGCAGGAAGATCGCCGCGCTGACCGGGGCGGCGGCCACGAGCATCACGCGCAGGCTCGTCTCGACCAGGCCGAACCAGCCGGTGTCGGCGGCGGGGGCGATGCGGGCGACGAGCGTGCTCATGGGATCAACTCCTTGAAGCTCCACCATGAGCCTCAAGAGATTAACGCGGGGCCGTCGCCGAGGGATGCCGCCCCGCGACAAGTTGTTCCAGCTGTGGCGCCGAGCGCCACACCCCCGCACCTGCGGCGGACAGAGGGGTTCCGGGCACAAGGCCCGGAATGACGGAGTTTAAAAAGTCCGCCGGATTCGAATGTCGGTAAGCCTCAGGCCCAGGACGGCGGCGGCTGTCGCGTGTCCGACGGCGGCGGGCGCACGCTGGCGCAGGCCGGATGGGCCTTGTAGACGCGCTTCAGCGAGGCGGGGAAGCGATGCAGGGCCGCGACCGGCCGGATCGGCCGCGCCGACAGGTCGCCGCCGCAGTTGGGACAGACCCCGGAGAATCGCGTCTCCACGCAGTCGATGCAGAAGGTGCATTCGAAGGTGCAGATCCGCGCGTCCGGGCTGTCGGGCGGCAGGTCGCGATCGCAGCACTCGCAATTGGGGCGCAGTTCGAGCATGGGCCGTCCTCCCGTGTTCTAATGCTTATTGTGGCGCTTAACCCTTCCAGCATAAGGGCTTGAGGGCTTCCCGCGCGAGGGGACTCTTTCACTGATCACGGGAATGTGGGGAGTCGCCCCGACTCCCGTGATCAGAGGGGTTGACCCCCCCGTCATACCCCCCTAGACACGCCGCCGTTTGCGCGGCGGGTTGGGGTTACACCCGGCCCGCCTTTTTGCGAGAATGACCGGCCTGTTCTGGCCCTGCGTTTAGGAGGCGCTTCCGAGATGTCCAAAGACCTTCTCCCCGGCGTCACCGGCGTTCTGGCCCTGGCCGACGGCACGATCCTGCAAGGCGTGGGCTGCGGCGCGACCGGCGATGCGGTCGGCGAGGTGTGCTTCAACACCGCCATGACCGGCTACCAGGAGATCCTGACCGACCCCTCCTACATGGCCCAGATCGTCGCCTTCACTTTCCCCCACGTGGGCAATGTCGGCACGAACGTCGAGGACCTGGAGCAGATGGCCGGCGGCGCCGAGACGGCCGCCCGCGGCGCGATCTTCCGCGACGCCCCGACCGACCAGGCCAACTGGCGCGCCAACAGCGACTTCGACGGCTGGATGAAGCGTCGCAACATGATCGGTCTGTCGGGCGTCGACACCCGCGCCCTGACCCGCAAGATCCGCGAGACCGGCATGCCGCACGGCGTGATCGCCCACTCGCCGACCGGCCAGTTCGACCTGGACGCCCTGGTCGCCAAGGCCAAGGCCTGGGCCGGCCTCGAAGGCCTGGACCTGGCCAAGGACGCCTCCACCACCCAGACCTTCACCTGGGACGAGGGCCTGTGGTCGTGGCCGGAAGGCTACGCCAAGCTGGACAAGCCCAAGTACGAGGTCGTGGTCCTCGACTACGGCGTCAAGCGCAACATCCTGCGCGCCCTGGCCCATGTCGGCGCCCGCGCCACGGTGGTGCCGGCCAACACCTCGGCCGAGGACATCCTGGCCCGCAATCCCGACGGCGTGCTGCTGTCCAACGGCCCGGGCGACCCGGCCGCGACCGGCGAATACGCCGTGCCCGAAATCCAGAAACTGGTCGCCAGCGGCAAGCCGGTGTTCGGCATCTGCCTGGGACACCAGATGCTGGCCCTGGCGGTGGGCGCCAAGACCGTGAAGATGGAGCAGGGACACCATGGGGCCAACCACCCCGTGAAGGACCTGACGACCGGCAAGGTCGAGATCGTCTCGATGAACCACGGCTTCACCGTCGACAGCGCTTCGCTGCCAAAGGCGGTCACCGAGACCCACGTGTCGCTGTTCGACGGCACCAACGCCGGCATCGCCCTGACCGACAAGCCTGTGTTCTCGGTGCAGCACCACCCGGAAGCCTCGCCGGGTCCGACGGACAGCCTGTACCTGTTCGAGCGCTTCGCCGGGCTGATGGACGCGGCGAAGTAAGCCGCCTTAAGGCCTAGCTTACACAAAACGACCACCAGACTGTCATGGCCGTCTCACGCTCCCCGCCGGGGGGCGTGATAGCCTTCTCGCGTTCCGGTTCACCTGCGACCCTTCGGCGAGGATCCCATGACCTTTGAACGCATCGGCGGCGAGACGATCGCCAACGCCGCTCTCGACGACTTCTTCCAGCGCGCCCAGGACGACGACCTGCTGGCCCATCTGGTCGGCCCGGTGATCTCGCCCGGCGTGCGGGCCTTCATGGCCGCCGCGCTCGACCTCGACAATCACGACGAGGCCCGCCTGGCGCCGGCCCTGGCCTGGCTGTCGGAAGAGGGGCTGGAGGACGACGACCTCGACCACATGGTCGGCCACCTGGTGCTGGCGCTCGAGGCCCAAGGCGTCGACGACGACCTGACCGCCGAGATCGCCGACCGCGCCGAAGCCCTGCGCGACGCGGCGCTGGGCGTCTGGCCGGAGGACGGCGACGAGGACGAGGAAGAAGACGAGGTCAATTCTCCCCCCATGGGGGAGGTGTCGGCGTAGCCGACGGAGGGGGGAGTAGTCGGCAATCAGCCGGATTCTGGGCCTTCGAGCCTAAAGCTCCCCCACCGATCGCTTCGTGTCGCCTCCCCCACAGGGGGAGGTCCCTTGCCCTGCTCCGCCTAAGTTCCGAACTGGATGAACGGCACCTTGTTGAACAGCTCGCGCTCGGCGCCGCGCGGGTCGTTCTCCAGGCGCGAGACGTTGTCGAACACCATGGTCTGGCGCTGGGTCAGGTCGTAGGGCGGCCAGTTGGGCAGGGACGAGGTGTTGGGGTTGCCGGTCCGCGCGAAGGCGATGAAGGCGTCGGCCAGGCGCTCGTGCATGGCCACCGCGTCCGGACCCGAGCCGGTGATCACGCCGGGGGCGTCGAAGTTGCCGAACACCAGCTGCATGTCCAGCGTGTGGGGCGCGCCCCATACGCCGCCGTCCTTGGGCGCGCGCCAGTCCAGCTGGTAAGCCCAGGCGGGGGCGCCGGCACGGGCGCGTTCCTCGTCCTGGATGATCGCCGCCTTCCACGAGCGGCCCGCCGTCGACGCCGCGAAATAGACGTCCGACGGCGTGTAGTTCGGATAGATCTTGCGATAAGCCGCCACCACCGTGGCCGGGTCGATGTCGATGCGGGCGTTGAACTGGCTGGGCAGCTTGGCGATCACCTGCTCCCAGGTCATGTCCAGCAGGGTCTTGTCGTAGCCGACGAAGCCGCGCGTCTCGTCATGGGTGTTGCCGCACATCATCGGCACGGAAAGGCCCACCGGCGAGGCGTCGGGGAAGAACGGGTGGCGGGTCAGGGTCCGCTCGTCCAGCACCGGACCCATATAGACCCCGCCGCTTCCGGCGATCGGGTCCGTGGCCTTCAGGCCGCCCAGGAATGTCTCGGCGGGCAGGGCGCGCAGGGCGGCCAGGTCCTTGACGCCCAGCTTGTCGATGAAGCCCTTGGCGCGCTTGGTGGCGTTGAACGGACCGGCGGCGGTGACCTGCTGGCCGCTCATGGTGGCGGCGCGGTGGAACAGGCCCTTGGCGCTGGGCATGGCCATCAGGGTGGCGATCTTGGCGCCGCCGCCGGACTGGCCGAACAGCATGACGTTGCCCGGGTCCCCGCCGAACGCGGCGATGTTGTCGCGCACCCACTGCAGGGCCAGGACCAGATCCATCTGGCCGGTGTTGCCGCTGTCGGCCACCGACGGATCGTCGAACAGCCGCGACAGGTAGAGGTAGCCAAAGGCGTTGAGCCGGTGGTTGACCGTGACCACCACGACGTCGCCGCGCTTGGCCAGCTTGGTCCCGTCGTACCAGGGGCTCGCGCCCGAGCCGGTGTTGTAGGCGCCGCCGTGGATATAGAACATCACCGGCCGCTTCTTGCCGTCTTCCAGCCCACCCTTCTTGCCCGCCGTGGCGGGCGTCCAAATGTTGAGGAACAGGCAGTCCTCACTCTGGCTCTCGCCGCTCTCGCCCTTGCCCTGGGGACAGGCCGCGCCGTAGGCCAGGGCGTCGGCGACGCCGGTCCAGGGCTTGGGCGGCTGGGGCGGCATGAAGCGTCCCGCGCCGCCGGTGTCGGCTCCGTAGCGCAGGCCCTTGAACACCTGGACGCCTTCGCCGGTCGCGCCGCGCACCTTGCCGTAGGTGGTGGTCACCACGGGGCCGGGCTTGGCGGCCAGGGCCGGGCTCGAGGCCAGGGCGAGGGCCGCGGCCGCGCCGGCGATCAGGCCGCGACGATCGACTTGGGTATGGTCCATGAGCTTCCTCCGACGCGGTTGGGCTCGCGTTCGACGGAATCGCTACCACGGATCATGACACCGGTGACAACCCCTTTTTGGGGTTCTCGGAGGAGGCCGCGAACCTGAAGGTCCTCCCCCTGTGGGGGAGGCGGCGCGAAGGCGCCGGTGGGGGGATTGGTCCCACCTCACCATCACTCCCCCCTCCGTCGGCTGCGCCGACACCTCCCCCACGGGGGGAGGGCCTAGAGGGCGTGAACCGCCTTCGCATGCTCCCGCACCACGGCCAGCGTCGACGCATCCGCGTCGAACACCCCGAACAGGCCCTGCTCCTCCTGTGGGGGATCGCCCACGTAAGCCCGGTCGCCCATCTTGAACCAGGCGTCCGGATGCTGGGCACGGCCCTCGCCGTTCCAGGCCCAGAAGTTGGTGCCGGCCAGGGGACCGCCGGCCTTCATGTCGGCTTCGACCAGGCCGAACATCATCTTGTAGAAGCGGTCGCGGTGCGTGGTCGGGCCGCCCGGCGTGAAGGCGCGGTCCTCGCGGATCAGACCGAACTCCTCGATCACCAGCGGCTTGCCCATGGTCTTGGCGATGGCGATGTGGCGGGTGACGTAGTCCCGGCACTTGGCCTCGCCGGCCGCATAGGTGGCCGGCTGGTTCTTGAAATCGATCCAGCCCCAGTTGTTGGGCCAGACGTGCAGGGTCAGGTAGTCGATGCTGGCCGGCTTGTGGGCCTCGACCACGCAGGCCTCGCGCTGCAGGCAGCCCATGGCGCCCTCGCTGCCGGTGGTGACCAGGTGGCGCGGGTCCAGCGACTTGATCAGGGCCGAGGTCTCGGCGATCCAGCGGTAATAGGTGGGCAGGTTCGGAACCCCGAACGCCTCGCTGCCGCCCGGGCGCGGCTCGTTGGCCAGCTGCCAGGCCATGATCGTCGGGTCGTCGCGATAGGGCTTGCCGGTGACGCTGCTGACCCGGCCGACCAGGGCCCGCAGGTAGTGCTGGAACAGCGCCTGGGCCTTGGCGTCGCCGTAGAAGCGGGCGGAGTAGTCGGCGAACTCCGGCCACGGATGGGCCGGGTCGCCCTGCTGGAACCACTGGCCGTTGCCGGTCCAGCGCAGGTAGGCCGGCATGCCGCCCGACCAGTCCCAGAAGTTGTTGACGTAGATCACCGCCTTCATGTCGCGCCTGGCCATTTCGGCCAGCACCACGTCCAGCCCCTTCAGCAGGTCCTGGTCGTAGTCCTCGCCGGGACCGCGGAAGGTGGGGGAGATCGCCACCTTGGCGGGTGACGTCTCGCCCGCGCCCAGGATGCGCAGGTTGGTGACGCCCAGGGCCTTCAGCCGGTCCAGCTCGCGGCCCAGCCGCGCGGTGTCGCCCGCCGCGCCCGGCGAGCCCAGCCAAGCCCCGTACCAGAGGTTCGCCCCGACGAAGCGATAGGGCTCGCCGCCCAGGCTGAGGCGGCCGTCCTTGACGGTGACGAAGGCGGGGGAAGTGGTGTCAGCGGCGCGGGCCCGGCTCGCGACCATCGCGGCGGCGCCCGTGACCAGCAGATGGCGTCTCGACAGCATGCTTGCCTCCCCTTGTTTTGACGCAGCCTAGCGGGAGGTGGCGGCGCTGGGGAAGGGATTAAATAAAATTGATTTCAGAATTTGCGTCTTTTCTCTCCCGGGGAGGGGCGGCAAGACGCTCCATGGAGACCCGACGGGGCGCGGATGGACTCAGGAAAGCCGGTCGCGGAAGTCCGTGTAGTCGAACTGCCGGACCAGTCTCAGCGTGTCGGTGTCGCTGTTCCACAGCGCGATCGCGGGCAGGGGGACGCCGTTGAAGGTGTTGGTCTTGACCATCGAATAGTGCGCCTGGTCGAGGAAGGCGATGCGCGTTCCCGGGGCCGGGACCGAGGCGAAGACGTAGTCGCCGATGATGTCCCCGGCCAGGCACGAGGGGCCGCCGATCCGGACCGACACGCCGTCATCAATTTCGCCCAGCATCGCGGGCCGGTAAGGCGCCTCGATGACGTCGGGCATGTGGCAGGTGGCCGAGATGTCGGTGACGGCGACGGGCAGGCCGTTCTCGAAGGTGTCGAGGATCTCGCCCACCAGGACGCCGGCGTCCAGGGCGATGGCCTCGCCGGGTTCGATATAGACCTGCAGCCCGTGGCGTTCGGCGATCTGGGCCAGCAGGGCGACCAGGTCGTCCTTGCGGTAGTCGGCGCGGGTGATGTGGTGGCCGCCGCCGAGGTTCAGCCATTTCAGGCCGCCCAGCATCCCCTCGAGCCTGGGCTCCAGCGACGCCCAGATCCGTTGCAGCGGCTCGAACCCCTGCTCGCACAGGGCATGGACGTGCAGGCCGTCGACGCCTTCCAGATGCTCCGGGCGCAGCTGCGAGACCGGAAAGCCCAGGCGCGAGCCCCGTTGGCACGGATCGTACTTGGCGACCTCGGCCTCGCTGTGCTCGGGGTTCAGGCGCAGGCCGATGTCGAACACCTGGCCTTGCTCGCGCTCCGCCGCGACGAGGTCGGCGAACCGCGCCACCTGGTCGGGCGAGTTGAAGATCACGCTGTCGGACAGCCGCAGGATCTCGGGCAGGTCCTGGCGCTTGTAGGCCGGCGAATAGGTGGTGAGGTGGCCGTGATAGTGCTCGCGCGCCAGCCGCGCCTCCCACAGGCCCGAGGCGCAGACGCCGTCCAGATATTCGGCGACGACGTCGGCCAGCGACCACATCGAGAACGCCTTCAGCGCCAGCAGCACCTTGGCGCCCGCCCGGTCGCCGACGTCCTTGAGCGTGGCCAGGTTGCGGCGCACCGCGACCTCGTCGACCACGAAACAGGGCGACGGGACGCGGTTCAAGTCGAAGCGGGCGAAGGCGCCGGGACCGCCGGCCTGGGTTTCCATCGTCGTCAGAACGCCAGCGGCGCCGCCAGGTCCTGGACCTTCCAGGGCAGACCGTGGCGGTTCAGCATGTCCATGAACGGATCGGGATCAAGCTGCTCCATGTTGAACACGCCCGCGCCCTTCCACTGGCCCGTCAGCATCAGGGCCGCGCCGATCATGGCCGGCACGCCCGTTGTGTAGCTGACCGCCTGGTTGCCGGTCTCGGCATAGGCTTCCTGGTGATCGCAGATGTTGTTGACGTAGACGGTCCGGGCCTTGCCGTCCTTCTCGCCCGTCGCGATCGTGCCGATGTTGGTCTTGCCCTTGGTGATCGGCCCCAGCGACGACGGCTCGGGCAGCAGCGCCTTCAGGAACTCGATCGGGATGATCTCGCGGCCCTGGAACATCATCGGCTCGATCCGGGTCATGCCGATGTTTTCCAGCACCTCCAGGTGCTTGAGATAGGAGTCGCCGAACGTCATCCAGAAGCGGATGCGCTGGATCTCGGGGTAGAACTTGGCCAGGGATTCCAGTTCCTCATGGTACATGAGGTACATGTTCTTTTCGCCCACCTGGTCGAAGTCGAACACCTGCTTGTGGCTCAGCGCGGGGCCTTCGATCCACTGGCCGTTTTCCCAGTGACGCGACGGGGCGGTCACTTCGCGCAGGTTGATCTCGGGATTGAAGTTGGTGGCGAAGGGCAGGCCCGTGTCGCCGCCGTTGCAGTCCAGGATGTCGAGCGTGTCGATCCGGTCCAGCAGATGCTTCTTGGTATAGGTGGTGAACACCGAGGTCACGCCCGGGTCGAAGCCGCTGCCCAGCAGCGCCATCAGGCCGGCGTCCTTGAAGCGGTCCTGATAAGCCCACTGCCAGCTGTATTCGAACTTGGCCTCGTCGCGCGGCTCGTAATTGGCCGTGTCCAGGTAGTTCACGCCGGCCGCCAGGCAGGCGTCCATGATGTTCAGGTCTTGGTACGGCAGGGCCAGATTGACCACCAGGGCCGGCTGCACGGCCTTGATCAGCGCCGTGGTCGCGGCGACGTCGTCGGCGTCGATCGCCGCGGTGTCGACGGTCACGCCGGTGCGCTGTTTCACGGACTGAGCGATGGCGTCGCATTTCGACTTCGTGCGGCTCGCCAGCGTGATGTGCGAGAAAATGTCCTTGTTCATCGCCATCTTGTGGACAGCGACCGAACCCACGCCGCCAGCGCCGATAACCAGCACCCTGCTCATTTGGGCCTCTCCTAAGCGTCTAAAAACCCTGTCCAGCATAGTCGCATGGACGAGGGGCGGGGGTCTTATCATGCGGATGACAGGTCTGCTAACCACTCGTAGCGGACCGCCGTTACCTCGGTTGCCGGCGCGCCGGCCGACGTGAAGGCGGCGGGGGCCTGATCCCGCCCTCTTCCCGTCGGCCGAGGGTTTCCGCGGCGTTCTACAGGTTCAGCAGCGTCGGATCGCCGCCCTGGGCCGTGATGTTGATGCTCAGCGCCCGCTCGACCGCGTAGCGCAGCAGGGCGTGAGGACCGCCGGCCTTGGGGCCGGTGCCGGACAGGCCCTCACCGCCGAACGGCTGGACGCCGACCACGGCGCCGGTCATCGAGCGGTTGACGTAAGCGTTGCCGGCCGGGACCAGGCGCTGGACGTCGGCCGCGAAGCTCTCGATCCGCGAGTGGACGCCCAGGGTCAGGCCGTAGCGGCGGGCCGCCAGGGCGCCGGCCACCTGCTCCAGGTCTTCCGGACGGTAGCGCACCACGTGCAGCACCGGGCCGAACACCTCGCGCTCCAGGAAGTCGGCGGCGGGGATCTCGGCCAGGACCGGGGCGAAGAAGGTGCCGGTCTCGGGGGCGGGCAGGGTGTGCAGGACCTTTGCCTCGTGGTTCAGGCGCACCAGGTGCTTGTCCAGCGCCGCCTTGGCCTCGGGGTCGATGACCGGGCCGACGTCGGTGACGGCCAGGGCCGGGTCGCCGATCACCAAGGCGTCCATCGCGCCCTTCAGGCCGTCGATGATGTGCTCGGCGGTGTCTTCCGGCAGGAACAGCAGGCGCAGGGCCGAGCAGCGCTGGCCGGCGCTGCCGAAGGCCGACAGGATCACGTCGTCGATCACCTGTTCGCGCTGGGCGGTGGTGTCGACGAACATGCCGTTCAGCCCGCCGGTCTCGGCGATGAACGGCACGATCGGGCCCTGCCGCTGGGCCAGGGTCTGGTTGATCCGCCAGGCGGTGTCGGTGCCGCCGGTGAAGGCCACGCCGTCCAGGCCCTCATGGGCGGTCAGGGCCGCGCCGACCGTCTCGCCGCGACCCGGCAGCAGGGCCAGCAGGCGGTGGTCCAGGCCCGCGGCGTGGTACAGCTTCACGGCCTCATAGGCGATCAGCGGGGTCTGCTCGGCCGGCTTGGCCAGCACCGCATTGCCGGCCGCCAGGGCGGCGGCGATCTGGCCGGTGAAGATGGCCAGCGGGAAATTCCACGGGCTGATGCAGACGAAGACGCCGCGCCCGGCCAGGCGCAAGGTGTTGGTCTCGCCGACCGGGCCTTGCAGCACCTCGCCCGCCAGGCCGAACTGCTCCTCGGCCAGCTTGGCGTAGTAGCGGCAGAAGTCGACGGCCTCGCGCACCTCGGCGATGGCGTCGGGCAATGTCTTGCCGGCTTCGCGCGCGAGGATGGCGCACAGGCGCTCGAGATTGGCCTCCAGGGCGTCGCCCATGGCGCGCAGGACATCGGCGCGGGCGGGGCCGCCGGCCTGGTCCCAGGCGGGCTGAGCGGCGCGGGCCAGCTTGAAGGCCTGGTCGATCTGCGGCAGCTGGGCTTCGGACACCACGCCCACCACGCGCTCGTGGTCGGTCGGGCTCTGCACCGGCATCGGCGGGGCGCCGGCGGTCAGCTTGCCGCCGATCAGCGGGCCGGACGACAGGGTCAGCTTGTCCAACTCGGCGACGTGGGCGGCCAGGCGGTCGCGGTCGGCCTTCACCGACAGGTCCAGGCCCGCGCTGTTCTTGCGGCGGGCGCCATAAACGTCGGTCGGCGTCGGGATCTTGGCGTGGCGGTCGGGATGGGCCTCGACCGCGGTGATCGGGTCGACCACCACCTTTTCCACCGGCACCCGCTCGTCGAGCAGGGCGTGGACGAAACTGGTGTTGGCGCCGTTCTCCAGCAGGCGGCGGACCAGGTAGGGCAGCAGGTCCTCGTGGCCGCCCACCGGGGCGTAGGCCCGCAGGGTGACGCCGTCATAGAGGTCGTCGGCGGCCTTGTAGAGCGCCTCGCCCATGCCGTGCAGGCGCTGGTGCTCGATCTTGACGCCGGCGTTCTTCGACATCCGGACCACGGCGGCCAGGGTGTGGGCGTTGTGGGTGGCGAACTGGGCGTAGAGGTGCGGGGCGGCCTCGATCAGGGCCTTGGCGCAGACCAGGTACGACAGGTCGGTGGCGGGCTTGGTGGTGTAGACCGGATAGTCCGGGCGGCCGGCGACCTGGGCGCGCTTGATCTCGCTGTCCCAGTAGGCGCCCTTCACGAGGCGGACCATCAGGCGGCGGCCGGTTTCCTTGGACAGGGCCGTCAGGCGGGCGATCACCTCGGGGCAGCGCTTCTGGTAGGCCTGGACGGCCAGGCCCAGGCCGGTCCACTCGCCCAGCTCGGGCTCGCGGCACAGGCGGTCCAGCAGCTTCAGCGACAGCGCCAGGCGGTCGGCTTCCTCGGCGTCGATCGTGAAGTTGATGTCGTACTTGGCGGCGATCAGGGCCAGGCGCAGGACGCGCGGATAGAGCTCGTCCCAGACGCGGGCTTCTTGCGTGGCCTCATAGCGCGGCGTCAGGGCCGACAGCTTGACCGACACGCCGTGGCCGGCTTCGGGGCCGGCCTTGTTGGACAGCTTGCCGACCGTCAGGATCGCGTCGGCATAGGACTTCTCATAGCGGGCGGCGTCGGCGGCGGTGCGGGCGCCTTCGCCCAACATGTCGAAGCTGCAGATGTCGCCGTCGTTGGCGGCGCGCTTGATGGCCGCCTCGATGGTGCGGCCCAGCACGAACTGCTCGCCCATGATGCGGATGGCCTGGCCGACGGCGGCGCGGATCACCGGTTCGCCCAGGCGGCCGGCGATCTTCTTGATGAAGGCCGGCAGGTCCTTCTGGGCCTGATCGTCGGGCTCGACGATCTTGCCGGTCAGCATCAGGCCCCAGGTCGAGGCGTTGACGAACAGGCTGTCGCTGCCGCCCAGGTGCGAGGCCCAGTCGGCCGAGCCGATCTTCTCGGCAATCAGCTTGTCGCGGGTGTCGTCGTCGGGGGTGCGCAGCAGGGCTTCGGCCAGGCACATGAGCGCGAGGCCTTCGCGGGTGCCGAGGCTGAACTCCTGCAGGAAACTTTCGACCACGCCCTGCTTGCGGACGCTGCGGCGGGCGCCGCGGACCAGGGCCTCGGCCTCGGCGCGGACCGCGGCGCGGTCTTCGCTGCTCAGGGCCTGGGCGGCCAGCAGGTCGGCGATCACCGCCGCTTCGTCGCGGTACTTGCCGTCGTCCAGGGAGTCCCAATCGGTCATGGTCGCCTCGCTATAGGTATATCGTCGCTATATCGCCGGCTTGTTCGAAGGTGCTTCGTTTGTTGCGTTGTCAGGCTGTACGATCTTCGGCAAAAGCGCCGGATTTCGCTGTTCACTCCATGGCTGCGGCGGCCTGTCGCGACGGCATGGGACTCCGAGGCGAAAACCTCGTCCTTCGACAGGCTCAGGATGAGGTTTTTCTACCGCTCGAGCCCTTAAACCGCTCGGCCTGTAAAATGGTCCTCATCCTGAGCTTGTCGAAGGACGAGGGCCACGCACCGCGCGGTCGCGTCAAATCACGACAATTGACAATTAAGGGGAAGGGGAGAGGTGGGAAGGGACGCGATACGGGGGGAGGTCGCGCGTCCCTTCCGCTCTCACACGGCGCCTACGGGGGAGAGGGCGCCGCGTCTGCGCTCCGCCGGGGGGAATGGCGGAGGCTGGTCCTAGTCCACCGGGGCGCCGAGGGGGGAGTGGCGGCCAAGCTCGCTAGGACGATCGAGGGTATAGTCCTGCTTCTTGTGAAGGTGCTTTGTTTGTCGATATAAAATTCCGAATTATCTTCGGTGAAAACGGGAAATGGCCATGTCTGCTCTAGATGACACCGATCGCCGGCTTCTGCGGGTCCTGCAGGCCGACGGCCGCATCACCAACGCCGAGCTGGCCAAGCGCTGCAACCTGTCGCCAGCCGCCACTTTCGACCGCGTGCGGCGGCTGCGCGAGCGGGGCTTCATCACCGGCTACGCGGCCCTGCTGGACCCGGCCAAGGTCGATCGCGCCCTGCTGATCTTCGTCGAGGTGGTGCTGGACCGCACGACCGGCGACGTGTTCGAGGAGTTCGGGGCGGCCGTGCGTCGGGCCCCCGAGATCCTGGAGTGCCACATGGTGGCCGGCGGCTTCGACTACCTGATCAAGGCCCGGGTGCGCGACATGGAGGCCTATCGCAACTTCCTCGGCGATATTCTCGTGAAGATGCCGGGCGTGCGCGAGACGCGAACCTATGCGGTGCTGGAAGAGGTGAAGAGCACGGTGCAGCTGCCGCTCTAACCCTTCTCCCGCTTCCGATACTCCGCCACCTTGGCCTTGTTGCCGCAGGCGCTCATCGAGCACCAACGGCGGTCGCCCTTGCGGGAGGTGTCGACGAACAGCACCGCGCAGGGCGGGCCCTCGCACTGGCGGATGCGGTCGCCGAAATCGCCGCCCAGCAGCGACACGCCCTCGCGGGCCAGTTCCGCCAGCAGGCCCCGCACATCGCCGGACAGATGGGCGCGGCCGTCGGCGCCCAGTTGCAGCGGCGCGGCGGGCAGGGCGGCGTAGCCGTTGAGCAGTTCGCGGTCGGCGTCGGGCAGGGCGGTCCCTTCGGCGCGCGACAGGGCCAGGCGATAGAGCGCCTCGCGCAGCGACCGAGCCTGGACCAGGTTGCCCTCGGTGGCGCCAGGCGCGGCCTGGGTCAGTTCCGCCGCCGTCAGCCAGCGGTCGAGGTCGGCGGGCGTGGCCAGCAGGTCGCGCGGCGCCGCGCCCAGCCGGCCGACCATCGTCGCCGCCAGGTCCAGGGCCGGACTGCCGCCGCGAAACTTGAAACCGTCGCGGATCTCCGCCTTCGCCGTCGTCATGTCGCGCTCCGAACCGGATTGACAGGTTACGGTGCTTCGCCGATGGTCCGCAAGCTAACCTAATAAATAGGTTACATGCTGGAGAGCGAGATGAAATCGATCACGAAACGTCGCCTTGGCGCGGGTCTGGCGCTGGCGACCACGTTGCTGGCGCCAATGATCGCCGGAGCGGCGATCGCGGCCGAGCCCTCGCTGGCCGGAACCTGGACCCTGACGGCGGCCGACCGCCTCAAGCCCGACGGCTCGCGGGCCCGCGACTACGGCCAGCATCCCAAGGGGCGGCTGATCATCGACGCCCAGGGGCGCTACAGCTTGCAGATCTTCGACGGCGACCGCCCGCGCATCGCCTCGGGCGACAAGGCCAAGGCCACGGCGGAGGAACTGGCCGGGGCGGTGATCGGCTCGTCGACCCACTACGGGACCGTCGCCATCGACCCGGCCGCCCACGTGCTGGTGTTCAAGATCGAGGGCGCGTCGTTCGCCAACTGGGAAGGGACCGAGCAGCGGCGCAAATACGCCCTGACCGCCGACAGCCTCAGCTACCAGGTGCCGACCCCGCGCCCGGACGGGTCGATCCCGATCTCGGAGTGGCGGCGGGAGCGGTAGGAGAACAAGCCGGGGACATGCCCTTGCGGCGTGTCCCCATCAGACGCAGAGCGAGACTTGGGGACACGCACAAGTGCATGTCCCCGTCGGCGGAAAGTCGAATTGTCTAACGCCCCGCCGGCGCGATCCAGGCCCGCTCCTCGGCGAGGTCCAGCGTGACCACCCACTGCCGCAGCGCCGGGACGCCGATGTTGCCGTCCAGGATCATGTCCTCGACCAGCACCTTGCCGCTGATCTTCGGACCGCCGACCAGGGTCATCTCCACGGACTGGCCCTTCTGGATCGCCGGATCCAGGCCCAGCAGGTCGGCGACGTGCTTGCCGATCACCAGGGCGCCGGTGCTGCCGCAGTCCAGTTCCAGCCAGATCCGACCCTTCGCGGTGGGAGCGGCGACGAACGGCGTCAGGGCCAGGCCCATCGCCTCGCGGCTGAAGCGGACCGGCACCTCGACGCCTTGGCGGGCGCGGACCTTCAAGCTGTCGGGCGTCTCGACGATCAGCCGGCGGCCGGACAGGTCCAGGGTGACGGCGCGGCCGGCGAAGGCGTCCAGCGCCACCGAACCGTCCAGCGGCGGGGCGTCCTTGGGCAGCAGGGTCGAGAAGTCGATGACGCCGGCGGTCGGGGCCTTCAGCGGCAAGCCCGCCGCCGTCAGGCCGACGTCGTCGCAGCGCGGCGCGTCGACCCGGTCGCCCCGCATCCGGAAGCCGGTGACCCGGCCCCAGGGCTTGCAGCCGATGGATTCGGCGAAGGGCTGCGAGATCACGGTGATGCCGCCGGCCGTGTCGAGCAGGAAGCGGCGCGGCTTGCCCTCGACGTCCGCCTGGAACGACCAGAGCACGCCCAGATAGGGCTCCAGTGGAATGGCGACCGGCTTGGCGGGCGGGGCGGGGCGCGCGGGCGCGGCGAAGGCGGGGTTCGTCGCGAGCATCAGGCCGATCGCGGCCGCTCCGCCCGAGACAAGGCCGCCCAAGGACCGCAAGATCGCGCGCATGTTCCTACCCCCTGATGCGGGCGCCGTGGCGCGCGCCCTGGACCCTTGGTCGCCGTTCCGGGCTTGGCGGTAAAGTGAACTCGCGGTCATTCGCGACGAGCCGAGCGCCGGCCGCGACGAACGGCGGATCCCCCAAGTAGAAGGGGCGCGCGGGATTTGGGGGGAGCGCGCCCCTTCCGGCTTGGCGGCGTCGGGGGGGATGACGTCGCCAGCACTCCCCCGCTGGGGACGGGGGATCTGTTTGGCCTCAGCGGACGGGGGGAGCCCCGCCGCCGAGCGCCTTGTAGAGCGTGGCCAGGTTGGTCTCCCGCGCGAGGCGGGCGACGATCAGGGTCTGTTGCGAGCTGTAGAGCGTGCGCTGGGCGTCCAGCACGGCCAGCGAGCTGTCGATCCCCGCGCCGTAGCGGGCCTGCGACAGTCGGACGGTGTCGTTGGCGGCGGCGACCAGGCGCTCCTGCGAGCCGACGCGCTCGGCGATGGTCGACTGCACGGCCAGGCCGTCGGAGACCTCGCGGAAGGCGGTCTGCACCGTCTTCTCGTAGTTGGCCACGGCGATGTCGCGGCCGGCCTTGGCGCTGTCCAGATTGGCCACGTTGGCCCCGCCGGCGAAGATCGGCAGGCTGATGCGCGGCGCGAAGCTCCAGGCCCCGTTGCCGCTGTCGAACAGGCTGTCCAAGCTGTTGCTGGCCACCCCGGTCGAGCCGGTCAGGCTGATGGTCGGGAAGAAGGCCGCGCGGGCCGCGCCGATGTTGGCGTTGGCCCCGGCCAGCTGGTGCTCGGCGGCCAGCACGTCGGGACGGCGCGTCAGCACGTCGGACGGCAGGCCGGCCGGCAGGTCGCGCAGGATCTGGGCGGTGACCAGGCCGCCGGCCGGCAGCAGGTCGTTCGGCACGTCGGCCCCGACCGCCAGGCGCAGGGCGTTCTTGTCCTGCTCGACCAGGGCGATGGCGGTCGCCCTGTCGCTGCGCGCGGCCTCGACCAGGGTCTGGGCTTGGCTGAGCTCGAGCTGCGAGATGGCGCCGGCCTCGAAGCGCCGGCGCACCAGCTCCATGGTCTCCTGGCGGGTGCGCAGGGTCTCTTCGGACAGGGCCAGCAGGTCCTGGTCGGCTGCCAGGTTCAGCCAGGCGTTGGCCGTCTGGGCGACCAGGCTGATCTGCACCGAGCGGCTGATCTCGCGGGTGGCCAGGTAGTTCTGCAGGGCCGCGTCATTGAGGCTGCGGATCCGGCCGAACAGGTCGAGCTCCCAGGAGGTGACCCCGACGCCGGCGGTATAGACCTCGACGGTGCGATCGCCGCCCGCGATGACCTGGGCCGACGAGCTTTCGCCCCGCGTCCCGGTCGCCGTGGCGTCGATCTTCGGCGCGAGCGCCGACCGCTGGATGCGGTACTGGGCGCGGGACTGCTCGATGTTGAGCACCGCCACGCGCAGGTCGCGGTTGTTGGCCAGCGCCAGGTCGATCACGCCCTGCAGGCGCGGATCGATGAACACGTCGCGCCAGCCCAGGTCGGCGGCGGTGGTCGTCGAACCGGTGTTGGCGCCCGCGATCGGCCAGGCGTTGGCCACCGGCAGCTCCGGGCGCACGGTCTTGGGCGCCAGGGTGCAGGCGCTGAGGGCCGAGGCCGCCAGCAGGGTCAGGGTCAGGTTACGCACAAGCATCTCAGTGGCTCTCGGCCGGAGTCGTGGTGGGTTCGTCGTGACGGCGCGGCTTGGGCTTGAACACCCGCTCGACGATCACGAAGAACAGCGGGACGAAGAAGATCGCCAGCAGGGTCGCCGAGATCATGCCGCCGATCACGCCGGTGCCGATGGCGTGCTGGCTGCCCGAACCGGCCCCGTTGGAGATCGCCAAGGGCAGCACGCCGAAGACGAAGGCCAGCGAGGTCATGATGATCGGACGCAGGCGGATGCGGACCGCCTCCACCGTCGCCTCGACCAGCTCCATGCCCTGTTCGTGCAAGTCCTTGGCGAACTCGACGATCAGGATGGCGTTCTTGGACGCCAGCCCCATGGTCGTCAGCAGGCCCACCTGGAAGTAGATGTCGTTGCTGAGGCCGCGGAAGGTGGTGGCCAGCAGGGCGCCGACGATGCCCAGCGGGATGACCATGATCACCGACAGCGGGATCGACCAACTCTCGTAGAGGGCCGCCAGCAGCAGGAACACCACCAGGATCGAGATGCCGTACAGGGCCGGAGCCTGGTTGCCGGACTCGCGTTCCTGGGCCGACAGACCGGTCCATTCGAAGCCGATGCCCGGCGGCAGCTGGGCGGCGATCTTCTCCATGGCGGCCATGGCCTGACCCGAGCTCTTGCCCGGGGCGGGCGAGCCCTGGATGTTCAGCGACGACAGGCCGTTGTAGCGCTCCAGACGCGGCGAACCGTAGATCCAGTGCGTGGTCGCGAACGAGCTGAACGGCGCCATCGTGCCGGTGCTGGTGCGCACGTACCAGCTGTTGAGGTCTTCGGGACGCATGCGGTAGGGCGCGTCGGCCTGGACGTAGACCTTCTTGACCCGGCCGCGGTCGATGAAGTCGTTGACGTACGAACCACCCCACGCGGCGCTGAGCGCGGCGTTGATGTCGGCCGTGGTCAGGCCCATCGCCCCGGCCTTGGCCTGGTCGATGTCGATCTTCAGCTGCGGGGTGTCGTCCTGGCCGTTGGGACGCACGCCGGCCAGGGTGGGATCCTGGGCGGCCATGCCCAGCACCTGGTTGCGGGCGGCGACCAGGGCGTCGTGACCGACGCCGCCGACGTCCTGCAGCTGGAAGTCGAAGCCCGACGAGGTGCCCAGTTCCGGCACGGCCGGCGGCACGATCGCGAAGACCATGGCGTCGCGGATCTGCATGAACTTGCCCATGGCCCGGCCGGCGACGGCCTGGGCCTTGCGCTCGGGAGCCTTGCGCTCGTCGAAGTCCTTCAGGCGGATGAAGGCTAGGCCGGCGTTCTGGCCGGCGCCGGCGAAGCTGAAGCCGGCGACGGTGAAGACCGCCTGCACGGACTCCTTCTCGTCGACCAGGAAGTGGTTCCGCACGGTGTCGAGCACGGCCTGGGTGCGTTCTTCAGGCGCGCCGGGCGGCAGCTGGACGATGGTGAACATCGTGCCCTGGTCTTCCTCGGGCAGGAAGGCGCTGGGCAGGCGGATGAACAGGAAGCCCATCACCAGGATGATCACGCCATAGGCCAGCATCCAGCGGCCGCTCTTGCCGAGCAGGCCGCGTACCGAGCCCTGATAGCGCCCGCTGACGTCGTTGAAATTGCGGTTGAACCAGTTGAAGAAGCGGTTGAACAGGTTGACCACCGCGCCCAACGGGCCCTGGTGATCGGTGTTGAGAGGCTCGCCGTGGCCCCGGCTGACGGGCCTGAGAAGGGTGGCGCACAGGGCCGGCGTCAGGATCAGGGCGACCAGCACCGACAGGCCCATGGCCGAGACGATGGTGATCGAGAACTGACGGTAGATCACGCCCTGCGAGCCGCCGAAGAAGGCCATGGGCACGAACACGGCGGCCAGGACCAGCGCGATGCCGATCAGGGCGCCGGTGATCTCGTTCATCGATTTTCGCGTGGCCTCGACGGGAGACAATCCCTCCTCGCTCATCACCCGCTCGACGTTCTCGACCACGACGATGGCGTCGTCGACCAGCAGGCCGATGGCCAGCACCAGGCCGAACATGGTCAGGGTGTTGATCGAGTAGCCGAAGGCCGCCAGCACCCCGAAGGTGCCCAGCAGGACGACCGGCACGGCGATTGTCGGGATCAGGGTCGCGCGCCAGTTCTGCAGGAACAGGAACATGACGATGAAGACCAGCACGATGGCCTCGACCAGCGTCTTGACCACTTCCTCGATCGACAGCTTCACGAACGGCGTGGAGTCGTACGGGATCACGTATCGGAAGC
Organism: Caulobacter sp. P1_D6; assembly: GCF_056406095.1. Lineage (NCBI taxonomy): Bacteria > Pseudomonadati > Pseudomonadota > Alphaproteobacteria > Caulobacterales > Caulobacteraceae > Caulobacter > Caulobacter sp. P1_D6. The sequence goes on along the minus strand of NZ_JBFUAW010000030.1, from coordinate 35,123 downwards.
TGGCCGGGAAGTTCTTCTCCAGCACGGCCATCCGCGCCTTGATGGCGTCGGCGGTGTTCAGCGCGTTGGCGCCGGGGGCCAGGCGGATGGCCAGGCCGGCGGCGGGCTTGCCGTTGTACTTGGCGCCGAAGCCGTAGCTTTCCGCGCCCAGCTCCACGCGGGCGACGTCGCGCAGGTGCACGATGGCGCCGCCGGGGCTGTTCTTGACGATGATGTTCTGGAACTCGGCCGGGGTGGAGAGGCGCGACTGGGCCGTGATCGTGGCGTTCAGGCCGATGCCGGGCACGTTGGGCACGCCGCCCAGCTGGCCGGCGGAGACCTGGGCGTTCTGGGCCCGGATGGCGGCGATCACGTCGGCGGGGGTCAGGCTGTAGCTGGCCAGCTTGGTCGGATCCAGCCACACGCGCATGGCGTATTGCGCGCCGAACAGCTGGACCTCGCCCACGCCGTCGACGCGGCTGAGGGGGTCCTGGAGGTTGCTGGCGATGTAGTCGGCCAGGTCGGTGTTGGTGTGTTTCGGATCCTCCGAATACATGCCGACGATCAGCAGGAAGTTACGGGCCGACTTGGCGACCGTCAGGCCCTGCTGCTGGACTTCCTGCGGCAGCAGCGCGGTGGCCGTCTGCAGCTTGTTCTGGACCTGCACCTGGGCGATGTCGATGTCGGTGCCGGCCTTGAAGGTCAGGGTGGTGGTCGCCGAACCCGAGCTGTCGCTGGTCGAAGACATGTAATCCAGGCCGTCCAGGCCCTTCATCTTCTGTTCGATGACCTGGGTGACGCTGTCCTCGACGGTCTTGGCCGAGGCGCCGGGATAGATGGCGTTGACCGAGACCTGGGGCAGGGCGATGTCGGGATACTGGGCGATCGGCAGGCTGCGGATGGCCAGGGCCCCCGCCAGCATGATGACGATCGCGACGACCCAGGCGAAGATCGGCCGATCGATGAAGAAACGGGAAAGCATGAGGGGCCGGCCTTACTGAGCAGCGGGGGCGGTGATGACGGCCGGCTTAACCGGAGCGCCGGGGCGGACCTTCTGCAGGCCCTCGACGATGACCTGGTCGCCGGCCTTCAGGCCCGAGCTGACCAGCCACTTGTCGCCCACCGTCTGGGTGGTGACGATCTGGCGGGGTTCGGCCGCGCCCTTGGCGCCGACCACCATCACGGTGGCGTTGCCCTTGGGGTCGCGGCTGACGGCCGCCTGCGGGATCAGCATGCCGCTGTTGGCGACGCCCTTGCCCAGCTGGGCGCGGACATACATGCCGGGCAGCAGCACGCCGTTCGGATTGTCGAAGGTGGCGCGCAGGCCCACCGAACCGGTGGTCGGGTCGACGGTGACGTCCGAGAACTCCAGGCGGCCGGAGACCGGATAGGTCGAGCCGTCCTCCAGGGTCAGGGTCACCTGGGCCGAGCCCGAGCGGCCCAGCTGGCCGCTGTTCAGCGCCGCCTGCAGCTTCAGCATGTCGGACGAGGACTGGGTGAGGTCGACATAGATCTTGGACAGGTCCTGGACCGTGGCCAGGGCCGTGGCCTGGCTGGCGGTGACCAGGGCGCCCGGGGTGACCGAGCTCTTGCCGATGCGGCCCGAGATCGGCGAGACCACCTTGGTCCAGCCCAGGTTGATGCGGGCGGCGTCCACGGCGGCCTTCTGGGCGGCGACGTTGGCGACGGCCTGCAGCGCGGCGGCCTGGGCGTCGTCGTTGTCCTGCTTGGAGACCGCGTTGATCTCGACCAGACCCTTGTAGCGGTCGGCCTTCAGCTTGGCGGCCGTGGCGGTCGCCTGGGCCTGGGCGAGGCCCGCGGCGGCGCTGTTATAGGCGGCCTGATAGGTGGCCGGGTCGATCTGATAGAGCGGCTGGCCGGCGCGGACATAGCCGCCTTCCTGGAACAGGCGGGCCTTGATGATGCCGCCGACCTGCGGGCGCACTTCCGAGACCAGGTAGGCCGAGGTGCGGCCGGTCAGTTCGGAGGTCAGGGTGACCGGCTCGGTCTTGGCGACGATGACGCCGACCGGGGTCGGGCCGCCGGGGCCCATGCCGCCGGCTCCGCCCTTGCCTTGGCCGCAGGCCGCCAGGGTTAGAGCGATGGCCGCCAGGGAGGCCGCCGACAGAGCGGCGCGAGAACGGTCGAAAGACATGCAGAAACCCCAGGAGCGACAGGGCGTCGCAGGCCTTCAGCCTTGACGACGCCCTGTTGGTGACCAACATGAGAATGAACGTTCATTCTCAACGGGGCTGGACATAGGTCCGAGGTTGTCGCAAGTCAACCTCGGGGGTTCCGTCCAGCTTGACGTGACGGAAATTTAATTGGGAAGCGAAGCTTTCGATGACTGACGACGCCAACACGACGCTGAGGCCTACGCCGGAAGCGCGGCGGCAGCAGATTCTGGACGCCGCGTGCGATTGCGTGCGTCAGGCGGGGTTCCACGGCGCCAGCATGGCCGAGATCGCCAAGGCCGCCGGCCTGAGCGTGGGCCAGATCTACCGCTATTTCGAGAACAAGGAGGCGATCATCGCCGCCATCGTCGCCCAGGACCTGGCCGAGATGCGCGAGAAGTTCGCCGAGATGGAAAGCCGGCCGGGCGACCTGCTGGACGCCATGAGCGAACACATGCCCGAGGCCGTCGACAAGTGCTTCGACCTGCGCCGCGCGGCCCTCACGCTGGAGGTCCTGGCCGAGGCCAGCCGCAATCCCAAGGTCGCCGCGATCCTGCAGGCCGCCGACCAGCAGGAGCGGGTCTACGCCCAAGCCATGCTCGACCGCAGCCGCAGGCCCGAATGGAGCGACGCCGAGTTCGAGGCGCGTTGCGAGGCCGTGGGGCTGCTGTTCGACGGCATGATCATCCGGGCGGTCAATCACCCCGACACCGATCGCGAGCCGCTGGCCCGCGTGCTGATGGCCACGATCCGGCAACTGCTGAGCTGAAGCCGCGTAACTGCTCAAGAACCGTCTCCAGGGGGCGGGATCGGGCCGACGTAGCGGGTGGACAGCAACACCGACCCTTCCGTAACGTCAAGTCGCGACGAGAAAAAGGCCGGCCCGATGTCGGATCCGTGCACGGTGCTGCGTCCTTCGTGGGACCGTGCGCCTCGGATTTGACCGGAAGGGTGCGGCCGCCAACTTAGTAGGGAAGACGCCATGACCTTTTCGACCGTTCCGCACGCCCTCCCCAAGGCTTCCTGGCCCAAGGTCTCCTGGCTGATGGCCGGCGCCGCCGCCCTGGCCCTGGGGGCTTGCTCGCCGCCGACCGCCAAGAAGGCCGAGGCTCCCGCCGCCGCGCCGTCCGCCTCAGCGCCGGCCGACAAGTTCGTGATGCCGCAGGTGCCGGCCGGCGACTACACGCTGGACAAGAGCCACGCGAGCCTGTCGTTCAAGGTCAACCACCTGGGCTTCTCGCACTACACAGCGCGGTTCAGCGAGTTCGACGCCAAGCTGAAGTTCGATCCGGCCAATCCCTCGACCTCGACCGTCGAGGCGACCATCGATCCCAAGTCGCTGACCCTGCCCAACCCGCCCGCCGGCTTCAAGGACGAGCTGACCGGCAAGGACTGGCTCGACGCGGGCCAGTATCCCGCCATCACCTTCCGCTCGACCAAGGTCGAGGTCACCGGCGCCAACACGGCCAGGATCACCGGCGACTTCACCCTGCACGGCGTGACCAAGCCGGTGGTGCTGGATGCGACCTTCAACGGCGGCTACGCCGGCCACCCGATGGACCCGCACGCCCGCATCGGCTTTTCAGCCCACGGCGTGTTCAAGCGCTCGGAGTTCGGCATCGGCGGCGGCGTCCCCGCGCCGGGTTCGACCATGGGCGTTAGCGACGAGGTGGACGTCAGCATCGAGTCCGAGTTCAGCGGCCCGGCGTTGCCGAAGACTCCGGCGGCGCCTGCGGCTCCGGCGGCGGCTCCCGCCACCTAATTCTTCCGCTCATCCCGGCGAAGGCCGGGACCCAGATGGAATGGCTTTGAGGCTGACGCCAAGGGCTCTGAGTTCCTCCAGTCAGCCACACCGCTAGGGGATCCGGGTCCCGGCCTTCGCCGGGATGAGCGGGATTTCATATCTACGGAACCAGGTTCCGCGCCAGCGCCGGAACCGCCTTCACCAGCTCTTCCGCGACGATCTCCGAACACGCCGCCGCGCCCTCGGGGCCCAGGTGGGTGTAGTCGAACTTCGACGGGTTCGCGAGCGCCGCCCCCGGCGGGTCCATCGGCACGGGCGCGGCGCTGGGGATCGGCGGTTCGAAGAACTTCACGCCCACGGTCGTGCCGCCGGCCAGCGCCTTGGCCAGCTCGGGCGAGGGCGGACCCTCGGCCCAGGCGGCGGCCTTCAGCGGTCCCAGGGCCTGGGCGGCCGCGGCGCTGCGGGCGTTCAGGTCGACCAGCGGCGTCCCGGTCTCGGCGGCGACCGCGCGGACCGCATCGGCCCACGGGATCAGGTCGTCGATCAGCTTGCCGTCCTTGAACTGCCGGCGCGACAGCGGCGTGACCAGCACCGGATGGGCGCCGGCCGCGCGGGCCTCCTCGACATAGCGTTTCAGATTGGCCGGGAACTGCGTCTTCAGGTCGGTCAGCCGTTCGGCCCGGCCGTAGGCGTCGTTGTGGCCGAACTGGATCAGCACGTAGGTGTCGGCGAACGGGCCGCCCTTCGCCTCGCCCAGGGCCAGGGCCCAGGAGCCTTCGCTGCGGTAGGTCTTGGTGCTGCGCCCGCCGCGACCCAGGTTCACGCAGGCGATGTTCGAGGTCACCCGCGTGCCGCAGAACACCCCGCCCCAGCCGCTGTTCACGGCCGTGGTGGAGTCGCCGACCAGCACGATCTTGGTCGCCTTGAACGGCGGCGGATCGGCGGGCGCCTGGGCGAGGGCCGGCGTGGGGGCGGTGAGCAGGGCGATGGCAAGAAGGAGGGGTTTGAGCTTCATCTTCAATCTCCAACTCCACAAATGTCTGTCATCCCGGACAAGGCCCGAAGGGCCGCCGATCCGGGACCGCCGGAAGCGCCGAGTTCACGCGTCGGTCCCGGATCTTCGCGCTGCGCGCCAGCCCGCGGAGCGGGCCGCTTACGCGGCCCGAAGGCCGGGATGACAACGGTGGTGTCACGCCAGCGCCCGGTACTTGAAGTTCCTGAACCGCGCCGAGCCCTTGCCCGCCGCGTAGAGGCCCGGCTTCAGCATCAGGAAGCCGCCGCGCACATTGTGGTGGTAGCCCGAGACCTCCATGCCGCGGTCGAAGCGCTTCCAGGTCTTGCCGCCGTCTCCGCTGGTGTGGAAGGCCACGATGTGGCGGTCGTTGCGCAGCCGCATCAGCATCTTCGACCCGTGTGGGTTCGAGGGGCGCCCGCGCTCGATGCCGTACTGGTGGGTGACGAAGTTCTTCTGGTCGAAGCCCAGGCCGCAATAGAGCTGGCGGTCGTAGAACAGGATCAGGCCGGCGCGGGTGTCGGCGTCGATCTCGATCTCGCACTCGATCTCGTAGGCCTGGTCGCCGTTGACGAAGATCAGCGGCGCGCCCGTGCTGGGCGCCTCGCCGGCGCCCTTCAGGGTCATCACCCCGCCGGCCCGAGACAGTCGGTCGTGCTCGCCCGGCTTGGGATCGAAGAAGTTCCACTGCACGCCGTACTTGTCGGTCGAGAAGTCGTCCGACAGCGCCATGCCATGAGGAACCGTCTTGCCGCCCTTAGGCTTGGCCAGGGGCTTCGAGAGATCGCCGCCGCCGACCTCGAACCAGCCGTCCTTGGTCCAGGTCACCGGGGCCAGCAGGGTCTGGCGGCCCAGGGTGTAGAAGCCGTTTTCGTAGCCGTGATAGACGGTCCACCAGTCGCCGGCCGGACCCTCGACCAGGGTGGCGTGGCCGCGCGACCACCACTTCTCGCTGTTGTTGGTCGTACGCACGACAGGGTTCTTGGGATCGTCCTCCCACGGACCGCCCAACGACTTGGCGCGGGCGACGATGACCATGTGGCCGGTCGGCGGGCCGGCCGTGCCGCCCACGGCGGTGACCAGGTAATAGTACTCGCCGCGCTTCATCACCTTGGGGCCTTCGGGCGAGAAGCCCTCGACGTCCCAGTCGTCCGGATAGCGCCAGGGATTGTAGACATGCTCGGGCTGGCCGACCGTCGACAGGCCGTCGGGCGCCAGCTGGATGCGGTCGCCGCCCGACAGGAACAGCCAGCGCACGCCCTTCTCGTCGACCACGTGGCCGGGGTCGATGTAGCGCGGCAGCTTCAGGTCGACCGGCTCGCTCCACGGGCCCTCGATCTTGTCGGCCCAGATCACGTAGCTGGTGTTGTTGTCGGGGAACTTGGCCGGCAGGTAGATGTAGTAGCGACCCTTGTGTTTGCAGAGCTCGGGCGCCCAGATCGAGCCGACGTTCTTCTTCAGGGCGGGGCCCACCGGCGTCCAGTTCACCAGGTCCTTGGAATGCCAGATCAGCAGGCCAGGATAGGCGTCGAACGACGAGTGGGTCATGTAGTAGTCGTCGCCGTCCTTGAGGATCGACGGGTCGGGATGGTCGCCGGCCAGGATGGGGTTGAGGAAGGTCCCGTCGCCCAGGTCGGCTTTGCGCTGGCCTTCGATCCCCTTGACCCAGGTCGGCCCCGCGCCGGCTTCCGGCTTGCCGGGCAGCGTGCCCATCTGGGCGGCCTGCGACGCGGCGGGAACGGCGGCGACCGCCGCTCCGGTGAGCAGGGAGCCAAGGGCGCCGCGACGGCTGACATCGACCATGAAAAACTCCTCCCGACTGTAGCGTTCGCACGCTTGTTGCCGGCCACTTAGCGGCAAGGCTACGGCCTTGTCCACCGGTGTCATTGGCGGTTTTCGCTCGTTTTGACCGGGCACAAACTGTCGCCGAAAGCGACGTCCGGCAAAGGAAAAACCGCACAAGAAAACGCCCGGGAGGCGGAACCTCCCGGGCGCTTCCAATCGTCGCCTCGATGCGAGGAGGGCCTAGCCCTGCATCGCCTCCAGCTCCTTGCCGCGCGTCTCGTTCACCAGCTTCTGGACCAGGAAGAAGGAGACGAGGGCGCTGACGGCGTAGAAGCCGTAGGTCATCGGCAGGCTGATCGCGGCCAGGGCCGGGAAGCTGACCGAGATCGCGAAGTTGGCGATCCACTGGGCGAAGCCGGCGACGGCCAGGGCCGAGCCGCGCATCTGGTTGGGGAACATCTCGCCCAGCATGACCCACATGACCGGGCCCCAGCTGAGGTTGAAGAACACCACATAGGCGTTGGCCGCGACCAGGGCGGTCAGGCCGACGTTGTCGGCCAGGTGCAGCGCGCCGTTCACGGTGGTCGCGGTCGAGAAGCACCAGGTCAGGACGCCCAGGGTCACGGCCATGCCGGCCGAGCCGACCAGCAGCAGCGGCTTGCGGCCGATCTTGTCGATCACGGCGATGGTGGCCAGGCAGGCCAGGATCGAGAGGCTGCCCGACAGGATGTTGATCTTCAGGCTGTCGTCTTCGGTGAAGCCGACCGACTGCCACAGCACCGAGCCGTAGTAGAAGACGATGTTGATGCCGACCAGCTGCTGGAAGACGGCCAGGACCAGACCGGCCCAGACGATCATGCGGATCTTGCGGGTGGTGGGGTCCAGCAGGTCCGACAGCTTGGGCTTGTGATGGTCGGAGGCCAGCGAGGCGCGGATCTCGGCGACCTTGCCGGCGCCTTGGCCCCGGCCGAACAGGCGCGAGAGGATCTTCTCGGCCTCGGCGTCCTTGCCCTTGGCGACCAGGAAGCGCGGGCTTTCCGGAATGGCCAGCAGGCTGAAGAAGAAGATCGCGGCCGGGATGGTCTGCATCCAGAACATCCAGCGCCAGGCGGGCAGGCCCAGCCAGAACGGGGCGGTCGAGCTGCCGGCGGTGTGGGCCAGGATGTAGTTGGCCACGAACGCGCCGGTCAGGCCGGTGATGATCATGATCTGCTGCACGGACGACAGGCGGCCGCGGATGTTGGCGGGCGTGACTTCCGAGATGTAGACCGGGCACAGCACGCTGGCCGCGCCCACGCCCAGGCCGCCGATCAGGCGGAAGGCGATGAACACCAGCGAGGTGTGCGAGGCGCCGGTGCCGATGGCGCTGACCAGGAACAGCAGGGCGGCGATGATCATCACCGTGCGGCGGCCCCACACGTCGGCCAGGCGGCCCGCCGCGAAAGCGCCGAACGCGCAGCCGATCAGGATCGCGCCGACGTTCAGGCCGGTGCCCAGCTTGCTGAGGTTGAAGGCCTTCTCCAGGCCTTCCTGCGTGCCGTTGATGACGCCGCTGTCATAGCCGAACATGAAGCCGCCGATGGTGGCGACGGCCACGATGGCGGCGATGAAGGCCATGTTCACTTTGGCGCCGTCGGCGCTCATCCCCGGACTCGGTCCGGCGTTAGCTACAGATGCCACTGTATCTTCCCCATGAGGCCCGAAGGCCGCGTTTGATCCCTAACGAGCCCTGAAGCGGGGCCTTGGTTGGCGTGACCTTAGTGTTACCGGTATCAGCGCGCAAGCGGCGTGAAGCGGCAACCAGATCGCCTTCCTTTTCGGTCCAACTCGTGCTAGCTAAGATTAGCTAATGCGAGCCCCGACCATGCGTACAGTCAACATGCACGACGCGAAGTCGCAACTTTCCAAATTGGTGGAAGCTGTCGAGAGCGGCGAAACCGACCAGGTGGTGATCGCGCGCAATGGTCGCCCGGCCGCTCGGCTGATGCCCATGACGACGGCGACCAGGACCCCGGTGAGGATCGGTATCGCCAAGGGCCTGTTCGTCGCTCCGGCCGATACATCCGCGCAGGACGCCGAGGTGGCGGCGCTGTTCCTGGATTCCCGTGATTGAGGCTGCTGCTCGACACACATATCGCCTTGTGGACACTGACCGACGATCCACGCCTGTCGATAGAGGCGCGCGAACTGATCCTGGATCCGGCCAATGAGGTCTGCGTCAGCGCGGTGACGCTATGGGAGATCGCCATCAAGCATGGGCTTGAGCGCCAGGGCCCGGGCGCGATGCCGATCGGCGCCCATGACGCCCAGGTGCTGTTCAGCGCGGCCGGCTATTCGCTGATCCCGATCACGCCCGAACAGGCCGTCATCGTCGAAACCCTGCCGCGGATCCACGCCGATCCGTTCGACCGCCTGCTGGTCGCCCAGGGACTGACGGAGGCGCTGGTCCTGCTGACCCATGACGCCACGGTGGCGTCCTACAATACGCGCATCATCAGGGTTTGACGCCGCCGGCGTCAGGACGCCTGACGCCGCTCCTTGCCGCCGGCGAGCCCCGGCGCCCGCGCCTGCAAGAAAACATTGCCGAAAAGACATTTGCTTCGGCTCGCGAGTTGGCCTCTTTCGCGCCTCTAAGTCGTGGGCAAGCTTCACCTTGCCGCTCAAGTATCCATCGGGGGATGACCTTGCGCCTGAAAGTCCTGTTGCTTGCCGCCACGGCGATCCTTTCGCCGAGCCTGGTCCTGGCCCAGACGGCTCCGGCTCCGGCTCCGGCGAGCAAACCCGCGTCCGCGCAAGGCAAGGCCTCCGACACCCCGACCGCCGTCGAGGGCGTGACGGTGACCAGCGACTCCACCGCCATGCGCACCTCGATCGACCGCCGCAGCTACAGCGTCGCCAACGACCTGTCGGCCAAGACCGGCTCGATCAGCGACGCCCTGCGCAACATCCCCTCGGTCGAGGTCGACGTGCAGGGCAATGTCAGCCTGCGCGGCGATCCGAACGTCACGATCATGATCGACGGCAAGCCGTCCAGCATGTTCAACGGCGAGGGCAAGGCCGACGCCCTGCAGCAGATGCCGGCCGACCAGATCGACCGCGTCGAGGTGATGACCAACCCTTCGGCCGCCTACCGCCCCGACGGCACGGCCGGGATCATCAACCTGATCACCAAGAAGACCCACAAGCCCGGCGCGACGGGCTCGTTCAAGCTGAACGTCAGTCCCAACAACCGCTACAACACCGGGATCACCGGCAATCTGGTCAAGGGCAAGCTGACCCTGTCGGGCGAGGCCGGCTATCGCTACGACCGCCAGAAGTTCTGGTCGACCGACGAGCGGGAGACCATGCCCCTGGTCGTGGCGCCGACCCACACCCTGCAGGACGGGGCGTTCGTGAACGACGGCAGCTCGGTGAACCTGCGCGGCGGCCTCGACTACAACCTGACCCCGAAGGACCGGCTCAGCGCCGAGGTCCGCTACCGCGGCATGGACTACGACGCCGACGGCGTGGAGAGCTTCACCGACCTCAACGCATCGCCGACCGTGCCGGTCTATACGCGCGCCTCGGGCGCCCGCATGCAACGCGACAACAGCGCGGTCAGCGGCGACTGGCGCCACCAGTTCAAGGGCTCCGAGCACGAGCTGGACGCCCACCTGGAATACGAGGTCACCGACTTCCAGCGCGACGGCAAGGCCTTCATCGACAACGCGGCGGTCGCCGACGTCTACGAGTCGTTCGGCTTCGGTTCGGACCAGGACCGCGTGAACTTCAAGCTCGACTACACCCGCCCGATGCCCGACGAGGCCAAGCTGAAGACAGGGCTGGATTTCGAGGTCGTCGACAACGACTACGACAACCACGGCTCGACCGGCCCGACGGCCGCCGACCAGACCGTGGATCCGCGCCGCACCAACCGTTTCCTCTACAGCCAGGACGTCTATGCCGGCTACGTCACCTACGAGCGCCCGTTCGGCGACTTCACGGTGCTGGGCGGCCTGCGCGCCGAGCAGGTCGAGATCCGCACCAACCAGGTGACGACCGGCCAGAAGGACGACAACGCCTACTTCCACGTCTATCCGTCGCTGCACATGGGCTACACCCTGAGCCAGACCCAGACGGTGACGGCCAACTACAGCAAGCGGGTCCAGCGTCCGCAGGCCCAGGACCTGAACCCCTATCCGATCTACCAGGACCCCAAGAACTTCTTCGCCGGCAATCCCGACCTGAAGCCGCAGATCACCGACTCCTACGAGCTGGGCTATCAGTACCGGAAGGGGCCCGCCTCGTACCTGGCCACGCTGTACTATCGCGAGAGCCGCGACGGGGTGACCAACGTGGTGCGCAACCTCGGCGACGGCGTCTTCGTGACCACCCGCGAGAACCTGGCCAAGAGCCGCAACGGCGGGCTGGAGCTGGTGGCCAACGGCAAGCTGACCCCCAAGCTCAGCTACAATGTCAGCGGCAACGCCTATTGGAACGAGATCCAGTCCACGACCCTGGGCGTGGCGGGCACGCGCTCGGGCACCACCCTGACCGGCCGCGGCAGCCTCAGCTGGCAGGCCACGCCCAAGGACTTCTTCCAGCTGAACGGCTTCACCTCGGGCAAGCGCCTGACGCCCCAGGGCTATCGCGAGCCGATCTCGATGTTGAATCTGGGCTATCGCCGCAAGGTCAACGACAAGCTGAACTTCGTGGTCACGGCCAACGACGTGCTGGACTCGTTCAAGGACAACGCGATCCTCGACACGCCGACCCTGCAGCAGCGCGTCGAGCGCCGGGTCGACGTGCGGGCGGTGTTCTTCGGCTTCACCTACGCCCTGGGCGGCGGCAAGGCGCGGCCGGAACAGTTCGACTTCGGCACGGGCGCGGTCGGCGGATAGTTCAGCGGCGGCCCGCCAGGCAGCTGGCGCGCGCCTGGTCGAAGGCGGCCTGGCTGGCCGCCACGGCCTGGGCGTTGACCTCGTTCTGGGAGCGTGCCGCGCGCCGGTTCTTGCCGCGTCGGACGACCCCGCCCGCGACCGCTCCGGCCACGGCCGCGTCGCCCGCGTCGCCGCCCGAGATCGCGCCGATGCCCGCCCCGACCGCCGCGCCCTTGACCCTGGCCCCGCTGCCCGTCACCGGGGCGGCCGAAGCCTGGGCGGGCTGGGGCGGGTTCATCGGGTCGAAGCCGGTTTGCTGGGTGGCCTGCCGCGAGCACTCGGCCTCGTCCTGCTGCGACTGGCCGAGCGCCGAGCCGGCCATCCCAAGCTCGCCGACCAGCAGCGCGATCGCCAAGGCCGCTCGGATCCTGGTCGCCATGGAACGTCTCCCGTCATGAGGCTCGCACCCGCCGTCGCGGCGAGCCGAGCCTGAAGACAGAAGCTTTGCGCGTCGCCCGGGTCAGCGGCCATCGGGCCATCGCCGCAGGGCCGCCTGGGCAAATCCCCTAGCCGGCCAGCCGCTTCTCGTAGCGCCAGACCTCCAGCGGGAAGAGGCCCTCGGAGGTTTCGGTCGGCACGTTCTCGATCCGCGCCATCGTCCAGCCGGACTTCTCGTAGAACCGTGCGGCGCGGTCGTTGCCGATCGCGCAGGCCAGCCAGGCGGTCTCGACGCCGGCCCGGGCCAGCCGCGCCTCGGCGTCGGCCATCAGCACCGCCGCCGCCCCGGTCCCGCGCGCCTCGGCGGCCAGGTAGAACTGATAGAGCTCGTCGTCCTTCAGCAGGTGGAAACCCAACGGCGCGCCGACGGGGCCGAGGGTGCGCACCTTGGGCAGGGCGGCGGCCATCCGATCCTCGAAGCTCTCCAGCGTGCGCAGACGCTTCAGGGCCTCGGGCAGCAGCCCCTCGTGGCCGTCCCGCCAGCCGGACCACCACAGGCGGGCCAGGGGCTTGAGGTCTTCCGGTTTGGCGTCTCGCACCGCCGTCATCGCGTGGCTCCGTCCAGCGCCTCGACCAATTTCTGCGGGGCCAGGACGCGATAGCTGACCTTCAGCAGTTCCGCCAACTGGTCCCAGTCGGTCGCCTCGTCCAGCACCAGGCCCACGATGTTGGGAAACCAGACCGGGCGGAAGAACGGCCGGGCCTCGAAGTCGACCGGGTCGAACTGGCGATCCAGCGTGCGGAAGGTGACGACGCAGATCGGACCCTCGGTCCCCGCCGCCCTAGCGTAGGCCTGCGGCCGGCCGTCGGCGATCATCAGCACGTGGGCGAAGGTCTTGTCGCGAACCCGCCAGCGCGTCCCGACCCAGGCGGCTTCCTCGCGGGTTTCCGGCAGGGCGCGGCAGAGGGTCCGGAGGCGAACGATGATCTCGGACGGGACCTGGGGGCGGGCGGGCGTCATGCCGGGAAGGTTGGCGGATCGGGGAGGGGCGTCAACCGTGGGGTCTCACCCACTTGCCCCCACCTGACGGCTTCGCCGTCTGTCCGCCCCCCATAGGGGGCGGAGGACGAAGAAAGCGCAGGGCGCCTCTTCCCCCTGTGGGGGAAGACGACCGCGAAGCGGTCCGTAGGGGGCAAGTGTTAGCCGCTCAGGCCTCTAGTGGTTATGCCTGGGCAGCTTGCTCGCCAGGTCCTGGTACTTCACGGCGAACTCCAGGACCCCGCCGGTCTCCAGCTGGCCCGTGTGCGCGCGGTAGATTTCCTGCCAGGGGGTCATGGTCGCCGGAACGGCCGGGATGCCCTCCTTGCGGCGCTCGGCGATCACGGCCTCGTCCACCAGGGCGTCGCAGCGGCCGGTGTTCAGGTCGATGCGGATGGTGTCGCCGGTGCGCAGCCACGACAGGCCGCCGCCGATCGCGCTTTCGGGCGAGGCGTTGAGGATCGAGGGACTGTCGGCGGTGCCCGACTGGCGGCCGTCGCCCAGGGTGGGCAGGCTCATGATGCCGCGCTTCAGCAGGGCGTCCGGCGGCTGCATGTTGACCACCTCGGCAGAGCCCGGCCAGCCGATCGGACCCGCGCCGCGGATCACCAGGATGCAGTGCTCGTCGATGGCCAGGGCCGGGTCGTTGATCCGGGCGTGGTAGTCGTCCGAGCCGTCGAACACGATGGCCCGGGCCTCGAAGATGTCTTCCTGGCCGGGCTTGGACAGGTAGCGGGCCCGGAAGTCGGCGCCGATGACGCTGGACTTCATGATCGCGAAGTCGAACAGGTTGCCCTTCAGCACCAGGAACCCGGCCTTCTGCGCCAGCGGCTCGGCGTAGGGGAAGATCACCTCGCGGTCCTTGGTCTCGCGGCCTTCCAGGTTCTGCGCCATCGTCTTGCCGGTGACGGTCAGGACATCGCCGTGCAGGCGGCCCTGCTGCAGCAGCTCCCACAGCACCGCCGGCGCGCCGCCGGCCCGGTGGAAGCGCTCGCCCAGATACTTGCCGGCCGGCTGCATGTTGACGATCAGCGGGATGTCGTAGGCCGCCCGCCAGTCGTCGGCGGTGATTTCGAGCCCCGCATGCCGCGCCATGGCGGCGATATGAGGCTGGGCGTTGGTCGAGCCGCCGGCCGCCGCGACCAGGGCGATGGCGTTCTCGAACGCCTGCTTGGTCAGGATGTCCTTGGGCTTGATGTCCTCGTAGGCCAGGTCGACGATCCGCTGGCCCGTGCGATAGGCCATCTGGCCGCGCTCGCGGTAGGGGGCGGGGATGGCCGCGCAGCCGGTCAGCGACAGGCCCAGGGCCTCGGCGACGGCGTTCATGGTCGAGGCCGTGCCCATGGTGTTGCAGTGGCCGGCCGAGGGGGCGCTGTCGGCGGCGCGCTGGATGAACTCGTCCTCGTTGATCTCGCCGGCCGCCAGCTTGCGGCGCGAGCGCCAGATCACCGTGCCCGAGCCGACCAGCTCGCCGTCGTGCCAGCCGTCCAGCATCGGGCCGCCCGACAGCACGATGGCCGGGATGTTGACCGTGGTGGCGGCCATGATGCCGGCCGGGGTGGTCTTGTCGCAGCCGGTGGTCAGGACCACGGCGTCGATCGGATAGCCGTGCAGCGTCTCGACCAGGCCCAGATACGACAGGTTCCGGTCCAGGGCCGCCGTCGGGCGACGGCAGTTCTCGAAGATCGGGTGGACCGGGAACTCCATCGGGATGCCGCCGGCGTCGCGGATGCCGTCGCGGATCCGGGTCACCAGGTCCAGGTGGATGCGGTTGCACGGCGAGATGTCGCTGCCGGTCTGGGCGATGCCGATGATCGGCTTGCCGCTGCGCAGCTCCTCCGGGGTGATCCCGTAGTTCATGAACCGCTCCAGATAGAGGGCGGTCATGTCGATGTGGTCCGGATTGTCGAACCAGTCGCGCGAGCGGAAGCGGCGGGGAGTTCTATCAGGGGCGGTCAAGGCGCACCTCGTATTGGGGCTGGCCGGCGACGGCGACGGGCAGGGCGAACAGGCCGCCGCACAGGGGATAGGCGGCGAGTTGCTCGCCGCTCAGGCCCTTGCGGGCGGTGGTGAAATAGACGGTCTTCAGGTCGGGACCGCCGAAGCAGGGCTTGGTGACGTTGATGGCGTCGAGCGTGACGCGGTCGACGATCTCGCCGGCGGGCGACAGGCGCAGCGCGCCGTGGCCGCCCCACAGGGCCGTCCAGACGAAGCCCTCGGCGTCGACCACCGAGCCGTCGGGCCAGGCGTCGTCGATCTCGAGCTTGAAGAACGGGCGCTTGTTCGACAGGCCGCCGTCGGCGTCCAGGTCATAAGCCCAGATCACCTTCTCCAGGGTGTCGGTGTGGTAGAAGGTCTTGCCGTCGGGCGACACGCAGGGGCCGTTGGTGATGCAGATCCCGCTGTCTTGCAGCACCGGCCGGCCCGCCTCGTCCAGGCGGTAGAGCGCGCCGGTCGGGGTCTCCTCGCCGTCGTGCATGGTGCCGAACCACAGCCGGCCCGCGCCGTCGACGGTGGCGTCGTTGGGACGGTTGTTCAGCTCCGGCGGCTCGATCTCGCCCAGGAAGGCGAAGCCGCTGTCGGGGTGGAAGTGGTGCAGGCCGCTCTTCAGCCCCGCCACGAAGCCGCCGCCGGCCCGGGGCGCCAGGAAGGTCACCTGGTCGGGAGCGTCGAAGCTGGCCGTCTCGCCGCTGGCCGGATGGAAGCGGTGGACCTTGTGGCCCTTGATGTCGACGAACCACACGGCCTGTTCCTCGGCCGACCAGATCGGCCCCTCGCCGAGGGTGGCCTTCAGGTCCCAGACGCAGGTGGGGTTAGGCATGCGCGACATCCTCTCAGTTCATAGCGGTATACCCCCTCGGCCGCCTCGCGACAGCACCTCCAAAGGTCGAGGATCGGCGAGGCGCTTTTGGGAGCGAAGCCGGGTGCGCGGGGGTTACGCGCCGATCAACGCCAGCCGGCGTCGATCCAGTATTCGTGGCCGGTGCACAGGCTCGCGTCGTCCGAGGCCAGGAACATCACCAGCGAGGCGACGTTCTCGGGGATCAGGCGGCCCTTCAGGGCCTGGGCCTTGACGATCTCGGCCTCGCCCTCGGGCGTGTACCACTTCTCCTGGCGCTTGGTCTTGACGTTGCCTGGCACCACGCAGGTGACGCGGATGTCGTCGGGGCCCAGCTCGCGGGCCAGGGCGCGGGTCATGCCCTCGATGCCGGCCTTGGCGGTTTCGTAGAGGACCAGGTCCTCCAGGCCCAGGTGCCAGCTGATCGAACCGAAGTTGATCACCGCCCCGCCGCCGCGCGCCTTCATCCCCGGGGCCACGGCCTGGGTGCAGAACAGCATGTGGCGCAGGTTGACGTTCATGCGCTCGTCCCAATAGGCGGGCGTCACGTCGGCCAGCTTGTGGCGGTCGTCGTTGCCGGCGTTGTTGACCAGCACGTCGATGGGGCCGATGTCGGCGAAGGTCTTGGCCACCGCGTCCAGGTCCATCAGGTCGCAGCGGATGTAGGTCGGCGCGATGTTGGAGCCCGCGAGTTGCGCGGCCAGCGCCTTGGAGTCTTCGTCGGCGACGTCCAGGAAGATGACTTCCGAACCCTGGCGCGCGAAGCCGGCGACGATGCCCGCCCCGATGCCCGAACCGCCGCCGGTGATGACGACGCGTTTGCCTCGAAGGCTGGGATAGATGGCGGAGGAGGTGCTCACTTGCGGGCGCTTTACTTCAATGTTCACAGCAGGCCTCGGCCGGCCAGATTGCGGATCAGGGCGGAGACGCCGAACGTCCACGGGGCGGCGAGATCGCAGGTGGTGACCTCGTTCTCCAGGACGCCCAGCTTGGGGGTGGCCACGCGCACGCGGTCGCCGACCTTGTGGGTGAAACCCTGACCGGCGGCGTCGCGATCCTGGATCGGCGCGAACATCGTGCCCAGGAACAGGGCGAAGCCGTCGGGGTACTGGTGCTGCTTGCCGTAGGCCTGGCCGGCCAGCACGGCCGGGTCGCGGCTGATCAGGCTCATGTTGCTGTGGCCGTCGAGCACGAAGTTGTCGCGGCCGGTGATGTTCAGCGTCACTTCGGCCGAGCGCACGTCGTCCAGCGAGAAGCCGTCGTCGAACAGGCGGAAGAACGGGCCGATCGAGCACGAGGCGTTGTTGTCCTTGGCCTTGCTGAGCAGCAGGGCCGAGCGGCCTTCGAAGTCGCGCAGGTTGACGTCGTTGCCCAGCGAGGCGCCGCGGATCCGGCCCTGGCCGTCGCACAGCAGCACGACTTCCGGCTCGGGGTTGTTCCAGTGGCTGTCGCTGCGCACGCCGACATGGTCGCCCCAGCCCATCGAGGACAGGGTCGGGCCCTTGGTGAAGATCTCGGCGTCGGGGCCGATGGCGACTTCCAGATATTGCGACCAGAGGCCGCCCTTGATCAGGGTCTGCTTCAGGCGCTCGGCGCCCTCCGAACCCGGATCGACGCCGCGCAGGTCGCCGCCCATGCTGTCGGCCAGCTGGGCGCGGATCTTCAGGGCCTCGGCGGCGTCGCCGCGGGCGCGTTCCTCGATCACCCGCTCCAGGGTCGAGACCGCGAAGGTGACGCCGGCGGCTTTGAGCACCTGCAGGTCGACCGGGGCCAGCAGCTTGGCGGCCGCGCCTTCCGGGTTCTCCCAGACGGCGCGCACGTCCAGCGCCTCCAGCGGACCCAGGTCCTCGCCGCGCGGGATCGCCGCGCCGGGCTCGAAGGCGTTCATCAGGTCGGAGGTGGTCGGGGCGATCTTGCTGACGTCTTCGATCCGGCCGCCGCGGATCAGGACGGGAGTCGGACCCTGGCCGAAGTCGATGCGGCCCAGCAGGGTCGCGTCACGCCAATCGTCGGGAAGGAAATCGCTAAGGGCCACCGGTCGTCTCTCTCCCTGGCGGGCGCGTTGGACCGGTCTTGACTCGCCGCCCACGCCCCCCCGTCACTTGTCGATGACGTTGTTAGCGCTAACACGACGCTCAGCGCAAGCCCCGGCGCGAGGTGCAAATCGCGCCTATGCCCTAGCGGAAGGACCGGCCGGAGACCACTTACAACGGTGTAAGCTTTAGCGGGACAACGCCATGACCGATCGCCCGATCAAGATTCCGGGGCCCGATCACCCCATCACCGTCACGCCGAATCCCAGGCGGGTGGTCGTCACCCTGGGCGGCAAGGTCATCGCCGACACCCGCGACGCCCTGACCCTGAAGGAGGCGTCCTATCCGGGGGTGCAATACATCCCGCGCAAGGACGTCGACATGACGCTTCTGGCCCGCACCGACCACGCCACCTACTGCCCCTACAAGGGCGAGGCCTCGTACTTCAGCATCCCCTCGGGCGGCGAGCGGTCGGTCAACGCCATCTGGACCTACGAGGCGGCCTATCCGTCGGTGGCCGCGATCCAGGACCACCTGGCGTTTTATCCGGATCGGGTGGACGGGATCACCGAGGAGGGGTGATCGGGCGCTGGCGCCCGGAACGTCCTCGTCCTTCGACAAACTCAGGATGAGGGCGAATTTGGCGGCGGTTCAGTGGAAATCCTCATCCTGAGCTTGTCGAAGGACGAGGATTTCCCAGCGCCGTTGTTGCCGCCCTACACCCCGTAGTCCATCGCCTTGAGATCGGCGAGCAGGCCCGGGCCCGTGGGGTCCCAGCCCAGGGTCTGCCGCGTCCAGGCGCTGGACGCCGGCATGTCCAGGCCCGCGAACATCGCGAACCAGCCGAAATGACCCGCCGCCTCTTCCGGCGTCAGGGACACCACGGGAACCTTCAGGCCCGCGCCGACGACTTCGGCGATCTCGCGGGCCGAGACGCCTTCCTCGGCCACCGCGTTGTAGCGGGCCCCGGCCTGTCCGCGCTCCAGGGCCAGCGGATAGAGGCGCGCGACGTCCAGCACATGGGCGGCCGCCCAGCGATTGGCGCCGTCGCCGACATAGGCCGAAATCCCCTTGGCGCGGGCGATCTCGATCGAGGGCGTGATCAGCCCCTGCTTGACCGGGTCGTGGACCTGGGGAAGGCGCATCACCGAGACGTTGACGCCGGCCTCCAGGGCCGCCGCGCCGGCGATCTCCGAGGCGCGGCGGGGGTTGGGATGGTCGAGGTTGAAGACGTCCTCGGTCGCCGGCCGGCCAGGTCCGGGGCTTCCCATGCCGACGCCCGAGGTGATGACCAGCGGGCGATCCGATCCCCTCAGCGCCGAGGCCAGGGCCTCGATGGCGCGCGCGTCTTTCTCGCAATTGGCCAGGAAGTTGGAGAAGTCGTGGTCGAAGGCGCAGTGGATCACCCCGTCGGCCTGGGCCGCGCCGGCACGCAGGCTGTCCAAATCCTCCAGGCTGCCGCGATGGGCCCTCGCGCCCGCGGCGGCCAGCGCCTGGGCGCCGGCGTCCGACCGCGTCAGGCCCAGGACCTGGTGGCCCGCCTCGAGCAGTTGCGGAACGATGGCCGAACCGATGAAGCCGGTCGCGCCGGTGAGGAAGACACGCATGGAAACTCTCCGAGTGTTGTCCGGAGAGGGATATCGCCCTAGGATGATCCTATTAAAGTAGTGACTTTATCCTAGTATAATATCTAACAGGATCGGCATGAGCGTCGAGACCGAGAACCGGCTGGGAGCCTATCTCAAGGACCGCCGCACGCGCCTGGATCCGGCCGCCCTGGGGTTCCCGGCGTCGCGCCGTCGGACGTCGGGCCTGCGCCGCGAAGAGGTCGCCCAGCGCGCCAACATCAGCCCCACCTGGTACACCTGGCTGGAGCAGGGCCGGGGCGGCGCGCCCTCGGCCGACGTGCTGAACCGGATCGCCGGCGCCCTGATGCTGACCGATGTCGAGCGCGAGCATGTGTTCCTGCTCGGCCTGGGGCGTCCGCCCGAGGTCCGTTACAAGGCCAGCGAGGGGGTGTCGCCCCGCCTGCAGCGGGTGCTGGACGGCATGGCCTTCAGCCCCGCCATGATCAAGACCGCGACCTGGGACATCATCGCCTGGAACCGCGCCGCCGCCGTGGTGCTGACCGACTACGGCGCGCTGCCGCCGGACCAGCGCAACCTGCTGCGCATGATGTTCGGCAACCCCCGGGTCCGCGCCGCGCAGCACGACTGGGAGCGCGTGGCCCGGTTCGTGGTCAACACCTTCCGCGCGGACGCGGCGCGGGTCGGCGCGATGTCCGAGGTCAGCCAACTGGTCGACGAACTCTGCCTGACCAGCCCCGAGTTCAAGCGCCTTTGGCTGGAGAACGACGTGCTCGCGCACGGCGAAGGGACCAAGCACCTGCGCCACCCGATCCTGGGCCCGCTGGCGATGGAATACTCCGCCTTCGTCGTCGACGGCCGGCCCGACCTGAGCATGGTCGTCTACAACCCGGCCACGGACGCGGACGCCGAGCTGGTGCGGTCTTTGGTGGAGGGGGCGACGGGGGCGGGGCGTCTGGATCAGTGAGGCCCGGAATCGAACGCAACCTCCTAAGAGGGCGTTGTGCCTCCGGTACAATCTATCCGCTTGCCTCAAGGTGACGTTTATTCGAAGATCGATGTTCGATGAATGGTCCGGGGGCGGCAATGATTTTGCGTGTCATGGTGATAATCTGGTCAGCGCTGACGCTTTGCGCATGCGCAACAGACGAGCCGATGAATTTCGCTTGCCCACGGATAGACGCGTTCAGATTTGCGGTTCCGGTCACACCTGGTGGGGAGATTGGCCTAACCGACGAGCCGCTCGCGATGAACATCAAGGCAGCGCTGGCTAGCCGCAAGGATTTGGTCCCACGGGAAGCGAACATTTTGATTTTGTCCGGGGGCGGAAAGTGGGGCGCGTACGGCGCCGGTTTTTATAAGGCTTGGGGAGATCATGGCCGCCCTACGTTCGACGTCGTCACAGGCGTGAGTACAGGGGCGATGCAGTCCACCTTCGCCTTCCTTGGTCGAGCAGATGATCTTGAGGCGGCCTATTCGATCAACAAGGAGAGCGAGCTCGTTAAAAGACATGGATCGCTCTTCTTCCTCTCACACGGGTCGACGGCGGACCTATCGCCGTTGCGCGAGCGCGTGGGAAAGCTTCTCACGCCGGAGGTTCTTGACGCCGTCGCTGCGGAAGAGGCCAACGGGCGTAGGCTGTTCGTAGGCACGATCAACGCGCTTGATGGCAAGATGTACGCGATCGACCTCACGAGGATGGCGCGCGATCTCAAGGCCGACGAGCGTTCGGAATGCTTCGTCGGAGCAATCATGAGTTCCGCGGCGATCCCGGCGGTGTTCAGGCAGACCACTCTAAACGGCGTGCCGTATTACGATGCAGGAGTCCGCAACTCGGTTTTCTTTATCGGCTCGCAAGAGGCGTTTTTGACGGGTGTTCGCGACGACGCACGCCAGCGAGGAACCACGCAACCGGCTAATGTCTATGTGATCATGAACGGTGACCCTGGTGTCAAAGCCATCACCCAGCCGCCAGGCATAAAGGCCGCTCTAATTCCTACGCTCATGCGCCTACAGGCGATCGCCTTCGATCAACTGGAGCAAGGTTCGGTTTACAACGCTCATATCGCGGCATCGCGGATCTGGGAGACACGCACCTACATTGCGTCAGCTCATGACCACCCCTGCACAGACCCCAATCAAAACGATGAGGACATATTTGACCCGGAGTTTATGCGCTGCCTGATCAAATACGGCGAAGGCGCCTATCGGGATGGTTCGCCTTGGGAAGCTTACCCAGCGAAACCATGACCGGCCAGTCGTGGCAGCCCTTTATTGGCCCCTGTCCGGCTAGGGTCGAAACGCGCCGCTAGAATCACGTCGTCGTCGGCCAGTCACCCCTCCGGGGCCGGCCCCGTGGAATCCCGCACGATCAGCGTGTGCGGGTGCATCAGCTGCCTCGGCTCGCCGGCCTTGCCGCGTTTGCGGCGGATCTCTTCCAGGACCAGGTCGACGGCGGCGCGGGCCATGGCGGCGATGGGCTGGTGGACGGTGGTCAGGGCCGGCCAGATGTTGGCGGCGATCGAGGTGTCGTCGAAGCCGACGATCGACAGGTCTTCCGGCACGTCCAGGCCCATGCGGTGGGCGACGCCCGCCGTGGCCGCGGCCATGTCGTCGTTGCCGGCGAAGATGGCGGTGGGCCGGTCGTCCTCGCCCAGCAGCCGCTCGGCGGCCTCCAGGCCCGAGCGATAGGTGAAGTAGCCCTGCTCGACGCGGACGTTGCCGTCCGGGACGCCGGCCGCCTTCAGGGCCGACAGGAAGCCGTCCAGGCGCTGCTGGCTGACCGTCTGGTTGGGGTGGCCCTTGATGACGCCGAACCGCTTGTGGCCCAGGGCCAGCAGGTGCTCGGCCAGTTCGTAGGCGGCGGCCTCGTTGTCGATGCGGATGGTGGCCATGTCGGCGCTGGGCATGCCCGGGGCCACGGCCACGGCGGCGGCGCCGGCCTTCTTGACCTCGGCCAGCACCTGGGCGCTCTCGCACAGAGGGGCGGGCAGGATCAGGCCGTCCACGCCGGTCTTCAGCAGGCGGGTCAGGGTGGCGCCGGCCAGCTCGGGCTCGGCGCACTTCTCGATCACCACCTGGGCGCCCGTGCGGCTGCTTTCGTCCAGCGCCCCGACCAGGAACTCCGACAGGTAGCCGGTCGACGGGTTGTCGTAGAGCAGGCCGATGCGGAACGGGGCCGAGCCGGCCAGGCTGCGGGCGGCGGGGTTGGGGGCGTAGTTGAGGTCGCGGATCGCCGCGTCCACCAGGGCCTTGGTCTCGGACTTGACCGTCGTCTCGCGGTTGATGACCCGCGACACGGTCATCGGCGACACGCCGGCCAGGGCGGCCACGTCGCGGATGGTCGCGCTCTGGGTCGTGCGGCGGCGTTGACGCTCGTTACGATCGTTCATCGATGTTCCGTCCCTTGATCGCGGCGGACACTAGACCGTTTCGGCCGCGTCTTGGAAGACAAGCCGCAAGTCTTTGATGGAGCACGCGGTCCCACAGCGCGATCACGGGGCGCGGTTTCCTGTCCTGTCCTGCTTTCGTCCGAACCCGTCGCGCCCTAGGAGGGTGCAGACGGCGAACTTTGTCTGACCTAGTCTGTCGGCATGAATCTGTTTGGGGCGATCATCCTGACCGGCGGCGCCTCGCGTCGCATGGGCGCCGACAAGGCCGCGCTGGAATGGGACGGCCAGCGGGCGGTCGACCGGGTGGCGGCCCTGGCGATGGCGGCCGGCGCGGTCCGCGTGCTGACGGCGGGCAGCGATCACGGGCTGGAGCATGTCGACGACCCGGCCCCCGGCGCGGGTCCGGTGGGCGGGGTGCTGGCCGGGGCGAGGGCCCTGGCGGCGCACGGCCTGACGCGGGCCCTGGTGCTGGCGGTCGACGCGCCGACCGTGACGGTCGAGGACCTGGCGCCGTTGCTGGCGGCCGGGGAGCCGGGAGCGTCCTACGAGGGGCTGCCCGTGCCGATGGTGCTGAAGTTGGCCGCCTTGCCGGCGGACGCCGAGGCGGGCTGGCCGCTGCGGCGGCTGGTCGAACGGGCGGGGCTGGCGGCGCTGCCCTGTGACGAGGCACTGCGATTGCGGCTGCGGGGGGCGAACACGCCGGAGGAGCGGGATCGCCTGTCCAACTGACGGGGACATGCCCTTGCGGCGTGTCCCCAAGTTTCGCACTGCGTCTGCTGGGGACACGCACAAGTGCATGTCCCCGACCTCAGTAAACGTCCCGCCGATACCGCCCCTCGTCCGCTAGGCGCTCCATCGTCTCCGCGCCCAGCACCGACACGAGCACGGCGTGGACGTCGCCCGACATCCCCTCCAGCGAGCCGCAGACATAGATCGCCGCCCCGTCGGCGACCCAGGCGCGCAGGGGTTCGGCGGCCTCCATCAGGCGGTGCTGGACATAGACCTTGCGGTCCTGGTCGCGGGAGAAGGCCAGGTCCAGCCGAGCCAGAACGCCGTCCGTCCGCCAGGCCTCGATCTCATCCCGATGGAAGAAGTCGTGGGCCGAGGTGCGCTCGCCGAACACCAGCCAGTTGCGGTGATGTCCGAGAGCCGCGCGGGCCTTGAGGTGGGCGCGCAGGCCGGCCAGGCCCGTGCCGTTGCCGATCAGGATCAGCGGCCGGTCGTCCCGCGGGCCGTGGAAGGCGCGGTTGGTCCGCACCCGCGCGGCGATCTCGGCGCCCGGCGCGGCGTGGGCGGTCAGCCAGCCCGAGCCCAACCCCGGCTTGCCGTCGGCCCGCTTCATCGCCCGGACCAGCAGCTCGACCCCGCCGTCGGCCGGCAGCGAGGCGATCGAGTATTCGCGGTGGGGCAGGGGCGGCAGGGCGTCGACCAGGGCCTGGGGCCCCAAAGTCCGATTGGGGGCCGCCGCGAAGCCGTCGTCGTGCGGCAGGCGTCGCCAGGACAGGGCCTCGGCCAGGGTGGCGGCCTCCTCGGCGACGACCAGGGCCGAGCCGTCCAGCCCCAGCCGGACCAGCAGGGCCGCGACCTCGGCCGGGTCGTTGCGGGGACCGACCTCCAGGATGTCGCCGGCTTCCCAGGTCGCGGCGTCCAGCGCCTCGAGCCGGATGTGGAAGGCCGCGTCGCCGGGACTTCCGGGGTTCAACCGGCGGCGATCGACCAGCCGCCAGCGGCCGTAGCGCGGACGGGTCCAGTCGGGGGCGTCGGTGACGCCGGCCAGCACGCCGACATGCGACTGCCAGTGGCGCAGGGCGGCCGGATCGCCGTCGTCGACCTCGACCCGGTCGAACAGCGGCGCGGCGCCGTGGTGGGCCAGCCAGGCGTCCAGCGTGCGGCCGAACGCGCAGAAGTGGGCGTAGCCGCTGTCGCCCAGGGCCAGCACGCCGTAGCTCAGGCCGTGCAGGGCGGGCTGGCCGGTCATCACGTCGCGCCCCATCACGTCGCGGATGAAGCGGCGGGCGGTGTCGGGGGCATCGCCCTCGCCGGTGGTGCTGACCACGAACAGGGCGCGGCCGGCGGTGGCGAGGTCCGCCGACGTCACCTCGGCCAGGCTCTTCAGCGTCACCCGCGCGCCGGCGTCGCCCAGCAGCTTGGCGGTGGCCATGGCCAGTTCCTCGGCGAAGCCGGTCTGGCTGGCGTGGATCACCAGGATCGGAGCGCCGGTTCTGGTCGACAGGGCGTCGGCGGCGCGGCGCGTGGCGCGGCGGCGCAGGGCCTCGCGCAGGGCGATGGCCAGGCAGAACAGGACGTAGACGCCCAGCACCAGGCCGGCGGTCCACAGGCGGCGGGCCTCGGGCGTCAGGGCTTCCCAAAACGGCGTCAGGCTGGTCATTCCTCGAGCATCGCCGACAGGGCGGGCGACAGGCGCTCTTCCAGGCCCGCCGGGCCGCGCGCCAGGATCATCGCGGCCAGGCCGTGCCCGGCGGCGAAGGCCAGGGCGGCGTCGGGGGCCATCACGGCCAGGGCCGTGGCGTAGGCGTCGGCGCGCATGCAGCTCTTGTCCAGCACCGTGACGCTGACCGTGGCGTTGGCGACCGGGGCGGCGGTGGCCGGGTCCAGCGTGTGGGCGTAGCGGCGGCCGTCGTGTTCGAAGAACCGGCGGTAGTCGCCCGAGGTCGCCACCGACAGGCCGTGCAGGGCGACCAGGGTGCGCGAACCGTCATTCGCCGCAGGCGGGCGCTCCAGCTCGACCCACCAGGGCTGGCCGTCGGGCTTGGCCCCGGTCCCGCGCAGCTCGCCGCCGACCTCGACCAAATAGGAGCGGGCTCCCGCGCGGTCGAGGGCGGCGGCGATCTGGTCGACCGCGAAGCCCTTGGCGATCCCGTTGAGGTCCAGGCGCAGGCCGCCCGGCTGGAACAGGCCGTCGCCGTCCAGGGTCACGCGACGCCAGCCGGCGGCCGCGCGGGTCCTGGCGATGTCCTGGGCGGTCGGCGGCTCGCCGGAGAAGGGGCGGGGGCCGAAGCCCCAGAGGTCGACCAGGTCGCCCAGCGTCGGATCGAAGGCGCCGTGCGTGGCTTCGGCCACGTCCAGGGCGCAGCGCAGCACCTGGGCGAAAGCCGGGGGCAAGGCGGTCCAGCCGCCGGCGGCGGCGCGATTGTAGCGCGACAGGTCCGACAGCGGCTCCCACGGGCTCATCTGCTCCACCACGCTGTCCAGCTCGCGCTGGGCCATGGCCGTCAGGGCGTCGGCGTTCGCGGTCGGCGGGGCGACCAGCTTGACCGACCAGGTCGTGCCCATCGTCTGGCCGGCGAGCGCCAGCACCGCGCCGCCGATCGGGCGGGCGGGCGGCTCGGCGAACTGGGGGACGAGGACGCGGGTCATTCGGATGATCTCAATCGTTGTCATCCCGGTCGAAGCCAAGCGGCTGTCCGGTGACTGGAACGGCGGCGGGAAGAAATCCTCGTCCTTCGACAAGCTCAGGATGAGGATTTCTACTGAAACATTCGTCCTCATCCTGAGCTTGTCGAAGGACGAGGACGTTCCACCGCGCCGGCCATATCGTCCTGCCACGCGGGATGACAACGCTTGTGAGGTCTACGGCCGCAGGGCTTCGAGCGTGGCGGTGTAGCTGGCGCTCATGCCGTTGCCGGCCAGGGGCGCGGCGGGGGCCGGAGCGCCGCCGGGGGCGCCGCCGCCGGGACCGCCGCCAGGACCGCCCATGCCGCCGCCGGGGCCACGGCCGGTCTCGCCCGTGCGCACGGTGGCGTTCAGCCAGTACATGCCCGCTTCCGGGAAGGTGACCTTGAACGAGCCGTCCGCGCCGGTCTTGACCTTGAAGTCGCCGGGCGTGGCGCGATAGCGCGAATTGCCGGGGGCCAGGGTCACTTCCAGGTCGGCGGCCGGCTTGCCGTCCAGCAGGAACTTGAAGGTCGCCGCCTCGCCCGCCACCAGGTCGTTGGGGTGGGTCACGGGGACCAGCTCCAGGCCCTTGCCGGTCGGGGCGAACACCGTGGTGGTCGGCGCGTCGCGGGTGACGAAGGTTTCGTTGCGGTTGAAGCTCTTGATGGTCTTCAGGTCGGCGGCGCCGGCCGGGACCTGCTTGGCGAAGTCGTCCGGCGAACCGCGGAAGCGCTTGACCTGGCCGTCCTGCGTCCAGCTGGCCATGACGGTGCTGGTGGCCGAGCCGATCTTGTAGGTGCCCGGCTTGGCCAGCTGGACGTCGAACGTCGAACGGTACTTGCCGGTCGTGGCGTTCTGGATCTTGTCGACCGAGCCGTCGGGCGCGGTGACGGTCACCGCGTCCAGCCGCATCGGATTGTGGTCGGCGTAGAACAGCTCGTTGGAGATCGCCGCGTCGACGGTCACCCAGGCGCCGTCGCCCGACAGAACGGTGAACGACGGCACGATCCAGCCGCGGTGGGCGCTGGCGGCCGAGGGCAGGATCAGAGCGATGCCGGCGGCGACGGCGAGAAGGCGCTTCTTGAAGGTCATGGCGTTTCTCTCTGGTTCTATTTGACGGCGACGGTGACGGCGCCGACTTCGGCCGTCCCCTTGGCGGTGGCGGGCTTGCCGGGCTTGCCCCATACGAACGGCACGCGGACGGCCTCGTGGCCGCCGACCTCGCGGGCCGCCTCGACCACCAGGGTGTACTGGCCGGGCTTGAGGTCCTTCAACGGGCCCTTGGCGCCGCTGAACACCAGCTTCTGCGGACCCGGCGCGCGGGTCGCGCCGCTGAGGCCGTCGGCCGGGAAGGTCATGGTGCGGCCGGCCTTGCGCCACCACTGGCGCATGTCCTTCAGCCACTTGGTGCCTTTGTCTTCCTTGGAGTCGGCGTCGTACCAGACGGCCAGGGTCGCGGCGGCCGAGGCGTCGGGCGCCTCCACCCAGATGGCGACATAGGGCTTGTGGTACTCGGCGACCGTCAGGCGCGGCACCTCGACGGTGACGTTGAGGTCGGCGGCCAGTGCCGGAGCGCCGGCTGCGGCGGCGCCGGCGAAGGTCAGGAGAGACAGGGAACGCTTCATGTCGGGACGCCTCACAGGTGGACGAAAAGGATGACGAGCAGCAGCGGGATCACCAGACCGCCGGCCACCAGGGGCCAGGTCAGGGGGCGGGCCCGGGCGTGGAACTGCAGGAGGATCAGGCCGGTGACTGCGAAGACCACGCAGGCGCCGGCGAAGATGTCGATGAACCAGCCCCAGGCCTTGCCGGCGTTGCGGCCCTTGTGCAGGTCGTTGAGCAGGCTGATCGCGCCGCGCGTGGTCTTCTCGTGCTCGACGGCGCCGGTCGCGCGGTCGATGCTGATCCAGGCGTCGCCGCCAGGGCGGGCCAGGGCGACATAGACCTCCTCCTCCGACCACTCGCCCGCGCGGCGGGCGATGTCGGCGTCGACGGCCTTGTCCAGCCAGGTCTCGACCTGGATCGGCAGCGGGCGCTTGCCTTCGACCGGACCCTTGGCCAGTTCGGCCAGCAGGTCGGCGGGCACGGTCGCCTTGCGGCTGACGACCTTCGGCTCGGCCTCGATCTGGCCGGCGTGGTTCAGGGTGAAGCCGGTGATCGCGAACAGCAGCATGCCGATCAGGCTCAAGGCGGCGCTGATCCAGTGCCACTGGTGCAGCTGCTTGAGCCAGAACGAGCGGCTTTGCTGGGCGGGTGCGGTCTTCACGAAATCCAGAGGCGCGAGGTTTGGGAGGCGGGAGGGCCTTGGCTGAGCTTCATGCCCATACTTGAGAACGACTTGCAAAAGCAAGCCTTCCCGCGCGACGCCGACCGCCCGTTCCAGCTTTCCGACCGGATTAAGGAAATTTGGATCACCCCGTGCTTGGATCGCCCCCCTGCTTGGATCGCCCAGTGCGACGATAGCGCACGGGGACGCGCGCCGCGGGGGCGGCTACACCTGTTTACCAGTTGTTAAGCACGTCCGGGGGCGAGCGTTGCGCAAGATCCTAGTCGCGGAGGACGACATCCTCCTGGCCACCATCCACGAGATCACGCTCAGCGAGGCGGGGTTCGAGGTGCTGGTCTGCCGCGACGGCGAACAGGCCCTGGAGGCCATGGACGCCTTCGATCCGGACCTGCTGATCACCGACTTCTCGATGCCCCGCATGAACGGCGGCGAACTGATCAAGGCCACCCGCCGCCGCCGCGGCGCCCGCACGGCCGTGCTGCTGGCCTCGGCTCGCGACGAGCACCTGCTGAAGGAAGACGAACGCGGCGACGCCCGGCTGGAGAAGCCGATCTCGCCGGCGAGGCTGCTGGGGGCGGTGCGGGCGCTGGAGGCGAGCTGGCCGGAAGCGGCGTAGGGCTGCGCTCAGGGGCGCGCATTCCGGCCCCATGGGAACGGTTTCGAAAGCGACACCCCGCCCTAACCGACGGTCGGCAGGTGAGCCCACCATCCCCGCCAGCTAACGCAGGTCACCCAAAGACAGCCCCTGCCCACCGCATGGGCGAGCGCGGAAAACGCGATGAACCGCGCATTCTCCGCGACGGACAATCTCGACAAGCGGCGCCTTTGGGGAGAAGTATGCCGCCTTTCGTCGCGGGAGCATGCCTGCGCGTCGCATTGGGGTCGTTTCTTGAAAACGCTGTTCTTTACCGCCTCCGCCCTCGCTCTCTCGCTCACCGTGTCCGGCGCCTTCGCCCAGGAGCGCGTTCCGGTCCAGGCTCCGCCGACCCTGGCGATCGCCGCCGCCCAGGACGTGGCCTATCCCGGCGTGCTGAAGCTGTCGGTCGACGCCACCGACCTGGACCGCAAGATCTTCCAGGTTCGCGAGACCATCCCGGTGGCCAAGTCCGGCCCGATGACGATCCTGTATCCGCAATGGGTTCCCGGCGGCCACTCGCCCCGCAACGACCTGGACAAGGTGGCCGGCCTGGTGATCACCGCCGGCGGCAAGACCCTGCCGTGGATCCGCGACCCGGTCGCCGTCCACGCCTTCCACTTCGACGTGCCGGAGGGCGCGACCGAGGTCCAGGTCAGCTTCCAGTTCCTGACCCCGGTGAAGTCGGACGTCGGCCGCATCCTGGTGACCGACGACATGCTGAACGTGCAGTGGCTGCAGCTGGGCTTCTACCCGGCCGGCTACTACACGCGCCGCGTCCAGATCGAGCCGACCGTCAAGCTGCCCGAAGGCTGGGGCTTCGGCACCGCGCTGGAGAAGGCCTCGGCCAGCGGCCAGTCCACCACCTTCAAGACCACCACCTTCGAAACCCTGGTGGACTCGCCGATGTTCGCCGGCCGCTACTTCAAGCAGGTCGACCTGGACCCGGGCGCGGCCACGCCGGTGCGCCTGAACATCGTCGCCGACAAGGCTGAATATCTGGAGATCAAGCCCGAGCAGCTGCAGATCCACCGCAACCTGGTGCAGCAGGCCTACAAGCTCTACGGCTCGCACCACTACGACCACTACGACTTCCTGCTGGCCCTGACCGACAAGATGGGCGGCATTGGTCTGGAGCATCACCGCTCCAGCGAAAACGGCGTGGTCCCCAAGTACTTCACCGACTGGGAAAAGACCTATGTCGGCCGCGACCTGCTGGCCCACGAATACACCCACTCGTGGAACGGCAAGTTCCGCCGCGGCGCCGACCTCTACACCCCCACGCTGAACGAGCCGATGCGCGACAGCCTGATGTGGGTCTACGAGGGCCAGACCCAGTACTGGGGCAACGTGCTGGCCGCCCGCTCGGGCCTGCAGACCAAGCAGCAGGGCCTGGAGTCGCTGGCCATGACCGCCGCGCTCTACGACACCCGCGCCGGCCGCAACTGGCGCAACGTGCTGGACACCACCAACGACCCGATCATCGCCAACCGCAAGCCGGCCTCGTGGACCAGCTGGCAGCGCAGCGAGGACTACTACTCGGAAGGCCAGCTGATCTGGCTCGACGCCGACACGCTGATCCGCGAGAAGACCAACGGCAAGAAGTCGCTGGACGACTTCGCCAAGGCCTTCTTCGGCGTCGATAACGGCTCGTACGTGGTGCTGACCTACGACTTCGACACCGTGGTCCAGACCCTGAACGGCGTGGTGGCCTATGACTGGGCCACCTTCCTGAAGACCCGCGTCGAGGGCCTGTCCGAGCATGCGCCGCTGGATGGCCTGACCCGCGGCGGCTACAAGCTGGTCTATACCGACACCCCGACCGAGTTCTTCAAGGCGGCCGAGACCAAGGGCAAGATCGTCAATCTCAGCTATTCGCTGGGCATCACGATCGGCAAGGACGGCCTGCTGTCGGCGGTCAACTGGGACACCCCGGCCTTCAAGTCGGGCCTGACGGCCGGCGAGACGATCGTGGCGGTCAACGGCACGGCCTATAGCGACGACCTGATCAAGGACACGGTCAAGGCCACGGCCAAGGCCGACGCCCCGCTGGTCGAGCTGCTGATCAAGGACGGCGAGCGCTACCGGACGGTCAAGATCGACTACCGCGGCGGCCTGAAGTACCCGCGCCTGGAGCGCATCGAGGGCACGCCGGCGCGGCTGGAGCGGGCTTAACCGGGGGGGGCCATTCTCTTGGTCCGATTTTCAGCAAATGGTGGGAGTGAAGTTGTCTAAGAAAAACATCCTCATTTTGTCGCTGGTTGCTTGGTATGTAACTTGCATGATTGCCTATGTGTTATTTACAATATTAGTTGATTATGATATTGGAGATCGCATTGAAAATGCTTTAGTGGTGGGGGTATTTTTCATTATTGCGGTCGTTGGGCAAATCTACATTGAAAAGCGTATGCATAAATCCTGATAATGATTGTGCTTGATTAAATACACGACCCAAGGCTGCTCTCGTAAGGCCATACCTCCGGCCGCTGTGGGCGGCGGCCGTAAACATACCGAATACCGATAACCCTGGGAGAGATCGGTCCACAGCCACGATACCCCAGCACGACCGCACCGATGAGGAACCACCCGCAGTACAGGCCGATCCGTGGGTGGCGCTGCCACCAGTGGCACAGGTCGGCCAACGGACCGGCATGTCCCGCCATGGCTTCCTCCCTTCACCGTCGCCCATCGCGAACCGGGCGGTCTTGATGCCGCCACGCGTCCATGGAAGACAGTCCAGCTTCGAGCGTCCTTCCGCTTCAGATCGTACCGTGAGTTTCAGATGAACCGTATCGCCGGCCTAGCCCTGGGCCTCTGCCTGATCTCCGGCCCCGCCCTGGCGCAGCAGCCGTCCGCTCCGCCCCAGCTGTCGGCCGCCATCGACACGTCCAAGACCCTGGCCGAGGGCCAGGCCTTCCTGGCCAAGAACGCCAAGGCGCCGGGCGTGGTCACCACGGCTTCGGGCCTGCAGTACAAGATCACCACCTCGGGCCCCAAGACCGGCCCGTCGCCGAAGGTCGGCGACATCGTCAAGGTGCACTACGAGGGCAAGCTGCTGGACGGCACGGTGTTCGACAGCTCGTTCCAGCGCGGCCAGGCGGCGATCATGCCGGCCGACGGCCTGATCCCAGGCTGGCTGGAGGCCCTGCCGCTGATGCACGTCGGCGACGAATGGACCCTGTGGATCCCGGCCGACCTGGCCTATGGCGAACGCACCGCCGGCCCGATCCCGGCCAACAGCGTGCTGGTGTTCCGGCTGCAGTTGGTGGGGATGCTGGCGGTGGATTAGGTGTCGCTTCCTAGGCCCTCCCCCTTTGGGGGAGGCGGCCCGAATGGGCCGGTGGGGGGAGCAGACCCGCCTCGGCAAACTCCCCCCTCCGATCGCTTCGCGATCACCTCCCCCACAGGGGGAGGAATTTCCTAGACCCCGGCCCGCGACGCCATCAGCGGCTGGATCTTCGTCCCGAAGTTCTCGACCCCCGCCACGAAGTCGTCGAACACCAGCAGCACCCCGGCCGTGCCCTCGACCGCGGCGACTTCATCCAGCATCCGCGCGACGCTTTCGTACGAGCCCACCAGCGTGCCCATGTTCAGGTTCACCGCCGACTCCGGCGCGGCCAGCTGGGCGGTGTTCGTTGTGGAGCCCGCCGCCGCGTTGGGCGCGGCCTGGTTGGTCAGCCAGGCCAGGGCTTCCTGGTCGGCGCCGGCCCGGTAGGCCTGCCACTTGGCCATGGCCGCCTCGTCGGTCTCGTCGGCGATGATCATGAACAGGATGTACGAGGCCACGTCGCGGCCGGTCTTGTCGGCGGCGGCCTTCAGGCGGTCGTTGACGCCGCCGAACGCGGTGGGGGTGTTGGTGCCCTTGCCCAGGGCGAAGCTGTAGTCGGCATATTGCGCCGTGAACGCCAGGCCCTCGTTGGACGAGCCGGCGCAGATCAGCTTGGTGTCTTCCGGGTGCGGGCTGACCCGGCAGTCGGTCATCTCGAAATACTTGCCCTTGAAGTTGCTGACGCCCGTATCGAGCAGCTCGCGCAGCACGGTCGCGTATTCGGCCAGGTAGTTGTAGCGGTCGGTGTAGTGGCCCTCGCCCGGCCACAGGCCCATCTGGTCGTACTCGGCCTTCTGCCAGCCGGTCACCAGGTTGATGCCGAACCGGCCGGGGGCGATCGAGTCGATGGTCGAGGCCATGCGCGCCACGATGGCCGGCGGGATGGTCAGGGTGGCGGCGGTGGCGAAGATCTTGATCTTGTCGGTCACGGCCGCCAGGCCCGCCATCAGGGTGAAGCTCTCGAGGTTGTGCTCCCAGAACTGGGTCTTGCCGCCGAACCCGCGCAGCTTGATCATCGAGAGGGCGAAGTCGAAGCCGTACTTCTCGGCCTTCTGCACGATCTCCTTGTTCAGCGCGAAGCTCGGCATGTACTGCGGAGCCGCCTCGGAGATCAGCCAGCCGTTGTTGCCGATCGGGATGAAGACGCCGATTTCCATATCAATTCCCCTCCTGAATTCGCAAAATCGCTGTCATCCCGGAAACGGCGAAGCCGTTATCCGGGACCGCCGGAAGCTCTGAGTTCACGCGTCGCTCCCGGATCTTCGCGCTGCGCGCTTCGTCCGGGATGACAGGTGTGGTGCAGGTCATTCCGCTTCCCCGCTCAGGAAGTTGACGACCGCGGTGTTGAAGGCCTCGGGCGCGGTGACGGTGAAGCCGTGGCCGCCCCAGGGCGCGATGTCGAGCACGGCGTTGGGCAGGCGCTCGGCCAGGCGGCGCGAGCAGGCCAGGGGCACCAGCATGTCGTCGGCGCTGGCGCTGACCAGCACCGGGCAGGCGATGCGCTCCAGGTCGGCGTCGATGTCGAACTCGAGCAGGGCCTGGATGCGGGCCCGCATGACGTCCGGGTCCGGGAAGCCGTGGATGTGGTGCACTTCCTCGGCCTCCAGGCGGGCGTTGTTGGCGCTCAGCCAGTCGGCCGGATACAGGAACAGCGGCTGGGCGTGCACATAGGCGGCGATGCCGGTGTTGTTCAGCAGGGCCAGGCGGGTGTCGAAACAGCGCTTGATGTGCGGGTCGGGCCGCGACCAGCCGTTGACCACCACCAGCCTGCCCATGCGGTCCGGATGGTCTAGCGCCATGGCCAGGCCGGCGTTGCCGCCCGCCGCGTGGCCCACCACGTGGGCGCGGTCCAGGCCCAGGGCGTCCATGACCTTGACGATGTCGTCGCCCATGACGGCCACCGTGTGCGGATCGGTCAGGGTCCGCACGCTGCGGCCCGTGCCGCGATGGTCGTACAGCACCACCCGGAAGCGGCTGGTCAGGGCCGCCATCTGCGGGGCCCAGAAGGCGCCGGAACCGCCCAGGCCGGCCGACAGGATCACCGTCCCGCGATCCGCCGCGGGACCGCCGTGAACCTCGTAGTACAGGCCGTCGACGGTTCCGCTCTGCATCACGTCTTGCCGATGTGGGCGACGCTGGCGATCTCGACCACGAAGCCGGGCTTCACCAGGCCGCACTGGATGCAGTAGCGGGCCGGTTTGTCGCCGGGGAAGTACTCGGCATAGACCTTGTTGATCGTCTGGTAGTTGGACCAGTCGGTCAGGAAGATGTGGTTCATGGTCACGTCGTCCATGGTGCCGCCGGCGGTCTCGATGACCGACTTGATGGTCTCCAGCACCTGACGGG
Source organism: Caulobacter sp. P1_D6 (assembly GCF_056406095.1). Taxonomy (NCBI): domain Bacteria; kingdom Pseudomonadati; phylum Pseudomonadota; class Alphaproteobacteria; order Caulobacterales; family Caulobacteraceae; genus Caulobacter; species Caulobacter sp. P1_D6. The sequence goes on along the minus strand of NZ_JBFUAW010000030.1, from coordinate 252 downwards.
TCTGGGCCTCGGCGTCGTCCGGATTGGCGACGTTGTTGTCCTTGTCGAAGGCCAGGGTGCCGGAGACGTAGACGATCCCGTCGGCCAGGGTTCCCGGCGAGAACGGGGCGATGGGCGTGCCCGTGCCGGGCGGGATGATGACGGTCTTGGGCATTTGGTTCTCCTCTTTTTGCTGTCGGGGAAGACCCCCTCAGTCGCTCCGCGACAGCTCCCCCAGAGGGGGAGCATCTTGGCGCTCCAGATTCTCCCCCT